>NZ_JAALLT010000001.1:0-338786 GCF_011059145.1 Halalkalibaculum roseum | reverse complement strand
CATTGCCTACCCGAGAGGATTGATCCGGGATTAAGAAGAGCTTTCAGCGAATTCACTGCCGTCCATCCACTTCAACATAATTACGTCATATACGGCATGGGCTGTCATGGCAGCTATCAGCCCGGCCTCCCTATAGAGGTAACCCAGCATGACACTCAGGGCAAACATCATTACTCCGAACAGAATATGTCCGGCTGATTTGAATTTGAAGTAACCGTGCAGTCCCACAAATACCAGTGAAGTAATCCATATGCCAAGAAGAGGCTGTATGGCACCTCGAAACAACAACTCTTCCCCTGCACCTGCAAAGAAAGAAAGCTGCAGACGATCAAAATTATTAAAACGAATATTGGAGATCGCTTTTACGATGTAGAAATCGTTCAATACCCCGGCTACAGGTTCCCGAACAATTACAAATCCCACACCTGCCGCAGCAAGGCCACCTGCAATAACTCCGGTCAAAACCTGCATATTTATGGACATTCCATGGTCAAAAGCTTTGGTGACGCTCTCTTCATAAATAAAGTAGTATATCAAAATCGCCAATAGCAGGTATAACGAGGCAGAGATTACCGAAAGCAGGAGCAACCGGGTACCCGATAGTTCTGACTGCAAGATCTCTTTTTCATCTTTTTTTTCTAACTCATGTTCCATGCCTGTAAACAAATGACTCCAAAAATGTTAAGCGTTTGCAGTATAGTAAAAAAGCACCTAACCTGAAGTAAGCTTTAGACGGATCTTGCTTTATTCAGGCCTGAGGGGTTTCAGTGAGTATGTCCGAATAATCATAAATCAAGAATTATAGTTATGAAGGCCGATGCCCGTCGTCTCAAAGAGTTGGTCTCTGTCCTGTCCCGGGATATGGTACCCAGAGATGCGGGAAACCCTGAGAATCTCGAAAAGGTTGCCTCATTTATTGGAAATGAGTTTCAAAAATATTCCTCGAGCGTTGAGTATCAACCGTATGAGGCCGATTATTTTTCCGTCCGCAATGTACGTGCATTCTTTGGACCTGATACCAAAGAGCGTATCATAATCGGAGCTCACTATGATGTGGCCGGGCCATACCCCGGAGCCGATGATAATGCAAGCGGGGTGGCAGGCCTCCTTGAGCTCTCCCGGTTATTGCCGGAGAATGAACTCTCAATGAAAGTCGAGCTGGTTTCCTATCCGTTAGAAGAACCACCCTATTTTTATACCGACCATATGGGGAGTTATGTTCATGCTCATTCTCTGAAACAACAAAATATTAAAGTAAGGGCCATGCTGGCTCTCGAAATGATCGGATTCTTCAGTGATGAACCCGACAGCCAGCAATATCCGCTGTTCTTACTGCGCCCCTTTTATCCATCCAAAGGCAATTTCATTGCAGTAGTTGGAAAACTGTTTCAGCGTAAAATCGTACGGGTGGTACAGACCTCCATGCAGCATGCCACCCCCTTGCCTGTCGAATCTCTTAATGCACCTAGCTTGTTGCCGGGTGTCACACTATCCGATCACATCAACTACTGGCGGAACGGTTTCCCCGCTGCCATGATTACCGACACCGCCTTCTACCGAAATCCCAACTATCATACTCCCCTGGATACTGCCGATACTCTTGACTATGATCGCATGGCACAGGTGATCGATGGTGTCAGGGCTGCGATACCTGAACTGGCTGCAACCCAGCTTTAGCCTGTCTCAAATATCTAAGTCACCTTTCAGCAAATAATAAACACGTGGTCAAAAGCTTCCGGATTCCATGACTCCCCCTTCATAGCTCTCAAGCAGCCTGTTATAATTAAGATCTTCTCATAATCGCCGTTTTGAGGTAACTGCACTGGATTTTCGTCGTCACACCACTGATCTTTAAATAAATCAAACACCTATTCGCTATGAATACATTTAAGGAGTGTCTGGCAGAAGATTATTCTGAAGCTGTAAGGAAATCATTCGACATTTTACTTGGAAAAGCACACAACGAGAAAGAAGTAAAAGTTACCTCTTCTCACAAAGCCTTTCCTACTTTCGTTGAAGGAGCTGACAGCAAAAGACTAATGGATACTTTCCGAAGCGTTTGAAAGCGTCAGGAAAGCAAAAAATAGGAAACAAACATTAAGCTTGGGTTAGAAGAGCAGTTAAAGCGATATAAAAAAGTTGGCATCGTTTTAAATACATACCCGGAAAAGACATGGGTTACACATCATGATTGATATCATACTGACAATTGTATTAGGTTCGCTGGCCGGTGTTGCGGCATTTCTTAGCTGCATGCTCATTTGGAAAGTGAATCCGGCAGACCGTTTTTCAAAGAGAGCGGCAATGGATTCCAACAGCGATGAATTACTTCCCGAAGAAACGGAACTAAATGAGGGTGCGATCATGCAGCTTTCTGTAAATATCATGGAACAGGAGCTCGCCCTCTCTGAAGAAGGCACCACTGTAAAGGGATCCTACGTTAATATTGAGCGAAACAAGGATGGTATTCAGACCTGCAATAAAATCTTTTTGAATTGATTTTACCGGTATTCTAAATTTCCATACCGGATGGCATCATAACTGATTATGCCTTGGCAGCATTGACTGTTTTCGTGTTTCGATTCAGTGCTTCCATATACTTGAAACCGCTTCCGGTATTAAATAACACTATTTTCTCGTCGTCTTTGATCCACTGTTTCTCCTTTAGCTTCATAAGGGCAGCAAGCGTTGCTCCCCCCTCCGGCGCCGGGAATATGCCGGTATGTGCTGCCATTACTTTCGAGTAGTCGATAAGCTCTTCATCACTAACGGCAACTGCTGTCCCCTCGCTTTCATAGAGCGCTTCCAAAATCAAAAAGTCACCGATAGCACTGGGCACGCGCAACCCCGAAACCACCGTACTCGCATTCTGCCACGGCTCGGCCGTTTTCATATTGTTGTTAAATGCTTTCACAATGGGGGCACAACCTTCGGTTTGTACCGAAACCATTCGGGGACGCTTGCTTCCTATCCAACCCAATTTTTCCATCTCATCAAAGGCTTTCCACATCCCGATGAGGCCGGTACCACCTCCGGTCGGATAAATAACAACATCCGGAAGCTCCCATTCGAACTGCTCGGCTAACTCAAAGCCCATCGTTTTTTTACCTTCCAGCCTATAGGGCTCTTTTAAAGTCGAAATCTCGTACCAGCCCTCCTTCTCTTTTCGCTTCTGGATGATTTGTCCGCAATCTGTGATCAGTCCATCGATCAATTCCATCTCCGCGCCATAATATTCACACTCGAGTTTGAAAGCGAGCGGCGTATCCTTTGGCATGAATACGTGAGCGGAAACTCCTGCATCGGCCGCATAGGCAGCGAGTGCACCCGCTGCGTTTCCTGCCGACGGCATAGCGAATTCGCGTGCTCCTCTTTCCAGCGCCGCACTGATGGCAGCAGAAATTCCCCTCGCTTTAAATGAACCGGTAGGGTTTAAGGATTCATCCTTTATAAACAAGTTGCTTATTCCCAGCTTTCCTCCAAGCGTATCGACCTTTCTAAGTGGAGTAAATCCTTCACCCAGTGAGATGCAATATTTCATATCATTTACGGGCAGAAGTTCACGATACCTCCACATGATCGGATTCCGCTCTTTAAAAACAGACTTATCAACGGAATTTTTGATTGACTCAAGGTCATAACGGGCAAAAAGCGGATAACCGGCCTCGGATACATTATGAAGTGTACCGGCATCATAGGTCTCTCCCGTTTTTGAACATTCCAGATGTGTTAAAAAGCGACTCATTCGTAGCGGTATTATGTCATTGAAAAAATAGTTGCTTACGATAGTATATCTTGACTTCTAATATCTTACTAAATAAAAACTCATTAATCGTTTTATTACCTTTTACTTAACAGTTTTTTACAAAGAACTGGGCTAGATTCCAGCAATTTATTTCAGCGGAGATTCGGTTCCTATTTTTCCTAATAGTTTATATATTTAGATTCTTTCTAAATAACGAATCAATTCGCTATACTTATGCCGCATAGATTTTTAGTGCCGACTCTTCTAAGTATCATCCTTTCCTCATTTGTTTTTATCTCTCAATGCTCACCCCCGGAACAGCAGTCCCAACAACAAGAACAGCAGAGTTCAGTTCAGCAGACTCCTACGCCGGAATTGGCGGAATACATGAGTACGATGTCCTACTATACCCATAAATTTGCCCTCGCTGTCGATGCTCAAAACCAGGAGCTGGCTCAGTTTTACTTCCATGAAATCAGAGCTATTGCAGATGAAATCAAAAAAGATATACCCGGATATGAGGGATATGATATTGCACGCTTAATGGAATTATTCCTTGATCCGACCATCCAACCTGTAGAAGATGCATTGGCCGACAGAAACTGGGAAACCACCCGAAAGGTGGCTATAGATTTTATAGGATCCTGCAACACCTGCCATAATGCATCCGGACACGGATTCGTAAATGTCACACCCGGATTTGATAATAATCCGTATAATCAGGATTTCAGCGTTGAGGAGTAGTTAAGGTCAAACAGGCTTCCTGCCCCGCGTCACAAGTCCTATGACCATAGTGAAGAGGGCGGACCCGATAATGGCCCAAATTATTGGGAAGGTTTCCCCGTCGATGGTAACCGGGAGAAGGTAAGTCAGGCCCAATTCAGCAGCCAGCCACTTGCCGATAAATGCCCCGACGAACCCGAGGACTATAGAGATCAGACACCCTCCCATGGAGTAGCCGGAAATGCTTTGGCCTATGCCTCCACAAATGGCAGCAATGATCAGTAATATCAGTAATCCGGATAAACTCATAATAATCCCTACTCTTTTTCTTCAAGAATAACCGCAGATTCAAGGGGCTTGATAACTACGGGATCTTCCTGTTCAAACAACACACGATTATCTGTGTGAACAAGATACTTCTCTCCATTCAGTAGAACGTGATAAGTAATATCGTGTCCTTTGAACTCACGACCAATGATAGTACCAATCTGTTCTTCTTGTTCCGAACCGGGTGTTTTAAGGGTGAGATGTTCAGGACGGATGGAACAAAGTATGCGGCCGTCGGCATCGGCATTGATACGCATGGGACCAAGCTTGGTAGTGATTTCCGAACTGCCGGTAGCATCCGCATGAAAGAGATTGGTTCTGCCCAGAAACTGGGCGACAAATTTGGTCTTGGGCTTGTAATAAACTTCCTCAGGAGTCCCAATCTGTTCTATTTTCCCGTCATTCATTACAGCAATCCGGTCAGCGAAAGACAAAGCTTCTTCCTGATCGTGAGTAACCAGTAGAGCACTCATACCGGCCTTCTTTAAAATGCTGCGCACCTCTTTTCTTGTAGACTCGCGAAGAATGGCATCCAAATTTGAAAAGGGTTCGTCGAGCAGTACCAATTTCGGTTTTGGCGCTATGGCACGGGCAAGGGCTACTCGCTGCTGCTGCCCTCCCGATAGCTCACTGGGATTGCGATCTTTATAGTCACCCATACCGGTACGACAAAGCACCTCTTCGGCAAATACTTTTCGCTTGTATTTGGGTATATCAGTAAGACCAAATGCCACATTTTCAATAGCGGTCAAATGCGGGAACAAGGCGTAGTCCTGAAACACAAAACCGATCCCACGGTCTTGGGGGGCAGTATGCTTTGATGGTGATTCAAGCACTTCATCTTCCACCCTGACTTCGCCTTCATCGGCATGTTCAAAACCGGCAATAAGCCTAAGGCAGGTCGTCTTGCCGCAACCGCTTGGTCCGAGCAAAGCAAATATCTCATGTTCCCTAACGGTAAAGTCAAGATGGTCTACCACCGGTCCGTTCTCATCGAAGGACTTGGTTAGATTTTTTACCGTTAAGAGATCTTTCATGTTTTTTTCCATTCTTTAGTAAACAAGAATCCTACAAATAACGCTGAAAACAACAAAATAGTGAGTGCAAAAGGTGCTGCTTTGTCAAACATCGCCTCACCGGTATAAGACCATGCACTCAAAGCCAGTGTATTGAAGCCTATAGGCGAAAGTAAAAAAGTTATGGATAACTCTTTCATCGCGGATAAGAAAACCAAAGATGACGCCGCAATAATTCCACCTCTTAATAGAGGCAGTGTAACTTTAAAAAATGATTTGGTGGACGAGTAGCCCATGGATTGTGCGGCTTCTTCTAACTGTGGCGGTGCCTGATACAAAGCACTCCGCAGAGGACCAATAGCCTCGGCTAAAAAATGTAGAGAATATACAATGATAAGCAGTAACAGGGACTGGTAGAGGGCAGTTGAAACATAGAGTGAGAAAAACACGAAGGCCAGGGCAAAAGCCAGCGGAGGTGTAGCATAACCGAGATAGGCCACCCGTTCGATGGGATTACTAAGCTTGGTCTTATAACGAACACCTATATAAGCCAAAGGTAAGGCCAACAATGTTGTGAGTACCGCTGCCGGAGCCGATGCTTTAACGGAGTTACCGAAGGATTCCCACAAATCTCCCGCCACATTTACAAAGGCAGTCTGGTTTACCCAGAATGTAATAGAGGAAACCGGCAAGACGATGGCGACAATGAAAAGAACCGTCACGAAGATATAGGCTACAGGTTTCCAAGGCCCCAGCTCAAGGTATGTTTTAGCCCGTGCCGCTCCGCGTCCGAGACGGTGAAAAATCGCTTTTTTAAGCAGGCGGTATTCCAGCACAAGGGCCGCTGTCGTAAGACCCAGCAGCATAAGAGCCAACCAGGCTGCATAAATGCGGTCATAGGCCGAGATGTACTGCAGGTACAGCGCATAGCTGAAGGTTTCAAAACGCATCAGCGATACGGTTCCGAAATCTCCGAAAACGTGCAGGCTTACCAACAGCCCACCTGCCAGGTAGGCCGGACGAAGTTGCGGAAGCACTACCTTGGTAAAGGTCGATTTAGCATCGTGACCCAGTGAACGTGAAGCCTCTTCAATAGACTGGTCCATTCCCAGCAAGGCCGTCCTCAGATTTAGGTATAAGTAAGGGAAAGTGCACAGTGAAAGTACCAGCAGCGAGCCCCAGAATCCGCTAATGCGTGGTAAAGCGATACCGAACCATTCGTTCAGACTACCATTGAAACCTCCCAACCCCATAAAGGCATAAGCCATCACATAACCGGGAATAGCAAGCGGTAGTACACCAAGTATGGTTATGGCTCTTCTTCCCACTATTTTGCAGCGCACGGACAAGTACGCCATTGGGAGTGCGATCAAAGTGTCGACAACCAACACGGCAGCAGCTAGCAAAAGCGTATTACCCAACAGCCGCAGGTTCCGCTCTCTGAATACAACATTGGACAGCATATCCGGAGAAGCTCCGAATGCACGAATTACCAGGTAGATCAGCGGTAATAACACACCGATTGCAATAATCAGTGCAACTAATGATAAATACCAGGGTGGAGTTTTTTTATGACTTCCTGCTCCTAAGATAATTCAGTCCGAAAAGATAGGTTTGTGAAATTTAGATCAAATCTAAATAGAAAGCTGCATCTAAGCAACCCTTTTGTACGTTTTAAACTTTTAAGGAACAAAATTTAAATATATTATAAGGGTAGGTTATCAGGCAGTGATCAAGTTGGAATTATAATGCAAAGTTTACTTTTGTTACCATACCTGACAGGGTATCTGCAAGACTAACATAATCAGACCAATCCACCATGAGACAATTCATATTTTTTTCTATTACCGCAGTTACACTAATCAGTTTAATGAGTGCTTGCGGACCCAGCGAGGAAGAAATTCAGCAGCGGGAACAGGCAAGGCAGGACTCATTGGAACAGGTACGACAGCAGCGCATGGAGCAACAGCGTATGGATAGCATTGCCCAGGCTCGTGAAGACAGTATTGCTGCTGTCAAGAAGAAACAGGAGCGACGCCAGATATCATTTAACACTTCCGGTAATTTTTCCCTGCAGGTAGAAGCCTGGAGATCACAGGAAAAGGCACAGGCCCAGGTACAAAAGTGGAAAGACCGGGGATTTGAAAACGCATATGTAGTAAAATACGGGCAGGAAGAGACCGGTAATATTTGGTTCCGTGTTCGGCTAGGACTTACAGACACCCGGGAAAGAGCTGAACAGCTGGGACAAAATCTTGCCGAAGAATATAATACAGAATACTGGATCAGTCAGGTGGAAGGCGCAAACTGATCAGTCATGACTTTTTAGCCTAAGGCACCTTCAACTTTCACAGGAGGTGCCTTTTTATTATATCCACTGTATCGTCGTACACCATACAAGTAAACCGGATTTCAATGTCCTTTTCACCTGAAAACCTGCCGGATAATCCCCATCAACTGGAAGAGTGGATAAACGAACAGGAGAATAACGAACAGGCTCTCAAAGAACACGCTCGGGCAAAAATTGTATGGGCCGATCCCGCCAATAAGATTAAAACAGACTATGCATTGGTCTATCTGCACGGTTTTAAGGCAAGTCATGGCGAGGGCAATCCGGTACATAAACGAGTTGCCGAGACGCTGGATTTTAATCTCTACCTGAGCAGGCTCGATGGGCACGGGCTGAATGTTTCAAATCCTTTGAGTGAGTTAACAGCCGATGTACTAAAGAAATCTGCCCAAAAAGCATTGGAGGTTGGACGTAAAATCGGCAGGAAGGTGATTATCATGGGCACCTCAACAGGGGGCTCATTGGGGCTCTATCTGGCCGCGCAACCGGAACTTAGGGATGTCATTTCAGGTCTCGTGCTTTACTCACCCCTGGTACGATTCTATGGCAGCAGCCAATTGTTTCTCGGGCATCGCCTTCCCAGGACCTTGTTGCGAATTATTCCGGGTAAGAACTACCTGATTCAAGGAGAAGAAGGTAACTCACCCGAAGAAAATAAGATATGGTACTCAACTTATGCCCTTCAAGGAGCTCTGGCCCTCGGGAAATTTATTCAAGACGCAATGACCGAAGAGACCTTTTCCCGGGTCCGATGTCCGGCCTACACCGGATATTATTACAAAAACGAAGGTCAGCAGGATAAGGTGGTTTCCGTGGATGCAATAAAGGATATGCACAAGCAGCTGGGAGTTGATAGTACTTTTAAAGTCCTGAAAAATTATCCGGATTCGGGCGCACATGTCATCTGCTCGGGCCTATTATCAAGCAGTGCAAACAGGTTGGTTAAGGATACCTGCCATTTCATAAGAGAAAAAGTTATCGAATTATAGAAGCACCTTATCTTAATTGTCTCCAAGAGACTAAACATCCTCCGAGGTTAAATTTTAGATAAGAGATTTTCACAACCTTCACCCTCACTGCCGTTTGAGTTCAACTCTTGCCAGATCAATTAAGAACATTTTTTATTTATATCGGGAGTAGATACTATTCCAATAAATAGGTGATTAAACATGATTTGAAAGAAACATTAAACGCCACTAGTACTAAGGGACAGAATAAAAATTAAACCCGATCTTAATCAAAAGATCGGGTTCTTGTAATATCTCAATAATGAGAATATTGTTAGGGCTATTCTCATCTGGGATGTTCTGGCATTTACCGATAAAATTCTTAATTCCAAACATCTAAGTGATGGAAGGCATATTATTGGGTTAAACAGTTATATATATAGATGTGCTGTTACTTTAATTTTGGTTCAAATCTAATTCCGCATTATAAGTTGTCTAACAGTGCCTAACTGATATTAGCGGTAATGAGATGTTATCGAGGATTAGCTCTGATAGGTAGACCGCTTTACATCATTTAACGGTAAGATTCTAATAACATGATAATTAGAGTTGTTTAATGTTTCTGTAATTTTGTAAATTTAAGTGCGCTCAAGTAGCGTCTCTCTTGATGAATAGTCAGGGCCTCACACCTGATACGTGTGAGGTCCTATTTTTTTTGAATCATTCCTCTCTCATATTCGTAATCCTGTAATCAAAATCACGAAACACCCACAACGGCTTAATTACGATAAACTTTTTGCTCGAAAGCATGTTCTTAATTTTTTTTATGTTTATCATCCAAAATCATTAGGAACCGTTTTTAATCAATAAATCCGCAGCGATGAAAAATTTTAAAATTAACCATAAGCAAGTTGACTCTTACGATGTACTCGAGCTTAGCGGAGAATTGGATGCTCATACTGCCTCTCAGTTGGAAAATTCCTTAAAAACACTCATCGACAAGGATAAGCATCAGATTATCGTTAACTGTGACGATTTGGATTACATAGCCAGTGCCGGTTTAGGGGTTTTCATGGCCTATATAGAAGATGTCAGAAATCTAGGCGGAGATATCAAGCTTACCAACATGAATTCCAAAGTTTACAACGTATTTGATTTGCTCGGTTTCCCCACCCTTTATGACATTCTTGAGGCAGAGGAAGACGCTATCGAAAAATTTGAAAAGGACAATCACTAAGGGTACTGTCTTGTCTAAAAATTATTCAAAACATAGCATGTCGGTTGAAGCTTCTACCAAGCATCTGGCAAAAGTGCGTGATTTTGTAGCCAAGTATGCAACCGAATATGGATTTAAAAAACAAGATGTTGCTGATATCAGGCTGGCAGTGGATGAGGCTTACACCAATATTATAAAGCATTCCTACAAATACGACGACCAAAAATCTGTAGATATCGAATTGGGTTGTAATGACGATGAATTCTGGGTCTCCCTGCTGGATGTTGGAGAGTCTTTCGACCCATCAAACTATTCCGAGCCTGATGTACGCAGGCAGATAAAAAATAAAAAACGAGGCGGGGTAGGTGTCTACCTCATCAAAAAGCTGATGGACGAGGTAAAGTATTTGAACGACGGCGATACGAATGAAATTCGCATGACAAAAAAACGGTAAAAGCAGTGAGCAACTCTTCACCCAATAAAGAAGACCTGCACTCTCGTTTTGAATTGCGTACGCTTCTGGAGACCTCCCGCATGCTCATTGAGTCGCAGGACATGGACTTTGTGCTCAATAACCTGCTGCTTATTACCATGGGGAAACTGATGGTAACGAAGGGTATGATCATCATATACCAGCCCGGGGAAGACAACTATTTGGTTTCCAAATCAAAAGGACGCGCTTGCCCTAAAGAGGGTGAGATCATTGACCCCGAATGGGACGAAGAGGTAAAACAACAATCGGTAATTCAATGCGGCATCGATGATATTGAGATGCCGGAGCTCATCGACGGTGACCAGCAGTGCATCTTTTTCAACCTGCGCACCAGTAACAATCATATCGGTTTTCTCTGCCTGGGATCAAAAGGAACCAAACAGCCACTCAAAGAACAGGAGATTGAGTTTGTCGAGAGCCTGACCATTATCTCTTCGGTGGCTATAGCCAACTCACGGATGTTCACCGAACTGCGGCGCATTAATCGCATGCTCGACCGCAAGGTCTATGAGTTGAATACCCTGTTCGACCTCAGCAAGGATTTTAACATGATGGTGGACCGGGATGAGATCATCCGGGTCTTCAAGTTTGCCATGCTTGGCCAGATGCTCATTCAAAAATTCTTTTTCCTCCTGCAGCACGAAGATGTAAGAGAAATGGTGACCACCAGCGGCATAAACGAAAAGCTTTCTAAAAAACAGATTGATAAACTCTTTGAGCTTGAAGAAGACCTGGTGGAAGTAGATGATTCACTTGGCGAGGAGATCCCTTTTCTCAAAAAACAGGGCATCAAAGCAATTATTGGCCTACGCCTTCAAAATGATAAGATCGGGGTCTTCGGTGTAGGTGCCAGGGCCAATAAGGAGAGCTATTCCTCCTCTGATTATAACTTCCTGCGCTCCCTTGGCAACCTGGCCATGCTCTCCATACAGAAAACCTACTTGCTGGAAGAACGTATTGAAAAAGAACGGCTTGAGGAAGAACTGACCATTGCCAAATCCATACAGCGCGGATTACTTCCTGATCCCATACCCTCCAGCGATAAGCTGGATATTGCAGCCACCAATATCTCATCTTACCAGGTAGGCGGTGATTACTATGACATTCTGGAGACTCCCAGCGGCAACCTGCTTGTAGCCATAGGGGACGTTACCGGCAAAGGGATCCCTGCTTCACTACTTATGGCCAACCTGCAGTCGATGTTGCACGTGTTGCTTCCTATCGATATTACGCTTGGAGAGGCTTCCGGTAGGATGAACGACATCATTTACCAGAACACTCCGAGCGACAAGTTTATTACCTTTTTCTGGGGTCTTTTTGATCCTAAAGAATCTACCTTTAAATATGTCAATGCAGGTCACAATCCGCCCATTTATCTGAAGAATGGCAGTGAGGAAATAGAGCTTTTGGAAGAGGGAGGTTTGATACTCGGTGCTATGGAAACAATGAGTCCCTACACGGAATCAAACATACAACTCGAAAGCGGTGATCTGCTGGTCTTCTTTACCGATGGAGTGACTGAAGCTATGAACGCCGACGAGACAGAAGAGTATGGAGATGAACGCCTGATCAAATGTATTAAAAAGAACAGGGGCGGCAGCGCTAAAGAAGTGCAAGATGCCATTGTAGCGGATGTCAACCGGTTCGCCAACAACATTCAGTATGATGACATTACCCTGGTTGTATTGAAGGTCAATTAAAGATACCGATCACGCCCGGCAACTTCTTCTGCTTACCGGAATCGGAAGCTGCCAGAATGCTCTCATAGGTTCGGTGACGATTCAGCACCTCCTTCACGTATCGAACCGTTTCAATTCCCCGGCAGAACCCATAACGGGCATCTTTATAATACTTTCGCTGCATTAGTTTCAATAGGGCATCAGAAGCGTTCTCCCATTCATTGGGATTTTTATTCTGATCAATAGCCAGCCTTCTTGCATCAGCGACATGCCCCGGACCGGCGTTATAGGTCGCCAGTGCGAAAGCCCACTGATTGGTAGAATCCATGTAAGAATAGTGTTTCAAATGTTCCGTAATAATCCTGATACCTTCTCGCAGATTGGTCTCTTCATCATAAAGCATCTTTTTGTTTTCCACTTCCGAAAAGCGCGGCATAACCTGCATCAAGCCGATAGCTCCTGCCCAGCTTTCCGATTCGGGATTAAACTTTGTCTCCTGGGCAACCATGGAGGTAATCATTAGCCAGTCAACACCTGCGGAGTCGGAAAGGCTCCTGATCATATCATCATAAGGTGAAATTACACCCGACCTCTCAATCTTGGTTTCCGGATTATAGTATTCGGCAATTTGAGGACCCTCTTCGAAATACCGTTTACGCAGTATATTCAAAAAGGTGGAACGTTTCACGGTGCCATCATCTCCACCAAAGCGAAAATGTTTGTACAGAAACCTGTTGAGCTGGGTTTTGAGCTCCGGGGCATTATCCCTGATCGCCCATGCTATGGTATCACTTTCAGAAACAGTTGGGCCCTGAACCAGTCCGGACATATATTTGCTCGAGGCCTGGTAAATATTGTCATCTGCAACGGTCGCCTCGATGTCTCCGTTGGACACATCAAACAGTAACGATTCTGTATCCTTGTCATTAGCTACCATATTAATCTTAAGCCCGTCTATTTTCTTCTGCAGCTCACGCAGCCGATAATAATAGGAACTGTTCCTGCGTACCGTAATAGGGATCTCACGCTGGGCATGTTCTTCTAGAGTCTTGGGAGGATCTTCAATGCTTTCCGAGTAGATTAGCAGTTGGTCCACTATATTATATGCCCTGGTAAAATCGACATATTTGTCTCTCTCAGGGGTGATGGTATAGTTGGCAGCAATGATATCACCCTCGCCGCTGTTCAGCATATCGTAAGGATTTTCATCAGGACCGACCACCAATATATCTAGGGCAAGATCATTCTCCTTGGCAAACTCATTCACGAGTTCGTATTCAAAGCCCCATTCAATCCCCTGATGAAGAAAATAGGTATTGGAGCTGTAGCGGGTGATCATACGGAGGGTTCCACTGTTTTTGATGTCCGCAAAGTTGCGGTCTACCGGTTCTTTGACCGACACATCCAATCCCTTGTCATTAATTTCATCTACAAAACGGTCGACATCTCCCTTGTTGATGCAGGCGCTAAGTGAAAAGACAATCATGAGAATACCCAAAAAAGCAGGGTACCTGTAATTGTTGAATTTTTCGTACATGCACTACGAATTCGTTAAAAATAAGAGAGCGATTACCTGTACTAACCCTTACAAGTAATGCCTAAAACACCGAAAAAGTATTGCTCTTAAACTAGGCATATTTGCTCTAACTTCTAGATTTTTAAGAAGTATTTAATGTTTGTAAGCATCTTGTTAACTGCTTGATTTTAATCCGTTAAACACCCTAAAAGTCATTTTCGTTTGGACCCAAAGTAACCAATACAAATCCAACTTATAAGCAAATTTGAAATATTAACGTTTACCGGTATCAAACTACCTTAAATACGAATGAAAAAGAGAAATGTTACTCAATTAACTCTTAGAGTGTGGCACGCAAAGCAATGACAACATTTCTCCCGGCCGCACTGATTCCCGAAGAATAAGGCCTGTAGTGCTTGTCCAGGATGTTCTCAATGCCCGCATTGACCTGAAATGTTTCGTTGAGCTGGTAGGAGGATTTTATATTCAATGTCGCCCAGGAAGGGGACCCATCTTCGGTGTAGAGGTGTGTTTTGCTCTGTTCAGATGGAGAAAAGTCGGAAATATCCTTTTCACCGTTAAACTCTGTGTAGGCTTCAATGCGTATCTTTTCTGCCTTATAGGTGAAGCCGGCTTTACCAAACAATGGTGCCACATGTCTCAACGGTTCATCACTCGAAAGGTCTTTACCTTCGGTGATTGTCACGTTGGAATCAAAAGCCAGGTGAGTGCCAACCTCAATGCCCAGCGAAGCACTTGCCCCATACACATACGCTCTTCCGGCATTGACGACAGCCTCAACATCACTGAGTTCCCCGTCATACAGAATCTGTTCCTGCCCGTTAAACTGGAAATCCCTGCGAACCATGGCATCTTCCAGCCAGGTATAAAATGTGTTGACTTCCAAACGGGCTATATCTGAAAAGGTTTTGATCAGGGCGAAGTCCAGGTTGTATGAATACTCAGACTCCAGATTTTCGTTGGGCACTACCACCGTACCCGGTTCCGAATCGAAGACCTTGGCGGCATCATCCACATTAGGTGCACGAAATCCTGTTGACCCGTTAAGGTTAAACTGAAGACCTTGCACCGGACGCCAGGTAAATCCGATGCTTCCGCTCACTGCACCGGTATTGATGGCTATCTCTTCGAAAGGAAAATCGTAAAATTGCGTGCTGTTGAACTTTGATTTCAAAAAAACGTGGCTGTATCGCAGTCCGGATACGGCCGTAATATTTGAAGAAAGATCCATCCTATACTTGGCATAAGCGGCAAGCTGGGTGTAATCACTTCCGCCGTCGGGATAGCGGGTTGCCTCGGCAAAGGTGCTACCTGTTTCAATATTCCGGGAGAAGGCTTCTGAATCAACATAGTTATAAATACCCTCTACACCGTAATACAACTGCTTGCTCTCCCCCCAGTTTTTGTCGAAATCTATGTTGGTCGTCACTACATTTACATTCTCTTCCCGGTTCCTCAGCTCGTCTTCCTGAAATTTGCGATCATTTCTGCTTTCCTGGAACCACTGGTAGGAAAAGACGCTGCTCACCTTATCATAAAAAGATGTTTCGGAAAAGTAGTCTACCTCAAGGGCATTCATCATCCAGATCTGTGGTCCGTAATACCACTCAGCATTCTCGAACTGACCGGTATCACCGTTTTCTCTCTCTATGAGGCGATCATACCGCGGGATATCGTTGGTTGTGGCATAATGAAACCCATAGTTAACATCCCAGGTCGGTGAAGGCTTAAATCGCAGCTTTTGCATTAGATTCAGCTGCTCATAACCTGAGGGACGCTGCAGGGTTACATCGCTGTTTTCCACTACCTGATCTACATCGTTTTCGCGAATTACATATTCAGTGCGTTTCCCGAAATTGGGATAGTCGTCGTAGAAGTTCCCGCCTGATCGCATATCATCAAAATCGGTATAGGTAATACTGGTAAAGGAACCCCACTTTTCATAGCCTACATTGGCACCACCGTGAATGGCCCGTTCATTATTTGCAGAGGCATATCTTGCAAGCATGCCGGACCTTACATTAGTCTCATCAGGTGCAAATGATAGCTCGGGATCTGTTGTCTGAAAATTCATAACACCCCCCAAAGCATCACTACCATAAATGATAGACCCGGGTCCAAAGATAACTTCGGTATTTTGCACCGCATTGGGGTCGAGTGAAATCACGTTCTGAAGATTTCCGCTTCTGAATATCGCATTATTCATGCGCACTCCGTCAACGGCTATCATCACCGAATTTGCTGCGAAACCGCGTATCATAGGACTTCCGCCACCCATCTGACTTTTCTGTACAAATACCTTCCCTGAAGCCTGAAGCAGATCTGCCGAGGTCTGGGGATTCGAAAACCGGACCTGTTCTTCACTGATCTGCGTAATCTTTTGAGGTATTTCTGTTTGGTTTTGCTCCCGCTTGCTGGCAGAAACGTAAATTTCCTCCATTATCACCGACCGCTCGGTCAGCTTTACCAGAAAATCAGCTTCCCTTATGGTTTGATAGGCCAATGCTTTTCGCTTGAAGGAAGGATGCTGAAAAATCAGGTAATCGGACTCATTGAACTTACTGATATCCGCCTCTCCATTCTGATTCGTTACGGCTGTCGTATTCTGCTTTTCATTAAAAATATACACATTGTCCACGGGCTGAAGCGTTGTTTCATCAATCACTTTAATAGTCTGCGAAAGGGCCTGACTAAAAGCGGCTAATACCACAATGAAAGTAAGTACAATGAATTTATTCAGTTTCATATACTGCTGTAATGGTTTCATAATTAGCGCGTAAACATAGCGGATATATTATAGAAATCGTATACCATAATGATGCTACAGCCTGAATTTAACTACTTTTTTCACGGGACTTTCGTTTCCAGGTTAGGCCGATGCCCGTTAAAATTATGGCCATGGCAACCATAGAGCCGACAGGCGGCAGCTCACTGAAGAGAAAAAAGGCCAACACTGATGCAAAAAGCGGTTCTACAAGGATAAGTGTAGATAATAAGGTTGGTGACACATATTTAACTGCAAAATTCATGGATCCGTGACCCAGTATCTGCGGACCAAAAGCGAGTCCTACCCCTGCGGCAAAACCGACTGCGGAAATATCCAGCAAGTCATCGCCAAATGCCAATGCGAGGCTCACACAGGTAATAGCAGTATAAAAGTAGACGGGGAAAACGTAATCAACCCACTCTCGTTTCTGACGTATCCGTTGCCCTATCATCAAGTAGACCACAAAAATCAGTGCGGCAGATAAGGCCAGGGCATTGCCCAGCAGTGGATTTGAAAAATCCTGCTCAATCTGGCTGTCGGAGATCCCGAGCATCACGGATCCCGCAAATGCTAAAAATACCCCAATCCAGGTTGTTCGGGCAAACGAACGCTTGAACCATAGCCTCTCAACCAGGATAAGTATGACCGGGTGCACCGTTACCAGCACGGATGCCGATGCCACCGAAGTGAAGTATAGCGAAGAAATCCAGCAGGCGAAGTGTAGCCCCAGGCAGACGCCTGCAAGAGCGATCATTAAACGCTCTTTTTGCTTGGCGGCTGTTGCAGCCCTGTTCTTATTTCGTTTGTAAAGCCAGTAGGGCAGCAGCATCAACACAGCCAGAACCGTTCGGTAACTTGCCAGTACCAGTGCGGGCGTTTCCGGTGTGGTTCGAACAAGGATAGGTGCGAAACCAAAAGCGACAAGACCGGCTGCAAGAGCCGCCAATACCTTGCTTTTTGGATAATCCTGCGCCATCAGTTGCTTTTAGAGGTCTGAAAAATTACCGGATGCGGTCCATTGATTTTACCAGCTCGATATCATCTTTGATCTTTTTACGTGCATAAATCTGAGATAGAAGGGCTATTACCAGCATCCCGATACCAATGGCTTCATCCCATAAAAAGGACCCGAATCCACCCAATGAAATAAATATACCCAAACCATACCCGAGAACTATCACTTGCAGGATCATCGTACGGGTCACCCATTTCACCTGGTTTTCCCTGTTTTTATACAAGGCGATACAACCTAAAGGTGCCAGTAATGCAAGTGTGAGGGTGATAGCGAAACCGATGCCGATCCACGCCTGCGGGTCATCCATGGAATGACTGTAAAGGGCATTAAAGAAGACGCTTCCGTTCAGAACGGAAGCCAGAAGTAAAAAAACAGATTGTATTCTTTGAATCACAGTAAATTAAGTGCGGCTTTTTTAGAATTTATTCCTGAAGCAGCAAAAGATAGCATTTTTTGAGGAGTCGCTCATCTAAAAAAATACCGGTCAGATAGAGCCAATACCTGAAGAGTTGATAAAATTATTTAACAGAGGTTAAAATAGTACAGGCTGCAAAATATCATTGCAGCCTGTTTATAACTTAATAACTATTGTGCCCCAACCGGTTCGGCCTGTTGCTTGTCCGTCGGCTCTCCGTTTACCTTTGAATGATCCACAATCAGGTCAGGATTGGCGGTATCAAAGAAGTAGCGGTTGATACCTCTTCTACCGTTTTCAAACAGGTAATAGAGCACCGGTACCAGAATCAGTGTGAGTACGGTTGCAAATAGCAGACCGACAATTACGGCAATAGCCATAGGTGCCCACCATGCTGCCTGCTCACCACCCCAGTAGAGATACTCTCCCAGGCTGGTAAAGAACTCAACAGGATTGCTGGTCAACACTATGAAGTCAAGGTTGAATCCGATTGCAAGGGGAACCAGGCCAAGCGTAGTGGTAATTGCAGTCAATACTACCGGACGAAAACGCACTTTTCCGCCTTCTACCAGTGCCTCATATAGTCCCATGTTGTCCCGGTACCTTAAAATGTCTATGTAGTCAATAAGTACAATTGCATTGTTAACTACCACCCCGGCCAGTGATATCACACCGATACCCGTCATGATGATGACAAAAGGCATCTGGAATATTACCAGTCCGTAAAATACTCCTGCCGTAGACATAATCACCGAGGTCATCACGATGAATGGTTTGAAAAGGGAATTGAACTGTGATATCAGGATAAAAGAGATCAGGAACAAGGCTACCAGGAATGCCATAGAGAGAAAGTCAATGGCCTCCTGCTGGTCTTCCTGCTGGCCGGTCCAGTTTGTGGAGTAGGAAGCCGGCAATTCATTCTGAATATACGGCTGCAATACCTGCTGCACTTCTTCAAGAACGGCATTGGCATTGTAGTTGGATCGCACATCTGCCATAACCGTTATAACTCTTTCCTGGTCTTTATGCTTTATGCCGCCCAGACCTTCAGTCACCTCCCAGGTAGCCACACTGGAAAGCGGAATTTGTCTGCCTTCATCAACAACCGTAAGATCTTGCAAGGTGCTCATATCGGTGCGGTACTTTTTATCCAGACGTACGGTGATGTCGTATTCGTCCTTACCGTCACGGTACTTTGAAGCCTCAACGCCGTTGATCGCCTGGCGAACGGTGTTACCGATTGCCTGTGTAGAAAGACCGTATACCGCCGCTTTTTCCCGGTCTACCCTGATACGTACTTCTGGACGGGCTTCCGGTAAATCGGATTCCAGACCGTCCAGCTTGCTGTATACCGGATCATTTTCCAGAATGCGAAGGATATCTTCCGACGCCTGTGTCAATCCTTCCATGCTTTTACCTGAAATTTCCAGGTTGATAGGAGGCCCAGAGGGTGGTCCCTGCTGCTCTTCTTCTACAGTAATTTCCGCGCCGGCTATTCCTTTGGAGAAGTGACTCCTTGCATATTCAATTGCATCAAAACTGGTCCCCTGCCTGCGCTGGTAATCCTCAAAGTTTAATACTACCGTGCCCCGGTGGGAGGATGAACTTCCCCCACCCATCGGATTCGAAGAGATGGCGGAGCCGGATGTACTCAAGACCGTTTCAATATCTCCGTTATTCGGGATATTGGGTACTTTCTGTTCAAGCTCATCAACAATATTCTTTGTGAATTCTACATTGGTGCCAATTGGCGCCTCCACCTGCACATAGGCACGCGCCGGTGGGATATCTTCGGGGAAATACTCTATACCGGGGTTGAACATTCCAAAAACCACAAAACTGGATATGAGAACCAGTACCGCAATACCTAATACCGACTTACTGTGATCGAGCGCCCAGCGCAAGCCGATCTCATATCTTTTCAGCACTTTACCCAATCCTTCTTTTTGCCACCATTTACCGATGGGGTTGAGAATCCAGCGGTTGGCTGCCCAGAGAATGGCACCTAAAATGATGAGCATAGACCATGTCAGCAAATCACTGATCAAGGCTCCGATAGCAAGGATTCCAAAAAAGCCTGCCATCGTAAGTTTGCCTCTTCGGGTCATCTTAGGCTTGCCGGTGCTGTCGACATTTTCCAGGGTCATGAATAAGGCACATATCACCGGGTTGATCACCAGAGCTACAAAAAGCGAACTACTGAGTGTGATGATGAGCGTCATGGGCAGGTACGACATGAACTCCCCGGTTATGCCCGGCCAGAATAGCAGCGGGAAAAACGCAGCCAGCGTAGTCAAAGTACCCGAAATTATCGGTACAGCTACTTCACCGGTACCCTTTTTAGCCGCCTCGAAATTATCATAGCCCTCTTCAAGATACCTGTAGATATTCTCCACGACTACAATGGCATTATCCACCAGCATACCCAGGGCCAGTATCAGGGAGAATAGCACAATCATGTTCATGGTCATCCCGAGCATGCTGATAATGATAAATGAAGTAAACATTGACAACGGGATGGCAATACCTACAAAAGAAGCATTTCGAACTCCCAGGAAGAATAGAAGCACGCCGACTACTAAAAGCAGACCTGAAATAATATTGTTTTCAAGACTGCTGACCATGGAATTAATTTGATCGCTCTGGTCAGAAGTAATCTCAAATTTCGTTGTCGGTGGTAAACCGGGCAGCTCTTCATCCAGTATGCTCTTAACAGCCGCGGAAGTTTCCAGTATATTTTCACCGCTTCGTTTAACTATAGACAAGCTGATTACCGGTGCATTATCCAGCTCGGCATAGGTCTCACGATCTTTGAATCCGAATGTAACTTCCGCTACGTCACGGATATAGATCGGCTGGTCATCAGGAGCATCAATTACGATATCCTCAATGGGCTTGGGCGTCTCGTATTCGCCGGGCACACGTACCAGAAACTTCTTGGTACCCACATCTATAGTACCGCCGGGAATAGTCACATTCTCCTGTTGTATGGCTGCAATGAGGTCAGCAAATGTCAAACCGTAATACTTAAGCTTGGGGAGATCGACATCCACTTTCACCTCACGCTCCAGTCCGCCGGCAAGGTTAACTTCCAGAACTGAAGGAATGGTCTCAATACGATCCTGGATATCTTCGGCAATCTCTTTGAGTTGTACCAGTCCGTATTCTCCGGAAATATTTACCTGCATGATGGGAAACTCAGAGAAATTAATCTCCTGTATAATCGGATCTTCCGAATCCTGAGGGAGTTCCGGCTTGGCAAGATCAACCTTTTCCCGCACTTTCTGCAGCGCATCCTCAATATTAACATCCGAATTGAACTCCATATTGATATTGGAATAGCCTTCCGATGTGGTCGATGTCATGGTCTTTACATCCGATATACCACCCAGCTCATCTTCAAGCTTTCGGGTAATCAGGCTCTCCATATCTTCAGGAGAAACCCCCGGGTAGGTGGTAATAACCATGATATTAGGTATAGTGATATCCGGTGATGACTCTTTTGGAATATTGATATAAGACTGTACCCCAAAGAGTGCAACCAGTACAATGATCACCAGTACGCTGATTCGATTGTCTATGGAAAAGGACGAAAGTCCGAATTCTTTTCTTTTTCCCACCGGCTTGCCGTCTTTATGCGGTGCGCCGTTTGTTTTTTCCTGATTATTCATAACGGGTACTCTGGCTAATTACTTTGTGCAATTTCTTCACTTCTGTTTTCCACAACTTCAACACGGGTGTCATTCTGCAGGAATGAGGAACCCACCGTGATAAGTTGCTGGCCGGCACTCAATCCATCCTCAATAACGATACTGTTTTCATAAGAGGGTCCGAGCCTAACTGCCTTTTCACGTGCCACTGTATTTCCCTCTTCATTTTGTTCCAGTGTGTATACAACGAAAGCATTCTCTTTTTGAAAGACATATTCTTCCCCGACCACGATAACGTTATCGCGTTGCAGTGTCCGCAATTTGACATTCGCGATCATGTCGATCTTGTACTTTTTAGAGTTTGCCGGCAGCTCGATTTCAATTTTGAAGGTTCTTGCTTGGGGATCAATACTCTCCGCTACGTAGGTAATGGGAAGTTTAAGGGTATCGCTGCTTTGAAAATCGAACCAGACTTCAGCTTGATCCCCAACATTTACTACATCCGAAAAACGCGATGGGACACCTGCTGTGACGGTCAGGCGATCGCGTCCGATAAGTCTGACCAGCGGCATTCCGGGACTGGCCATCTCTCCTTTTTCTAACATGCGATCCTCCAGGATAGCGTCAAAAGGAGCCGAAACCGTGGTATTCTGTAGATCTACCTTGATCGATTCCAGGGCCGATTTGCTCTGCTGGTAGGCTGCCCTCGCATTGATTATGTCAATTTCAGAACCAATACTGTCTTGTTCAAATACTCTTTGAAGGCGTTCGTACTGCTCCCGGGCCTGCTCGGTCTGTGCTTCCAGCCTGGCTTTTTCCTGCACCAATTTGCTGTCATCAATTTTCAGGATCTGCTCTCCCTCCGCTACGCGATCTCCCTTCTCTACATAGTATCGTTCAACTGTCCCAGATACTTCAGCAGAGATATTGACGTCATTCAGAGACTCGACCGTACCGACCAGGCGCAGATAGCGTTCAAAAGATTGGGCCTGCAAAGTCTCGGTTTCCACATTGACCGTTTTTACCAGCTCCTGTTGTGGTACTTCCTGTTCCTGCCCGCAGGCTGATAAAAAACCTGTCAAAAGGGCAATTGCAATTATATATAGCTTATTCATTGTACTCTTTATATCCATTATTAATTTAATTCCGGGGTAGATTTATCAACGAAAGGCACCATGCCGACGGCAAGATCGTATCTGGCTTTTGCCGATAGGTAATTGTATACCATTTGTGCATAGTTTACTTCCGCCTGCCTCAATTGAAATTCTGCTTCTGTTACATCTATCTGTGAGCCGATGCCATTACTCAATCTGGCTTGGGCCCTGTTATAACCTTCTCTTGCCTGTTTAAGTGCCTTCTCTCTGGCGGGTGCCGTTTCAATAGCCTGGTTCAGACCCTCGCGGGCTGATTGAATCTCATTCTTAGCCGAACGCAAGGCGAATTCCTGCTGCAGCCTGATATCTTTCTGTTCAATCTTGGCTATCTGTAGATTAGCACTTCGTTCAAATCCCTGAAATAAGGGCAGGCTCAATGTCAGCCCAAGAGTCTGCGAACGCGCCCTCGTCTCTTCAGAACCAAAGAATACCGGGCTTCCCGCCTGGGCAGCGGACCAGTTCAGATTGTAATTTGCCGACAGAGTCGGTAGAAAACGGCTTTGAATAGCCTTGATTTCTCTTTCTTTGAGATCCTCCTGCTTATTGAGCACACGGATATCTCCACGGTAATCCGTAGCGAGATCCACCAATTCTTTTTGCTGCTCATAAGAGTAGGGCGTCATGCTGTCTACTTCTTTAATATTCTGATTTACCTGATCGGCAACACTCTCTGCTCCGATTTGAAACCGGTTCAGGTCACCCTGAACAGCCAGTGAAACTTCGATGGGGAGACCGAGCCTGAGGTTCAATTCGCGGTATGCCTGCTCAACAGCGTATTTTGCCTGTGTCAGTTGCGGCTCCTGATTGCTCAGCTGAACCTCAACCTGTAACACCGCATACTCATCAATAAGTCCCGCTTCCTGCCGGGATCTGTTTTCGCGAAGATTCTGGCGAATCCTGTCAACGGTTGCCTGTTGCAAACGAAGCTGTTCTTCGGCAACCAGAACATTGTAATAGGCAATACGCGTGTCGGTTACGATCTGCTGGGTGGTAGCGCGTAAGTTTTCTGCCTGAGCGCTTTTGTAAAGTTTAGAGCTGCTGATCCCGACTATTGCTTCACCTCTGAAAAGCGTCTGGTTGACCGAAACACCTCCATTCCAGTTGTTGTCGGTACCGAATTGCAGGGGTACTAGTTCATCCGCAGGTGCATTGGGATCGAAAAATTGGGCTGGGACGAAGTTAACGGGAATCTCCAGGTTTCGGGTATAGGTAGCGCTTCCTGTAATTTCAGGCATCACTTCACTCCATGCTATACGAACCTGCTGATCGGCATCCTCCAGAGTTAAAAGTGAGCGTTTGATCTCTGTATTGTTGGCCAGTGCAATCTGGATAGCCTGAGTCAGGGTGACGGGCCGCGATTGCTGTCGAACCTCCTCTACCGAAGTGGCTATCTCTTCCTTTCCTGTATCCTGGGCAGAGGCACTCCATAAGGGTAGTAGAGAGAACAAGGCGCATAATAGTACCGGACAAATTGATTTTTTGATCGATAATATGGACACGTGATTCTGCATAAATAATTAGTATTTCGCTATGTGACGGTAAGTTAGTGTTAAATTAATCGGCTACAGTGGATAAAGTTTGGGACTCATTACGAATCATTCTTCCGTATGTTTCAATAAATGACCATCGGTCATTTTTTTCTTTCTGCCCTTTTCAGTGGCCATACCTGTTCCGATCAGATTCAGGAAGTTCTCAAAAAGGGAATCGGTATTGATCTCCATTTCATTGAGCATCTGGAAATGGTGGCCGGTTTTTTTCATATGATGGATGTTGGTGATACCTCTCGTACTGGCCCAAACCAGTATGGCAAGTTCTTTGGGATCGTAGGAGTCATCGATGGTACCGTCTTGCATCCCGATCTGAAGGCAACGAACCATATAGTTCATGGCTTCCCGCATATTATTTTCACAGGTTTGAGCCATCTCACTGTTTTCCAGCTCTTCTGCATCCTTAAGCGACTCATAATAGATAAATGCATTGAAGTAGTCGGGATTGTTGCGTACGAAATCGAGGTAGGTGTCGCCCATCAGTCGGATCAGTTCGATACCTGTGTGGTCACCGGTAAATATTTTCGCAAATCTCCGGTTCAGTATTTCAGAACCGCGCTGCGTTATAGCCATATACAGCTCATTTTTATTCTTGAAGTAGAGATACAAGGTCCCCTTGCTGAGCTCTGCCTCTTCAGCTATCTCTTCCATGGTTGCCTGGTCCAGACCCTTGGCAAAGATTACCTTTTCAGCCGCGTCTATGATATTATTGCGACGGCGTTCTTTTTCTCGTGCTTTTCGTTCTTCTGTTCCCATAATTCTTATAAAAATGACTGACGTTCATAAAGTGACCAAAGTTAAGGATCAGTATTACGATAACCAACTATTTTTTGTTGCAACTTTTCGGCCCCGTTCCAATCGAAATGCTAAAGTCCATAGAGATGCATCCTTTGGATAATGAAATTTTCCCTTACATTACGCGATTCATATCCACCGAAATCCCTAAAATATTCTGTGAAAAAGCGAACGCTGGTAGAAATCTCATTATTTATAGTGGCCATCATCTGGGCCCTAAACTTTTCTATCATCAAGAGCAGCCTGACCGAAATAGATCCACTTAGCTTTAACGGTTTGCGATTCGTTTTTGCAGCGGCCATCATCTGGCTGGCCCTGCTTTGGAAAAAGCAGCAGTTTCGTATACCAAAAAAAGACTGGCTGCCCTTGCTGGGAATGGGATTGCTTGGCAACCTGGTATACCAGGGATTATTTATAATCGGAATTGATTATACCCTTTCGGCCAATGCTGCTGTCATGCTGGGTACTATTCCAATCTGGGTGGCTCTGTTTTCTCATTTTTTCAGGCTTGAGAGGATGAATATATTCAAATCCATTGGCGTACTCTTTGCATTTGGAGGCATCGTATTTATTATCTCCGGTGGCAGTAAGGGATTTTCATTCGGCTCGGATACTTTTCTGGGCGATGTCATAATAGTTTTGGCTGCTATGGTCTGGGGCGGGTTTACCATTCTCTCCAAACCCTTCCTCAACAGGTATACTCCGATACAGTTTTCTGCAGTCATGTCAACCATCGGGTGTATAGTACTCTTTCTGATCGGTTTGCCCAGCATGACAACTATTGATTGGGGTAGTGTCTCATATGCCGCCTATGGTGGGGTGGTGTATAGCGGACTGCTTTCTATCGGAGCGGCTTATATTATCTGGAACTATGGACTGCAGACAGTGGGAGCAGTACATACAGCGACCTATCAAAACCTGGTACCGGTCATGGGGCTTGTTTTCGGGGTGGTACTGCTGAATGAGCAGCTTACACTGCTTCAGTATATTGGTTCTGCTCTGGTGATTGCAGGAATAGTATTAGCGCGCTGGAAAAGAAGGGAATTAAGAACCCAATCTAAGACTTAGCTTGGAATGTTATTACACGGAGGTTCACAGAGTAGCTCGGAGTTACACAAAGGATACTCTGTGAAACTCTGGTTCTCTTTGAGTAACTCTGTGTAACAGCCTTAAATTCGTGTTCCACCACTTAATAAGTATAGCACAGCCATCCTTACCGCGACACCGTTGGTTACCTGACTAAGGATGATAGACCGGTCACTGTCGGCCACTTCACTCTCCATCTCAACCCCGCGATTGATCGGTCCCGGATGCATGACGGTGAAATTCGGATACTTCTCCAGGTGCTCCATCTTGATACCAAACTTCTCATGATATTCCCTGATGCTCGGGAATAGCTCCGTACCGGCATCCTGCCTCTCCAGCTGTATACGCAATGCCATAGCTATGTCGCAGCTCGACAATGTCTCCTCAAGGTCATAAGAAACCTCCACCCCCAGATCTTCCACAAAGACGGGCATAAAGGTTTTGGGACCGCAAACCGTCACTTTGGCTCCCAGTTTGTTCAATCCGATAATATTCGAGCGAACCACCCGGCTATGGGAGATATCCCCGATAATGGCAATATGCCTGCCCTCCAGATCAGGATACACCTGCTGCATGGTGAACATATCGAGAAGCGCCTGGGTAGGATGTTCATGCGCTCCATCACCGGCATTGATGATTGCGGCATCAACCACTCGGGTGAGGAAGTAAGGCACACCCGGACTCTCATGGCGCACCACCACCATATCGATCTTCATGGAACTGATGTTGCGGATGGTATCCTTCAGGGTCTCTCCCTTCTTTACGCTGGAAGAGCCTGTTGAAAAATTTACCACATCCGCGCCCATCCGCTTTTGAGCCAGCTCGAAGGAGAGGCGTGTCCTGGTACTGTTTTCATAGAAAAGATTGACGATGGTCTTGTCTCGCAAGGTAGGTACTTTAGGAACCGGACGATCCAGAATTTCACGAAAATACTTAGCCTGTTCCAACACAAAGAGAATGTCTTCCCTGGAATACTCTTTGAGTCCCAGCAGATGTTTCTGAGAAAAATCGTATTCGCGTATATCGGTATTCTCAGCCATCACGATTTATCATTGTTGGGATTTTGCACTACATAGACGGCATCTTCATCGTCCAATTCCTTCACCTTCACTCTTACTTCTTCCCGGATATGTGTGGGCAGCTTGATACCGACATAATCGGCACTGATAGGCAGCTCACGATGTCCCCTATCTACCATCGCGCAGAATTTTATGCTGTTGGGACGACCATAGCTCATTAGAGCATCCATAGCTGAACGGACCGTACGGCCGGTATAAAGCACATCATCCACCAGCACGATATCCCGCTCATATAGGTCGAAAGGAATTTCCGTAACTTTGACTTCCGGCATTTTCAGCTTGCTTCGGAAATCATCCCGATAAAAAGTGACATCCAGTACACCGAAGTCAACATCCAGGTTGAAATCTTTGGAAATAATTTCTTTAATCCGCTTACCGATGTACACACCCCGGGTTTGCATCCCGATAATGGCAAGTTTGGATGGATCGTCATGCGGTTCCAAAAACTGGTGGGCAAATCGCCGGTAAGTGCGATTCAGATCATCCGCAGACATTATTTTTGCTCTATTCAAACGAAGGTACCCAATACTGTGTTTTCGGGGAGTAGCGAATTACGTTGCATGAAGTTATGGAATGCTTGAAAGGAACTCAATTCAATATTTCTCAAGCCGTAATTCGAATTGTTGATTAAATTATTAAGTACTAAAGATACATTCTTATAACAGTAAATGAACAAGGCATTTTTTCTTGATCGTGATGGCACCATCAATGTGGATTATAATTTTGTTCATACCCCTGAAGAGTGGACATGGTGCAGCGGTGCGGTAGAATCGATTCGTCGATTAAATGAAGCCGGTTTCAAGGTAATTGTAGTAACCAACCAATCCGGCATCAGTCGCGGAAGATATAGCTCGGAGCAGGTAAATCATCTGCACGAGTGGGTTGACCGGGAATTGCACGAAGCAGGTGCTCAAGTCGATGATTGGTATATGGCACCTCACCATCCCAAATACGATACTGAGCTTCAATATCCCCGTGAAGACCGGAAACCCGGAAAGGGGATGTTCAGAAAGGCGGCTCAGAAATATAATATTGATTTCAGCAACTCCTTCATGGCCGGAGACAAAATAAGCGACCTGCAACCGGCTGTCGATCTGGGTATCACACCATTTTTCATCCGATCAAGACATGAGCCCGATCAGGATAAAGATTGGCTCAGGAAACATGAGATTCCGTCTTACGAGACTTTGCATAAAGCTTTAAATGACCAATTCGAACTATGAGCAAAAATAAGCAAGCTGGAAATAATGAATCGCAATCCCGTATGGTATCCATTGATTTCTGGGATACCCTGGTCGATGCTGCTGTGGGAGGAAATGAGCGCAGAAAAGTTCGTTTTGATGCCCTTCGGGAGATAGCGTCTGAATATATCACCGAGATGCCGACCGCACAGATAGAAGCCGCAGCCAAAGAGGCCTCGG
Organism: Halalkalibaculum roseum; assembly: GCF_011059145.1. Classification (NCBI taxonomy): domain Bacteria; kingdom Pseudomonadati; phylum Balneolota; class Balneolia; order Balneolales; family Balneolaceae; genus Halalkalibaculum; species Halalkalibaculum roseum. Next base: position 309,824 of record NZ_JAALLT010000001.1, on the reverse strand, counting down.
AAGAGTTTAATAGAGTCTGGTTCAACCAGCAGCGAACTCCAAAAACAGAGGAACTCGTTAAAACGATCTTGAATACTTTGGGTATTCCTGCCACCCAAAAAGAGTTGGACTATCTGGTCGAAGTTTTCGAAGAGTCGCTATTCGAAGGACAGCCGGCTATTTTAGATGGCGCCGGTAAAGCCATCAATGCACTTTCAGGCAACTATCAACTCACCCTTATTTCAGACACCATGTATTCGCCCGGCAGGGTCATACGCAATTTTCTGAAAAATCATGAGCTGTTTGACTATTTCGACTCTTTCCTGTTCAGTGATGAAGCGGGCTATAGCAAACCGAATCCAAATGCATTTCGAAAGATGCTGGCTGATACAGGCTGTGAAGCGGAAGGCTCCTACCACATCGGCGACCGGCTGAATACGGATATTTCAGGCGCCAAAAAAGTGGGAATGAAGGCAATATTATTTACCGGCGTGTCGATGAAAAGCAATGGCTCCGACCCCTCTGCCAACGCCGAGCCCGATCACGAATGCCAAAGCTGGCAGGAAGTTCAGGAGCTGCTTCTGTAATACCACTAATACACTGAGTGCACTTAGTGCTTTGAGAGGCATGTGATTAGCGTTTGATTGAGTAAACCGTTAATTACTTATCCTAAAACTATCCAATTTCAAAATATGCTGTGTCAAGCGTCCACGCTTGACACTTTTAGTTTAACTTAACTCCCAAAGGATTATTCGGATTTGCACTGCTATAATAATACTTAGAAGGATCGTCCACGAAACCTGCCCTAACTGGATTCTCATGGATATAATCTAATTTTTGTAAAATTACCTTGTTACTGAATAGGGCAATTGGATAATTTCCATTTTGCCAAAATTGGTGGTTTTTGTTCAAATTATTTATTGCCCCGGCCTTTTTAAAAGATTCTATCATCCATTCTCTTCTGCTCTCATTTGGATTACTTGTTATAGACTTTACCAATTCTTTGGAAGTGTAGGTTTTAAAATCTCTAAGAATAGCCGGAAGACACTGATCTGACTTTATGATTAAATGCAGATGATTGGTCATTATTACAAAAGCGAAAATTTCAAGTCCTTTACGCTTTCGACAATAATCCAAGTTTTGGATGAGTATATCATTGTATATTCTTCTGGTAAATACATCAATCCAGTTAATCACTGTCAGAGTAACGAAATTTACTTCTTCTGAATAGGTTTTTCTTTTCATGGATCCGATTACTCCAAGCGTAGACGCTTGGAGAAGCCTTAATTTGAACTGTGTAACAATTATATCCAAAACTGATTTAAGTAAGTATGATGACTGTAAGACTCTTTTACTTGCTAAACCTTACAAAAACATGTGAGCAAAATGAAAAATATTTGCATAAACCTATTATGAATGTCAATCTCATTTTTAAATTATCTTCGGTGCCAAACGTCCACGTTTGTCGCCGTTATCATCATAACTAAAGATCAAAACCCCTAATATGATTCTTTACTACACTGAGTGCACTTAGCGTCTTAGTGGTGATATACACTTTTATTTGGGCCCTACTCTTGCTACCTTTGCACCGAGTTTCGAAACTAAAGGATTAACAGATTCTTACCGATTTATTATGAAAATTCACGAGTATCAAGCCAAGGATATTTTAAAAGATTACGGAGTTGCCGTTCCTGCCGGTGTAGCTGCTGATAACGTTGAGCAGGCTGTTGAAGCGGCAAAAAAGATGAAGGAAAACGGCACGTCACTCTTCGTCGTTAAGGCACAGATTCATGCCGGTGGAAGAGGTAAAGGAAGAACCAAGAATAGCGACGCCAAAGGCGTGATCCTCTGCAAAAGCATCGATGAAGTCAGGGATGCCGCCGAATCGCTTCTGGGTGATACCCTGGTTACCATTCAAACCGGTGAGGAAGGTCAGAAGGTTAAGAAGATTTATGTAACCGACGGTGTTGATATCGAACAGGAGTTCTACCTCGGCATACTCCTCGACCGTGCCAAGAGCAAAAACGTAATCATGGTTTCCACCGAAGGCGGTGTTGAAATTGAAAAAGTGGCCGAAGAAACTCCGGAAAAAATTATCAAAGAATGGATCGAGCCTGGCATGGGGCTGCAGCACAACCAAGCCCGCCACCTTGCCTTTGCACTCGGACTCGAAGGCGATGCTTTCAAGAAAGCTGTCAAATTCATCATGGCTCTTTACAACTGCTATGTTGAGACCGATGCCAGCCTGGTAGAGATTAATCCCCTGGTATTGACCCCGGGCGGTGACGTCTATGCCCTGGATGCTAAGATGACTTTCGACGACAATGCACTCTTCCGACATAAAGATATTCAGGAACTGCGCGATGAGTCAGAAGAAAATCCCGTGGAACTGGAAGCTTCCAAGCACGGATTGAACTACATCAAGCTCGATGGAAATGTGGGCTGTATGGTGAATGGTGCAGGTCTGGCCATGGCTACCATGGATATTATCAAACTGTCAGGCGGTGAACCGGCAAACTTTCTGGACGTAGGGGGTAGTGCCAATGTTGAAACCGTTAAAAACGGGTTCCAGATCATCCTGGAAGATCAAAATGTAAAAGCCATACTAATTAACATATTTGGCGGTATTGTACGCTGTGACCGTGTGGCAAATGGAATTATTGAGGCGGTTAAAGATCCTGAAATTGCGGAAAAGGTAGAAAATGTACCTATCATTGTTCGCCTGCAGGGTACCAATGCCAAAGAGGCGAAAGAGATCATCGATAACTCCGATCTCAACGTAATCTCCGCCGTACTCCTAAAAGAAGCAGCTGAACAGGTCTCCAAGGTACTGGCTGCCTGATCTCTGATTATTTATTTATAATCATCTTTAAAAACCCTGTGCGAATTACCTTCGTACAGGGTTTTGTATTATGTTGGCCTGTTAAAATGAGTACCCCATAACTTCCGCAACCCAACAGGTTAACTCCGCTCATTCCAAATGCAGGAATCGACCGACCGTTTTTATGTAGAGCTTCCCCTGATCAGTAATTTTTCAGATGCTGCTGAAGAGGAGCATTATCACGATTTACCCTCCGATTGGTACGTTGTGGCAACAGATATAGTAAATTCTACCGCCGCTGTCAGAGATAACAATTACAAGAGCGTTAATATCCTGGGAGCCTCACCTATTGCGGCAATGCTCAACCTCGTGGATCGAAACACCATCCCATTTGCCTTCGGCGGAGACGGTGCATTAATATGCATCCCCCCGGAACTGGTGAAACCCGCCCAAAAAATACTCTCTTCGTGCAGAAATATCGGCTATGAAGCTTATGGCCTTGAACTGCGTGCAGCCATCATTCCGGTATCGTACATCTACGAGAGGGGGAAATCCTTAAAAGTAGCCCGTTTCAAAGCTTCCGATAATTATGTTCAGGCTCTGTTTATGGGAGAAGGGATTGCCTACTCCGATTTCATCCTAAAAAATGATAACCAGAAACATGAACCATTCCATATCCGTGAATCGGAGTTTTCGCCTGAGGTTAACTTTGAGGGCCTGGAATGCCGATGGAAGGAAGTCAGTCATAGCGAGAAGGAAGTTATTACTCTGCTGGTCTATGCAAATCCAGCCCTCAATGATAGCGGGACCATTTATGGAGAGGTGATGCAAAAACTCAGAGAACTATTCGGATTTGATTTTGGAACAAACCCCATCGATCCCACGGCCCTGAGTATGAATATTTCCCTATCAGGGTTGATGGGTGAAACAAAGCTTCGCACCTTTGGCTTGGGACTGATTGACCGGTGGAAATACATCATTAAAACACATATTGAGATCCTTTCCGGCAAAATATTCATGAAACTGGGCTACAAAAGCTCCAAAACTGACTGGAGCCTCTACAAAAGTGACCTTTCCCTGAATTCCGATTACCGTAAGTTTGATGACATGCTTAGAGTGGTCATAACGGGGAAAAAACAGAAGCGTCAACAACTTGAAAAATACCTGGATGAGCAGTTTGAATCATCGAATCTGGCCTACGGAATCCATATTACTGATGCTGCCATGGTCACCTGTATGGTATTTGAATACCATAGAGCCCATATACATTTTGTGGACGGCAGCGATGGCGGATATGTCATGGCTTCCAGGCAGTTGAAAGAACAGATGAAAGCACTGGAAAACTCATTTTTAAAAAATGAAGGTGGAGCTCTTTAGCTGACCGGCTGTTTCAACAACCCGCTCTTAATTTTTTTGTAATACTCTTCGTATCGGGTAACAATATTACTCATTTCAAAGCGCTCGGCTTGTTTGCGTGCATTTTTGGATAGCTCTTCATGATGTTCTTCATCCTTTAAAATATCCACAGCATGCCTGGCCATGCATTCGATATCATCCAAATCACAAAGGTACCCGGTCTCACCATGTATATTGACTTCCGGGAGTCCGCCGATATTGGAACTGATAACCGGTACACTACAGCTCATGGCTTCCAGTGCAGCCAGACCGAATGTTTCCGAGCCGGAGGGTATCAAGAAGAGATCGGCAATAGAAAGAATCTCTTCTACATTTTCCTGTTTCCCAAGGAATCGGACTTCGTCACACATATTCAGTTCACGGCAACGACGTTCAGCTCTCTGTCGATCCGGTCCGTCACCTACCAGAAGCAGCTTGGCTTTAATATCATTTTTAAGAATCTGATCGAAAACCGAAATAACTTCAGGCACCCGCTTTACCTCCCGGAAGTTGGAGACATGCACAACAATTTTTTCCCCGTTCGGACAAATCGCTTTCTTGAAATGTGACTTATTCGACTTCTTGAACCGGTCCAGGTCAATAAAGTTCGGTATTACCTCAATATCTTTCTGAATATCAAAACGTTTGTAGGTTTCCTCCTTCAGGTATTCTGAAACAGCGGTTACGCCGTCACTTTGATTGATGGAGAAATCTACAACGCTCTTATAGCTGGCGTCGCTGCCTACCAGGGTGATGTCAGTGCCGTGAAGAGTCGTAATTATAGGTATATCGGCTGCTCGCTCGCCCAAAATCTGTTTTGCAAGAAAGGCACTGGTTGCATGAGGTATGGCATAGTGTACATGCAGCACGTCAATACCCTCAAATTCTATCATATTGGCCATTTGGTTGGCCAGCGCAAGATCATAAGGAGGATATTCAAACAATGGATATGAATTGATATTCACTTCATGGTAGGAAATATTAGTCTGGAAAGTATCCAAACGGGCCGGTCGTGCATAGCTTAGGATATGGATTTTGTGGTTTCGCTGCGCCAATCCCTTCGCCAATTCAGTAGCAACCACACCGCTGCCCCCAAAGGTGGGATAACATACAATGCCAATATTCATGATAACGGTATTTTAAATTTTCAGTATTTAAACGCCAGCCCATCCCGTGTATTGCAAAGGGCATGTAGTGTAACCAATCTTTAGCTCACTTAAATTCCCAAACTAAGCAATTAGGTGCAAAGTGTTTGAACCCTTATATTGTAGAGTTTTGAAAAATCGCTGAGTAGCGTTTTATCGATACAATGTCACAGAATCACTAAAAGAAATCACCGACTATGGCGGGGCATTCCAAATGGGCCAATATAAAGCATAAAAAGGCCAAAGAAGATAAAAAACGAGCAAAGATATTTAATAAGCACCTGCGGGAAATTACCGTAGCCGCCCGTGAAGGGGGCGGTGATCCCGAGATGAACCCCCGGCTGGATACAGCCATCGAGAATGCCAAGAGTGATAATGTACCCAAGGATAACATAGAGCGTGCCATAAAAAAGGGCACCGGTGAGCTCGATGAAGGTGACGGACGCTACGAAGAAGCCACTTATGAAGGTTACGGTCCCGGTGGAATCGCTTATTTTATTGAAGTTACCACCAATAATTATAACCGTACAGTCGGTGAAATCCGTCACATTTTTACCAAACACGGGGGCAACCTGGGTACCGATGGTTCCGTAGGATATCTTTTTGAGCAAAAAGGCATGATTCGGGTAGAGGCACAAGACCATGACGAAGAAGAATTTATGCTTGATGCAATCGATGCCGGTGCGGAGGAGATCGAACCCGATGAGAATTTCTTTGCTATCACCACCGGACGCGAGACAATGTACGAAGTCAAGGATAACCTTGAGGAGCAGGGGTATGAGATAGATTCCGCTGAGCTGGTTCGCATACCCATGACAGAGGTCAAGGTTGATGAGGATACAGCCCTTTCAAATTTCAAGCTGATGGAGAAATTTGAAGATAACGATGATGTCTCCGATGTATTCACAAACATGAAAATGGACGAAGAAACACTCGCAATCGCAGAAAGTATGGACTAATTTGTAACAATTTTGCCTTAAAAAATTCGTTTAAGACAAGGAAACCAATACATTACGCCGATTGTTACGGATCTGAAACAGAGATTATTTAAAAAAATAGAACCATGAAAAGAGCAGCAGTTTTTCTTATCGGACTTCTCCTGATGGGTGCATCTCTGGATGACGCACGTGAGGCAAATAATGCCTACCGAAACGGGGAGTATGCCAGAGCCATCGAGCTATATAAAAGTGCTATTGAGCAGAATCCCGAAAACAGCAAGCTCTATTTTAATCTTGGTAACGCCCTCGCTAAAGATGGGAAGACGGACGAGGCTATTCGTTATTTTGAGCAGTTTAAAGCCATGACGGATGATCCCGAGCAGCGGGCAATGGCCGACTACAATATCGGAAACATTCATTCTGAAAATAAGGAATGGGAAAAAGCGACCAACTACTATAAAAACTCGCTTCGTTATCAACCCATGGATCGTGATGCCAAGCAAAATTATGAGATTGCCATAAAGAAGAAAGAAGAGCAAAACCAGCAGCAACAGCAACAACAGAATTCTGACGATCAGCAGAACCAACAGCAGCAAAATCAGCAACAACAGAATCAACAGCAGCAAAATCAGGACCAGCAGCAAGATCAAAATCAGCAGCAACAACAGCAACAGCAGCAAAGCGATCAGCAGTCTCAACAAAATCCCCAGCAGCAACAGCAGTCCGCGCAAATAAGCAAGGCTGAAGCTGAGAAGATCCTCAAAGCACTTGAACAAAAAGAGAAAGACCTTTTAAAAGAGTTTAAAAAACAGAAAACTGAGTCGAGCAACAGTAAAAATGAAAAGGACTGGTAAGCCTTTCTTAATAACCCTCTTATTACTTTCCCTGCTTTATCTTTTTCCCGTCGACAGCCGGGCGCAGTCGGCTGATATCAATGTTGTATCTACAGTCTCTCAAACTACTGTATATACCGGCGAAAGGATCAGTTTGTCTGTGGAGGTGAGCGGCGACTTTAATAATGTCTCCAGACCCACCCTGCCGGAATTCACCGGTTTCCGGTTGCTCAGCAACAACCCTTCTACTTCACGAAGCTATAGCTTTGTGAACGGAAAGACCAGCTCCTCCTATAGTTACTCCTACTACCTCATTGCACAGGATGAAGGAAATTTTACCATCCCTTCAATCACCGTCAGCATTGACGGAAATGAGTATAATACAGACCCCATAGAGGTGGAAATTGTAGACCGGAGCAGTTCTGCAAATCAATCGGGTTCAAATTCCAGGCCTGAAATTTTTCTTCGGATGGAGGTATCCGATAGAAATCCGGTGCCCGGACAGCAGCTAATCACCGATGTGGTTCTTTTCTTTAAGGATGGACTAGAGGTAAATTCCTATCAGCCGGTGCCCGGGTGGAAAGCCGAGGGTTTCTGGAAGGAAGAACTTGAAAATACCGAACGGCCCAGAGCCGAATCAACCATCATCGATGGGGTTCGTTACCGAAAAGCACGACTCTTGCAATTTGCCCTATTCCCGACAAAGACCGGCGAACTAAGTATCAGTCCCTATGAAATTATCGTTTCGGTACGTGCCGCATCTTCCAGGGACGATCCCTTCAGTAGCTTTTTTGGCGGATTTGGATCCAACCAGCGACAGGTGGAATTGAAAACCGATCCGGTTCAGCTGGATGTGGAGCCTCTTCCTGATATCGACCCTGCAAGCTATACCGGCGCTGTCGGTTCCTTTAGGATCAACCGGAAAATCAGTACTCAGCAAGCCCTCGTAGGTGAATCTATTGAAATTGAAACCACTATTAACGGTACCGGCAACGTACCTTTGATAACTAAGCCGGATTACGAGTTACCTGAGGGGCTGGAAATATACGATCCCCAGCAGGCGTCATCGCTGAATAGGCGTAACCAGCAGATCAGCGGCTCTAAAGTGTTTACGGATATTGTGATTGCCCGAACACCGGGTAGCTATACTATCCCCCAAACGACGCTGGCATATTTTGATCCCTCACGCAACGAGTATATTAGGGAAAGTTTGTCTGCCCTGACTTTTACTGTAAACAGTGATCCGAATGCTCAGGCCTCTACCGAACAGACCCAATCATTTTCGGTAAAACCGGTTACAGGTCTTGCAAGCTGGACTACCGATTCTTCAGCCGGTCTTGCCGGCCGTTGGTGGTTCTGGGCGGGCATTTTGTTCCCGGCAGTGGTACTGGGCGTTGCCTATTGGCAGAAAACTTATATGGATAAAATGACCAATAATACGGCTTTTGCCAGGTCTAAAAGAGCCTCTACCATAGCGGAAGAACGTCTGGAAAAAGCTATTGAGAAGTCGGAAGAGGGGCATATCAGGGAAGCTTACAACCTGTTGCAAAAAGCATTGACCGGCTTTATCAGTGATAAACTCAATTTACCTGAAGCAGGACTTTCCAACCAGAGTTATTTCTCAGCTCTTCAGGATGAAGGAGTGGATATGGAACTGCTGAAAAACATCCGGATGCTTCTTGACAAGTGCGCAACCATAAGCTATGCTCCCGACAGTTCACACGACTATTTAAAGTCACATGTGGGGCTGGCTCAAAGTATTCTAGAGAAACTGAAAAAAGAATTATAAGAACCTACTTGAATATCACGCAATCATGAAACGAATCGCTACCGGACTGCTTTTTGCCGTTTGTTTGATGTGTGCTTCTCCGGGCATTGCGCAGGAAAATCCGCAGCTCATTTTCGATCGAGGGAATGATGCACTGGTTGCGGGCGATTACCGGCAGGCGGTGAATGCTTACAGTCAGATTGAAAATCAAGATATTGTATCAGGTGCCCTGTTCCTAAATATGGGAATCAGTTATGTTCAGATGGATTCACTTGGAAAGGCCAAGTATTATTTTATCAAGGCTTCCCGTTTTGAAGAAACAGAAGAAGAGGCAAATCGGGGTCTGGATTATGTAGAACAGCGATTTAGCCGTCAATCGGCAGTTCTTCCTAAACTTCCCTGGGATAAAGCCGTAGACTGGCTCAAGCTGAATTTGGGTGCTTCTAATTTATTAGGAATCGGTATTATTCTTTTGAATATTGGCGTTCTTGCTTTTGTGAGTACCTGGTTTTGGGTACCCTATGAGAAAATTACCAGGAGATCCGGTCTTGGTGCCTCGGCCGCGGGTCTTTTAATTGTTTTTTTAAGCTTTTATGTTCAGTACGTTAGTCAGCGATATAGTGATGCTGTAATGGTTCATCGACAGACAAATGTAGTAGAAGAACCGCAGGAAGATGCCCCGGTAATAAGCCAGGCTTATGAAGGTTATACTTTTACCGTGGATGAATTTCGCAGTGATGAACAGGAAGGCTGGAGTTACGTTCGCATGAGTAACGGACTGTACGGCTGGATTCCAAATAATGAAATCAAGGTATTATAACAATCAACCGTAGTGTCACAAGGATCAATAAAGGTCCGTCGCAGTGCGGTGAAACAAATACAGAGATATGTCTAAAGTTCAGGATTATATAGATTCACATAAAGATCATTTTAAAGAAGAACTCTTTGAACTGCTTCGAATTCCCAGTATAAGTACCAACTCCGACCACAAGGGTGACGTATTGGATGCTGCTCATTACCTCGTGGATCGTCTCGAAGCACTCGACCTTGACCGGGTAGAGTTATTTGAAACCGATGGAAATCCTATCGTATTTGGTGAGTTGATCACCGACGAATCCAAGCCCACGGTACTGGTTTATGGGCACTATGATGTTCAGCCGCCCGATCCCTTAGGCAAATGGGATACCCCTCCCTTTGAACCGACCGTTCGCAACGGAAATATTTACGCCAGGGGCGCCAGTGATGACAAGGGGCAATCTTTTACTCATGTCAAGGCACTCGAAGCCTATAGAAAAACAGATTCAAAATTCCCCGTAAACATCAAATTCATCTTCGAAGGGGAAGAAGAGATAGGCTCTCCGCACCTGGTTCCTTTTATCAAGGAGCATAAAGAGATGCTGGAGTGCGATATGGTACTTATTTCTGATACGGCGATGTTTGCAGAAGATACGCCCTCCCTCACCTATGGGCTTCGCGGACTCGCCTACATGGAAGTAGATGTTGTAGGTCCTAACCGGGATCTTCATTCCGGAGTATATGGCGGAGCTGTCGATAATCCCGCAAATGTAATGGCTGAGATCATATCCAAGCTGAAAGATGAGGACGGTGTTATCCAAATTCCCGGATTTTATGACGATGTGGTCGAATTGGATGAGGAAGAACGTGAAGAGTACACCAAGCTCCCGTTTGATGAGGAGGGCTTCAAAAAAGATCTGGGACTTGATACCTTGCATGGAGAAGAAGGGTATTCCACCCTGGAGCGGACCTCAGCACGACCATCCCTTGATGTGAATGGCTTGTGGAGTGGATACCAGGGTGAAGGCGCCAAAACGGTGCTACCTTCCGAAGCAGGTGCTAAAATCAGTATGCGACTGGTTCCTGATCAGGATCCCAAGGAAATTGCCCGATTATTTAAAGAGTACGTTGAATCCCTGGCACCGGAATCCGTAGATGTGACAGTTACTGAGCATCACGGCGGGCATCCAATCGTAACAGATCTCTCTTTTTATGGACTGCAGGCGGCCGCAGAGGCATTTAAGAATGTCTATGATAAAGAGCCGCTGTTTACCCGCGAAGGAGGCTCAATTCCCATTGTAGCCGACTTTGAGAATGTACTTGGTGCACAGTCTATACTTATGGGTTTTGGACTCAATAGCGATGCCATCCATTCACCGAATGAAAAATTTGCTCTCAAAGACTTTTACAGAGGTATATCCACTTCTGCCAAATTCTTTGAGCTGCTGCCAAAATATGCCCTGCAACCGGAACATTAAGTAGTTGCCAAAGTCCGGCGGTTATAAATTATTTACTTTATGTTTTCCAATTGGCGGGTGATGTTGGCCGGCGGTGTTACGGCAGCCATATTCTTGGTGCTGTTCACTTCGTGCGGGGTCTCCGGTGAAGATGAATTCACCGAAACATACACCTTTGATGCAAACAGGCAATCTGCTATCCGTTCGGATACCACTAGTCGACAGGTAGCACAGGATAGTACCATAACGGTTTATATCTTTTCTATTGAAACCGGCCCCCACCTGGTATTTGAATACGGACGTTCTGTGCATCCGCCGGAAAACATTCTTGATGCGGGACTCGCTTAGACCCTTATTTTTCAGATCAATGACGGTTTAGATACCTTTACTTATTCCGGAAATCAACTCACTGATGCCCAAACATTTTACCGAAGAGGCTGTTTTTGTCCGGACTCGGGTGCCGGCTTCAGGGCTACCGAAGGGTTTATTGAGGGTGAAAGGCTGAGCGCCAATATGTGGTTTGTAAGAGCTGATGTTTTTATTTCAGGATACACGCAAAACTACCGGGTTGAATTCGAACATAGCTTCAGAGTCACCGGTTAATTTTCCATTTATTCACCCTTACCGCTACACCCATTTTTAAGCCATGAATGTCTTGGGTAGAACAGCTCCTATTATTCCTCTCTTTTTACTATAATGGTTTAAATACCAATCTAAAGGGATGTGAGATGATTATATGCAAAACTCTGAGCCGTTGCTTTTCCTTAACAAGCATAACACTTTTCTCCATACTGGTGCTGGGTGTTATGAGTGCCAATAGCCAATCAACTGATCATGATAGTGATACTGAAAAGTATCTCATGATTCGTACTGATGATGTCGGAATGAGTCATTCGGTTAATACCGGTGTGATACAACTTTTGGAAACAGGTTATCCGGTTTCTGCGTCTGTAATGTTTGCCTGCCCCTGGTATCAGGAGGCGGTATCCATACTCAAGGAGTACGATAATGTATCCGTCGGTATTCACCTGACGCTTAATTCGGAATGGGAACACTACCGGTGGGGACCTGTAGCAGGAAGGGATGCCGTACCCTCGTTAACTGACGAAAATGGGTATTTTTTCCACTCCTCCTCAACACTCTATGAAAACAATCCCGACCGGGCTGAACTGGAAAAAGAACTGCGGTCTCAGATAGAAAGGGCCCTGGCATCCGGACTGGAAATCGACTATGTGGACTACCACATGGGTACCGCAATGGGTGACCCAATGTTCAGGGAAGTCACCGAAAACCTGGCCAAAGAATACAAACTTGGCCTATGGGGCTATTTTGGCAGCAGTGAGTTTTATGATCACTACAGAGCTCTTCCGGAAGATAAAATCGACAGTCTGGTTACCATGATGAATAATGTAGAGCCGGGATACAGCTATCTGGTTACACATGTAGGCATAGATAATGCCGAATTGGGTGCCATGGAGGACATGAATAATTCCGCACCCCTGGCAAAGATGAGTGCCAACAGGCAGGGAGAACTGGATGCATTGACCTCTGAAGCATTTGCTAAAGCCCTCAGAGAGAATAACATCAAGCTGATTACTTTCGGAGATCTGATTGAAATCAAAGGTCTGGATAGCATGAGGCGACCCGAGGAAGATGCCTATTGATGTATTGATTCCTGCGTGAGTGAATCTTACTCTTGTTTAAGAATCTTTAAGGCGGTGGTACGACCACCATAGAGTGAAGTCGTACTCATGCTTTCTAAGCTTAGGTCGGTGGTGCCACCGCAATCAAGTTACTATAGCGGAAGCGAATACGCCCTAAATAATATGGTGCTCTTTTAACCCGCCAAGTAATGCTCGGTTATCCGATCATTTCTCTCCAACCGGGACGGAAATTGTTACGCACATCCAGCCATTCATTGGCCTCTTCCAGGTTAGGTACTTTCATATTTTCCGCATCCCACTGCAATTTGATATTTTGATCGCTGAACTTGATAGCCATGTTGCCCAGCAGCATGGTTTCAGTCAGCTTAGCGGCGTAGTCAAAATTAGAGCTGGTTGTTCCATTGCCTTTGGCTGCATTGACCCATTCCTGGTGAATTTCAGGTGGCTGTTCTATTGTTTGCTCGGGCTGTCCGAATTTTTCCAGATCCGACTCCGGAATAAACCTGGGATTATTGCCATAGACATCCGCCATCAGCTTACCTTCGCTGCCGTGGAAAATCATACCACCACCCCAGGATCCCATCGGTTTGCCGTCTTCCAGTTCATCCGGTCGAGGGGGCAGCATTCCGCCGTCATACCAGGTAAGCTTTATCTCTCCCCTGTCACCCTTCGCCGGGAAGGTATAGTTTACGATCGATCCCAGGGGAAATGCTTCGTCATTAAAAGGAGTACTGCTGGCATGAATATCCTTTGGCATTCCTAGATCCAGTGCCCAGTATGACTGATCCATAATATGTGCACCCATATCACCCAGTGCTCCTGCCCCAAAATCCCATCGACCCCGCCAGGCGAAAGGAGCAATATCGGGATGATAAGGCCTGTATCGTGAAGGGCCGATCCATAGATCCCAATGCATGGTATAGGGAACTACCGGTATTTCATCCGATCGCTGCACCTGGGTACCCTGCGGCCAGAAGCCTCTGGGACGGTTGGTCCAGCAATCTACCTTGGTCACCTCGCCAATGACACCTTGCCGTATCCAGTTTACCGTTTTTATGGTCCCTTCAAAATTGTGTCCCTGGTTCCCCATTTGCGTTGCAACCCCGGTCTCCTTTGCCACTTCCGCCATTCGGCGTGCTTCATAGATCGTTCTGGTAAGCGGCTTTTGGACAAAAGCGTGTTTACCCATTTTCATGGCGTGGATAGCAATAGCGGCGTGCGTATTATCGGGTGTGGCCACCATCACGGCATCGATCTCTTTTTCCTTTTCCAGCATCTCACGGAAATCGACGTAGCGTTTTGCTTTGGGATAATTGTACAGTGTCTCAGCCGCATACTCTTCATCCACATCGCAGAGAGCATAAATATTTTCACCGATTTCAGCCAGGGATTGGGTGTTACTTGCCCCCATGCCGCCTACCCCGATACAGGCAATATTCAGGGTGTCGCTGGGTGCCTGGTAACCGCTTCCTCCCAACACATGGCGGGGAACGACCATCATGCCGCCTGCTGCCAATGCCGCTTTGCCCAGGAAATTTTTTCGTGATATGCCTTTGCCTTTGTTGGACTCTTCCTTCTTCTCGTTACTCATGCACAACCCCGTATCTTGGATCAGATTTTTAATTTATCGAAAGTAATTTAAAAGCTTTGCCGCGAATAGCAAATCCGTTATTCTTGTAGCTTAAAGGACAACTTTGACAAATACGAATTTACTTTTTTCTGCTTTGTACAGCATCTAATCTTCATGATAGCTATCCTGCTGCATCAACACTTCCCCGAAAGAGATTCCTTCTGCTGCAAGTACCAGTACCGTCGTCGGTAATCCCTTCAAGCGTTGTTGAATATTTTCATAGTAAGAAATGAAATCCTTATCCGGCTCGGCCATACCCAGCAGTACCAGATCGGCATCTTTCGATGACTCATGCAAAATTTCATTAAAGCTCCTTCCTTCCGATACCAGTACTTCGGTTTTGGCTCCCGTTCTTATTTGATCTACTATTCGCACTAAATTTCTGTTTGCGTCCTCAGCTGCCTTCTCATCCTGAACCACCATTTTAATACGTACTTCGGTATCCCACCAGGTACGACTACTCTGAAGCAGGTAGGCCAATATCATCATAAGCCCTCCATTGCCCTGGAGTCCGCCCCACCAGATATCTATTCGCTTCCGTTCTGAAAAGCCCATCTCTTTATTTTCATGGACCACGAGCACATTCCTCTTCTGCCTGTGAAAGGTGGCGATCATTTTACAGTACTGTTCCCGTATGTTTTTATTCTCACTATCCCCGAGAATGACAGTATTCGGGACAAGTGCTCCCAGTCCATATGATTCGATCAGACGCTCAGCACCTTCAAACGGATCAGGGGCCGTCGTCACTCTAACCAAGGCCTGAACACTTCTTTTGGCGAGAAAATCCCTGATATTACTTTCCATGTTGTTCTTACGTTCGGCACTGATATTCTCATCCGTCAGTACCGTTGCCACGGTAAGAATACCTCTATTGTGCGTCAAAGCAGAGGCAAAATCAATTAAGTGCCAGCGGTTAGTTGGTGCACCTGAAAGAACGAGGGGGTGAGGTCTCCATGTTTTGGACTCTTGTTCGGTACCCATACGCATGAGTCCTGCCCGGGTTATAGCCATCCAGATGCCGCGGCGAACATCTCCCCAGGCAGCTTCCAACTCCCTGCGCTGCAGCCAGATGTAAATGATGATCACAAACAAAAAGGCGATGCCTGTGGCAACAGCGTTAATCAAGAACATAACTGAAATACAACCCAAAGCCCCCAGCATAGAAAGTGCCCAGTGTACCTTAAATTTTGGGCGGAAAGAAGGACTATTCAAGAGGCGCTCAATGCCTGCCGTGATGTTCAAAACCCCGTAGGTGGTGAGAAAGAACATCGTTAGGATAGGAGCGATAATATTGAGATTCCCAAACCAGACCGCCGCCAGTGCAACGCCGAGAGTCAACACGGTACCCGCTCGCGGGGAGTCGTCTTCTCCGTCACCCCGGCCGAGCCATCGCAGCCAGCGCGGCAGCACACCGTCACGTGCCAATGCCTGGAGAACCCTGGGTGCTCCCAAAATGCTTCCTACAGCGCTCGACAAAGTGGCTCCCCACACTCCGATCAATATGGCATCACCCCAATAGGACATTTTCCGCATGATCAGGGGGTCTTCTATCAAAGTCAGCGCATCGGCTCGGTGGGCTAATATTATCGGTAATGCCATATAGATGACGTAGCCGACCCCGATAGCGGCAAAGGTTCCCCGGGGAATAGATTTTGCAGGATTCTCCAGATCGCCCGACATATTTACACCCGCCATAATACCCGTTACCGCCGGGAAAAATACTGCAAAGACTACCCAAAATCCTTCGGAATGGCGATCGGCTGCTCCCCACATTTCTATATTCGACTGTTCAATAGGACTCCCGAAAAGCAGGGAAAGGAGTGATAATAAGATACCGAACATGATAAAATACTGGGCCCTTATCGCTGCTTTTGCAGATACCAGAGCCAGGATGGCCACTCCTATAGTAGTGATTACCCCAACTATTTTAATATCGAGGGTCGGAAAAACTCCAACCACACTTTCAGCAAAACCAACCGTGTACAAAGCCACTGAAAGGGCCTGGGCGAGATAGAGAGGAATGCCGATTGCCCCGCCTGACTCAATACCCAGGGAGCGGCTAATCATATAATAAGCCCCTCCTATGCGTACCCTCTGATCCGTAGCAATTGCAGCTATAGAGAGTGCTGTCAGAAACGTGATGGAAGTAGAGATCGTAACGATCAGTAGGGTACCTATTAAACCTACATTACCAACCACCCAGCCGAAGCGAAGATACATTATTACACCCAGGATGGTAAGAATTGAAGGGGTAAATACCCCGCCAAATGTACCCAAACCGCCTTTTTGCGGTGAGATGACATACTCCTTGTCAGGAGAACTTCTTCGAAAAGGATTTTTCATTACGGTTTTTCTGATACCTCTTTCTTCTGAATACCGACGCCAAGCAAGTACGTAATTTATTCTAAAGAAAAAAAATGATTACGGTAATCCTGACAAACCATTTCCATAAAGCAGGTAAGAGGTTAACTACCTAATCCCTAACTAAGATCTGTCTGTATAAAAAATAAAAGCTTACAGGTCGTAAGTGATTGGCCGGTCTTCAAGAAAATTATAGAGGGTGAGCTGTCGCAACTCGTACCAGCCGGTCCAGTAGTCCCTGAGTGCCCGGATATAGCCTTGTCTGGCACTGTCTTTTTCATTTTGGGCGATGAATAGGTTTGTAATATCTATTCTTCCAATCAGGTATCTGTTTTGGGCCACATCATACCGGCGCTGCGCAATGGTGTCTGACTGGGCGGCAAGCAAGGCCTGGTCACGCAGTTGCAAAAACTGGCTGACGATATATTGAACCCTCTGATCGAACTGTCTTCGCTGAAACTGAATGCTGTTGGCAACTTCCCGCTGCTGGTTACGCGCCGCATTCACCTGCGCCTGCTGTTTTCCCCAGTTGAAAAGCGGGATATCAAAGCCCAGAGTTATAAATTGGCGGTTTTCCGGGTTTTGATAGAGGTCAGCAAATTCTTCAGAGGTCTGGTTCAAACCATAGTTGGCGATCAAGTCAGCATTGAACCCACCCTCGCTTTTTGCAAGAGCCAGGTTCTGATCAGCCTGAATTTCATTGAGCCGATAATTAAGGGCCTCACTGTTATTTTCAATGGCTAGCTGCTTGGCTTTTTCGATATTGACCTGCACCTCAGGTAAATCATCCGGCGGGTTGAGTTCAAGCTGAACGTCGGTTGGATATCCCAGTAGAATCTTAAAATCATTCAGGCTTCGTTCATATTCTATACGGGCCCGGGTCAGTTCTGCTTCCGCATTGCGAAGCGCCAGCTCACTCTGTAAAAGGTCATTTTCGGCAATATTGCCCAGGTTATAACGTCCCTGCGATATGTTATAAATAGAGTCGTTTCTGGCTACATTAAACTCGGCATTCTGCAGATTGATTTTTGCTAGGTACGCATTGAAGAAATTTTGGGTAACCGTAAGAGCAATACCCTCCATGTCTTCTACAAACTCTTTTTGCGCAATCTCATATTGTAGCGGTTCAAGCCGATTCCGCCATTTGAGATTGTTAAACTGAAAAATCGGTTGCCGCAAACCTACTACCAAGGGTGTACTTTGCCAGAGATAAGTATTTTCCCCTCTGAAAACCCCCAGGCGCGTAAGCCCCGAAGATAGTGACAGGGTACCGCCGGTAGGTAATATGCTCTGACTGATGGATACTGAAGCAGAAGCCTCCGACTGGGTACGGGACGAGAAAGTAACCTGCCCGTTATCCAAAATATTTGAGAAGATATTCTTGTTATAATTGGGAGCATCACCACTCAGTGATAAACTTGGGAGTAAGTCAGCCCTAAAGGAGCGGTACTGCCACTTGCTGGCAATCAGGGCATATCGCGCCGCATTAGCAACCGGACTTCGATCCTGCGCTATGGTTATACATTGCTCCAGGGAAAGAGTGCCCAGATCTTCTGACTGCTGAGCATCAGCCGATTTAAAACAGAGTGCTACAAATATCAGTGCAACAAAAACGGAAACGATTTTATTCATGTCGTAAAGCGTGAACTGGATCTTGTTCGGCAGCACGCTGAGCAGGAAAATATCCGAATATTACGCCTATACCCATAGCCACACCGAATGATATTATTATTGAAGTAAGTGATACGATCGTTACAATTCCTGCAGTCAGCTCAATGACATAGCTGAATGCGATTCCCAGAAGGGTTCCAATCACACCGCCGGTTATGCTGATTGCCAATGCTTCGGTTAAAAACTGTAGTTGTATGTCCTGTTTATAGGCTCCAACTGCACGCCGAACACCAATTTCACGGTAGCGTTCAACGACCGAAGCCAACATGATATTCATGATCCCAATCCCACCGACAATGAGTGAAATGGATGCAATACATAACAAAACGATGTTAAAAATCTCCTGGGTTCGCCGCTCCTGCTGCAATAACAGCTCGGGGACAATCACTTCAAAATCAACCACCGAATTGTGCCTGCGCTGAAGCATCCGGCTTATGATATCCGCAATAGGTACGCTGTAGCGTGTGTCACTAACCTGTACTATCATCTTATCAATTTGATGATAATTTGGAGCCTGTCCCTGGCTGCTTTCTGAATTCTGGTTATTGTTACTTCGCTGTGCAGCAGCTTGCTGAATCTCCTGACCGGTCACCAGAGCCCGGTTTTTATAGCGCAGTAAGGCCGTGGTTGCCGGCACAAATATATCGAGGTTATAGTTTCGTATGCCCAGGTTCTGAATGCTTTCTGAACTCAGCTCGCGTTCTTCCAGCACACCTACCACGGTCAGCCATACATTCCCGGCCTTTATCTTCTTGCCGAGTGGATTCTGACCTGCAAAAAATTTTGTTTTAACTTCCGATCCGATCACACAAACCGGCTCAGCATCTTCAATCTGAAGCTCAGTAAAAGTGGAGCCCTGGTCGAGTATAAAATTGTTAATCCTGAAATAGAGCTGGTTTACACCGACCAGCTTGCCGGTTCGCATGCGACCGCTTCGTATAAAACTGGTTTCGTAAATAATTTCAGGACTTACATAAGCAACCTGAGGTATCTGTTCTTTGATACTGTACATATCCTCAAGGGTAAGACCGGGAGAGTACTTATTCTGCTCCTGTGCAATCCGGCTTTGATTAGACACATCTTCTTCCACCTGCCTGATGACGGGTTCAATAATCACATTATTGGTACCGAGCAGCTTCATCTGACTTAGCACCTCCTCCTGGGCCCCACGTCCGATGGCGAGCATTGCAATAACCGAAGCTACCCCGAAGATAATACCCAGCGAAGTAAGAAAAGATCGCATCTTATTTAAGCGGATAGCCTCAAGTGCAATATCCAGGTTGTAAATTATCTTTTGAAGCAAAGCAGGAAAATTAAATAGGGATTAGGTTCTATTCTCGATTAACAGGCCTTCTTCTCTGCCGCTCCGAAATATCACCGGTTCTTTCATTGGTAGGTGCCTGTTCTACAATTTCTTCTGTCTCTTCCTCATCACGGTATTCCTTTAAAACATCTTCCGGCAGATAAACTTTTTGCACACCGGCCGTATCTGGAGGAGTTGAGAGGTAGAGTTGGTCATTTAGTGATACGCCCTCATGAATGATGACATCATTATCATTCATCATGCCTAATACCACCTGCTGCATGGTCATGTCAAGACCGTCCCGTTTAAATACAAAATTCAGGGAATCAGCTGTGTGAATGGTCTCAAGCGGCACATAGACTACATTCTCAATTTTGTTTACGTGGATGGTATTACTGGTAGTCATAGCAGGCCTGATTGTGGTATCTGCTTCATTCAATTCTACCACTACCTGAAATACTTTGGAATCAGAGTTGGGACGCTGCTCACCGATGTTGGCTACATCAGTAACCATGCCTGTAAGTTCTTTCTCCGGCATGGCATCCAAACCTATATCTACGTTTTGACCGATCCTTACATTCTGTATATCTACCTCGTTAACATAGGTAATAGAGTTCATTACACTGAAATCGGGCAGTTCAGCCACTACCGGGTCCCAGGCACTGATGGAACTACCTTCCGTTGTTTTGGAACCGTCTCTGTTGCGTTTGTAGATAACCATGCCGTTTTCAGGAGCGTAGATGGTGAACTTGCTCATGATTTCACGAATGCGCTCCACTTCCCTGCGCTCCTGTTTAAGATCTGCTTCAATTTCACGCAGGTTTACTTCGGCCTGTCGAACCTGTGTTTTGTAATTTTTTCTGGCCTGTTCAAGCTCACGCCGGGCTCGTTCCAGGTCAATCTCAACTTGTCTTTGCACGGCAGGTGACTCGTATTTCGATTGCTCAACAGCAATTTTGGCTTCTTCGACGGCGTATTCCAGGTTAATCAGATTATCCCTGGCCTGGGAAAGAGTTAAGGTACTGTCGAGCTGGGCACTCTCATACTGAGATTCCGCTTCTTCCAATTCCAGTTGGGCATCCTGAAAACTGCTTGTTATTTCAGAACGGTCAAGTTCCGCTACAAAATCACCTTTCTTTACTACGGTGCCTTCCGGGATTAGTCGCTGAATGGGGACGTTGAAAATTCGAAATTCACGAATTCCCTCAGGGCCCCGGATGCTGGTAGAGTTCTTTGCCCGCAATTCACCTGTGGTGGTAACATCAATTTTAAAAGTACCTTGCTGGGGCGAAGCGTATAAAACCGGCGCCTCATTGGATTCACTGCCAAAGGCCAGCCAGAAGATAATTACAAGCAGAAATGCGCCTCCCCAGTAGAGATATTTTTTGTATTCGAGAAAATTCATTTTGTCAGTTTATGATTTTAAAAAATACAGCACCTGATAAATCAGCCTTGATTGAACTGTCTTCGGTCAGTGTCTCTACCTTTATATGGTTCAATAACAAGCAGAGCGTCTGCAGGCATCAATCCAATATAAATGTAAACGATTTTCAGCATCTATCATTGCTTCCGCAGGTTTTATGCAACTTTTAACAACCTAACGCGAAGCAGGTTATACCCGGCTCATTTTGCAACCCACCCGGCGTGATGAACGTTCACAGACTATGACATTTTAACTGCTGTATAGATAAAGTATTTGAAAGGAATAAGGATTGGTACTTTAATCGACTACCAACGCCTCACTCTTGATGAACTGTATCTATTCTTCGATAATCGTATTGTCGACAAGTCCCGTTTTCATATCATATTTGGTAGCATATTCTGTTTCATCAACTACCTTTTTTGGATCATTATTCTCATCGACGATCACTACCTTCGGCTTGTGTTCACCGGCTTCTTCAGGAGTCATTTCCGCATAGGAGATAACAATAATACGATCTCCCACCTGGGTAAGACGAGCAGCGGCTCCGTTCAGGCAGCAAACACGAGATTTTCTTTCCCCGGGGATGGTATAGGTTTCCAAACGTGAACCGTTGGTAATATTCACTACCTGCACCTTTTCATAGGGTAGGATCCCGGCCTTATCGAGCAAGTCTTGGTCAATAGTAATACTGCCTTCGTAATGAAGATTTGCTTCCGTCACCTTCATCTGGTGCAGTTTAGACTTGAACATCGTCAATTTCATAATAATGATACCTACAATTCAATAATAATGTTGTCTATCAAACGGGTCTCACCAAGATAAACGGCACCTGCAAGCACATATTTTGTACCTGTCTCCGGTTCCTTGACCGGGGCCATCTTCTGGTAAGAAAACAGGTTAAGATAATCAATTTCAAAACCTTTTGCTTCCAGTTCCGCTTTCTGGTGGTTTAACATCATTTCCAGATTTTTCGCTCCATCCTCAATCTGCTTCTTAAGATACTGTAGTGCGCGGTATAGTCCGGGTGCTATTTTTCGCTGATGATCATCCAGGTAGGCGTTGCGACTGCTGAGTGCTAGTCCATCATTGGCCCTTATAATCGGACCCATCAGAAGTTCTACATCATGATTGAACTCCTCAACCATCCGGCTGAGTATGCGAAATTGCTGAATATCCTTTTGGCCAAAAGCCGCTACGTCCGGTTCGATAATGTTAAAGAACTTATTAACTACCAGAACAATACCCTCAAAAAAACCCGGACGGGATCCCCCATCCATATGCTCATTGAGCTTATCTATATCAATACTCAAAAACTTTTCATCCCCGTACATGATATCATCACTGGGTGTGAAAACCGTCGATACCCCTGCTTTTTTGCACTCTTCCAGATCAACATCCAGTGGTCGGGGATATTCCTCGTAATCTTCATCCGGACCAAACTGTTCGGGATTCACATAAATTGACACTACAACCTCATCGGCATGCTTCTTTGCCAGTTCTATCAGTGACAAATGCCCTGAATGCAGGGCGCCCATGGTAGGCACAAAGCCCACTCTCTTCCCTTGCTTTTTAAGGGAAGCGACTTCCTGTCTAATGCCTTGTATGGTATCTGATACGTTCATGGTAAAAAAAGAGCGGCACGAATAATCATGCCGCTGATTTTATAGAACACTGATAAAGTGAATTGGACATATTTTAGCTGACTATGTGAAAATCAATATGTCCGCGAAAATTCGTTAGATCCGCATAATCCGTGTTCAATTAAACTGCCCGGTCGGTATCGAAATTTTCAAGCAATTCCTTAACCCTGTTCAGGAAAGCTCCGCCATGGGCACCGTCTATAATACGATGGTCGTAACTCATGGAGAGATACATCATTTGACGGATGGCAATAACATCACCCTGATCCGTCTCCATAACCACCGGGCGTTTTTCAATGACCCCTGTTCCGATAATGGCAACCTGCGGCTGATTGATAATAGGGGTTCCCATGAGGTTACCTACACTGCCGTAGTTTGTTAGGGTAATGGTGCCGCCGACAAGGTCGTCCGGACTCAGATTCTTATTCCTTGCTTTTGAAGCGAGGTCAGAAACTTCTTCCGCAAGCCCGACCAGGTTCTTTTCCTGTGCTTTTTTAATCACCGGCACAATCAATCCGCCTTCTCCGCCTTCTCCAAGCGCGACGGCAAGACCGAAGTTGATATCCCGCTTGACCATAATTTCACTGTCTTCCACATTCACCGAACTGTTGATGAGCGGGAATTCACGGATGGCCTGTATAATCTTCTCAATAAAGAGCGGGGTATAGGTCAGTTTTGTACCGCTACGCTCCTGAAATTTCTTCTTGTTGGCTTCTCTCCAGCGTACAAGATTCGTCACATCTACTTCAGCAAATGTCGTAACGTGGGCGGAAGTCTGCTTGGACTTCACCATGTGGTCGGCAATCATCTTGCGCATGCGATCCATCTTCACGATCTCAACATCGCCGGATGGGCGTTGCACGTTCAGCTGACCGGCTTTAATTGCACCTTCTTGTTCTACAGCTTCTTTTTTGTCGGAAACAGGCTTGCTTAGACCCGCATCGGCTGCTTGCTTCTCTCGTGCAGGCTCGGCTTTCTGTGAACCCCGTTCTTCGAGATACTGCATAATATCATCTTTCGAAACACGACCACCCTGACCGGAACCTTCAATACTTTCCAGTTCTTCCTGTGAAATTCCTTCCTCTTTGGCGATAGAACGAACCAGTGGAGAGTAAAATCGACCATCACTGCCAATACGCTGCGGCTCGGTTCCTCCGCCTGAAGGTGCCCCGTTGGCAGAAACAGTGGCCGGCTCTTTTTTCTTCTCTTCAGAAGATTGTTTTTTAGTTTCCTTTTCTTTCGCAGCAGCTGAACTTGATTCTTTTGCTGCTCCCGAAGCTGCCTTTCCGGTGGCTATAATCGCAATGGTTTGACCGACTTCAATGGTTTCTCCTTCTTCCGCCAATATCTCAACCAAGGTACCGGCCTGTGGAGAAGGCACTTCAGTATCTACCTTGTCGGTAGATATCTCGAGCAAGGTCTCATCTTCTTCAACAGTGTCTCCAATGTTCTTGGTCCACTCGATAACGGTGCCTTCCATTACCGACTCGCCCATCTTCGGCATCTGAACTTCTACCCGTTCGCCTTCATCCTGAGCTCCATTATCACCCGAAGCATCCTGCTTTTCAGCCGTGGCTGTTTCTGTCTCTTTTTCAGATTCCGTTTCTGCCTGAGCAGCCGGTTCTTCAGCTTCTTCTTTCTGTTCCTCTTTTGCCTCACTTTTGGCGGCTCCACCTTCCGTGCTGCCGGTATCTGCAGCATCTGGATCGGTTTCAATAACTGCAATAGCTTGACCCACCTCAATAGTTTCTCCTTCTTCCGCCAGAATTTCTACAAGTATTCCCGCCTGGGGTGATGGGACTTCGGTATCAACCTTGTCAGTAGCAATTTCGAGCAGTGTTTCATCTTCTTCCACTTTGTCACCGACACTTTTGGTCCATTCGATGACAGTGCCTTCCATTACCGATTCCCCCATCTGGGGCATTTCAACTTCTACTCTGGCCATGTTTAGATATGTATTAAATCGTTAAATAGGTTCAAAAAAGTCTTCAAAACTTGCCGAAAAATCAGCTACTAAAGATCATAATAAATGCGATTAGATCAAAATAGTAGACAAGGAGTAAAGAGTAACAAGTAAGGAGTGATGAGTAATAAGCATATGACTAACAACGCGTCCGATCTTGACCCCTTTACTTTCTACTTCTTGCTTCTCACTTCTTACTTCTCACTCATTGAATCACTCTCCATATCAAGAGCAGACAGGTAACCGAAAACACGATACCAAAAATGGTGAAGAGGTGATCTGAAAGAAATCGGGGAAGAAAGAGATCGGCCACCGACCCCACTTCGGCTCCTTTGCGTTCTGCAAGATCAGTAAGTGGACAACGCCATTCATTAAATGCCAGCGCCAGCAGCTCGGTGATTGCAACTCCGAATGCCAGCCAGGTTACCCAGTTGATGTGATCCAGGAGCGCTGCTATGAATACATATACCGTACAGATGGCTATCAAAAAAAATAGCAGTGAGTGAACAAATTTTATGTAGAAAACTGACTTAGACATCCGCAAGAGCATTTTCAAGGTCTTCCATAAGATCATCGGGATGCTCCAGTCCTACACTTATACGAATCAGGTTTTCGGGAGTAATAGATCCCTCCCCCTCGCTGCTCCGTCGATGCTCCCAGGTACTTTCAATTCCGCCGAGGCTTGTCGCCCGCTTGATGAGTCTGGAACGACCTACAATGCCTATAGCTTCTTCTCTGCCTCCTGTAATAAAAAATGAAATCATTCCCCCATAACCGGTCATCTGCTTTTTGGCGATCTCATGCCCGGAAAGTGTTGCCAGTCCTGGATAGAATACCTTCTCGACCCTCGAATGGTTTTGCAAAAAACGGGCCAGGTGTTCCGCGTTTTCATTATGCCCCCTCATTCTGTAGGGTAGACTGCGGATGCTCCTGCAGAGCAACCAGCAATCACGCGGGGAGGGCACTGCGCCGGTGAGTTTCTGAAGCTCCTGTATACGCTGAAAAATACGTCCCTGGTGCCGTGAAACAATGGCACCGCCCAAAATATCACTGTGCCCTCCAAGGTATTTGGTTGTAGAATGCAGTACCAGGTCGGCACCGAGAGTCAAAGGCTGCTGGTTGATAGGAGATGGCCAGGTGTTGTCTACGCAAACCAGAATCTCCTTGGAGTGAGCAAGGTCGCAGACAGCTTCAATATCGGTTATGCGCATCATAGGATTTGAAGGACTCTCTATCCAGATCAAACGCGTATTGCTGCGTATGGAATCTTCAACGACATCCAAATCGGTCATGGGAATGAAATCCACTTCAAGACCCCAGCGTACCATCACCTTATTTACCAGCTTGCGATTACCCGCATATACATCTTCCGGTATCAGAATATGATCACCAGGATTCAGTGCCTGGAAAACCGCTGTTGCTGCAGCCACTCCTGAGGAGAACGCAGCTGCGGCTTCTCCCTCTTCCAATTCTGTAAGCAGATGCTCCAGTTGCAGACGATTCGGATTACCCAACCGTGTATAGTGTAGATCGTCTTCGTTTCGGCCTTCCGAGTCTATTTCAAATATAGTACTGGTTGAAATCGGAGGTACAATATCTTTGGTAGGGTTCGCCACATCCATTCCCGAATGGATAGCTTTTGTTTCAATTCGCATGGCAGAATTCTTTTCACCTTAGTATTTGTTTGGCCTGTAATATGCCTACAGATTTGCACAGATAAAAGAGCCTAATATTCAATAATACTCTTCTTCTTCACTTTAGAACCGGGCTTTTCAATTTTGCTTCTTAAACACGCATCCTATGGTGAGTATGCTTAGAGCAGCCCAAAGTGTATGAATACTCATAATAATGCTTTTACCCTGCTCTACGAATAGCTTTGATACGCTGTAAAACAGGTGGGTGCGAGTAGTTTAGAAACACATAAAAAGGATGAGGAGTAAGGTTGGATAAATTGTCCTTGGAGAGCTTTTTCAGAGCATGAATCATAGGCTCTTTCTTGTAGGTTGTGGAAGCAAATTCATCCGCCTCAAACTCATATTTACGGGATATCAACTGCATGAACACCGACAGGATCATATCAATGGGGGCATAGAGCATGCCAAAGAATATAAGTCCCGCATACACCGACTGCCCTTCCATGTAAAAAGCTTCATAGAGACCTTGGGAATGAAGAAAGACAGAGAGCAGCAAAAACATGATGCCGGTTTGCAGTATGCTGACAGCCATATTTTTAATGATGTGCTTCTTTTTATAATGGCCAATTTCATGGGCAAGCACTGCCACTAGCTCCTCGTCCGAATGATTTTCAATGAGCGTATCATACAGCGCGATGCGCTTGTTCTTTCCAAAACCCGTAAAGAATGCATTAGATTTGCTGGAGCGTTTTGATCCGTCCATAACATAAATACCTTCCAGGGCAAAGTTGACCTTGTCGGCGTATTCACGAATTTTTTGGCGAAGATCACCATCTTCCAGAGGTTCAAAATCATTAAAAAGCGGCATGATCCAAGTCGGTGCTATAAACTGTACAAATAGCGTAAAAGCGGTTACCGCGCCCCAGGCGTAAAGCCAGGCATACTGATCGATAAAGGTAAAAAATGCAAGAATACCTGCCAGCAAGGGACCTCCCAACAGAACACCCAGTCCGAGTCCCTTAACCATATCCATTACAAAGGTCTTTGGAGTTGTTTTGTTAAAACCGAAGCGCTCTTCAATTACAAACGTGGAATAGATACTGAATGGCAGCGATAAAATGGTTTTGAATAGTATAAGGATGCCGATGTAGGCAATGCCTGTCCAGATGGCACCCAGTTCCCAGGACCTGACTATTTGATCCAGCCAGTTAAAACCGCCCGCAAACCAGAAAATGAGTAGTACAGCCAAATTAAAGGTTGATGTGAGTATACCAAAGCGGGTATTCACTTTGGTGTATTCTTGGGATTGCCGGTAGGTTTCCTCATCGTACACCTCTGCAAACTCATCGGGCAGACCCTTATCCAGGGATTTCATATTATAGAGATCTGCTACAAGGTTGAGAATGAAATCAACCGCTAGTGTTGCCAGTATGATGATGCCAAAGATATTCATGGAATCGTTATATCCTGTTTATAGATCTTTAAAAATGCTTAAGGGTAGTTATATGAGGTGCGCGAATCCTAAACGCCAAGTCCGTTGCGCAAATTGCAAAGGTACACAAAGATAGGCATATCATTAAGCAATTATTGCAGAATAAAATCCTGCCTTAGAGTTACCGTTGAAAAAGACTTTAAATAACTGCTGAGAATATAATTTTCATCCAAAAAGTGTTGTGATCGCCTGTTCAGATACAGATTCCAATGATTTATGGAACGCTCGGTTGCTGTTATCACTTTTCGTTTTTTATTGTGAAACCAACAGAAATTCGTAGTTTGACATCAATTCTAAAATCGGGTTAAGCTCAATAATTTTTTTTATATGGCTGATTTAAGACGTGAACTGGGTTTTTGGGATGCACTTACCATAGGGGCGGGAACCATGATAGGCGCGGGGATTTTTCTACTGGCCGGTGTGGCTCTTGAACTAACGGGACCGGCCGCAATCTTTGCTTATTTGATATCCGGAATCATTTGTATCATTACTGCATCCAGTGCCGCTGAACTGGCAACAGGCATGCCTACCTCAGGAGGTGATTACTTTTTTGTATCGCGATCACTGGGTCCGGCACTCGGGGCTATATCCGGAGTGGGTATCTGGCTGAGCCTGACTTTTGCCATTTCATTTTACCTATTCGGGTTGGGTGAATACCTGAGCCAGTTTCTTCCCCTTACTCCCTTTTGGGGTGCACTGTTGGGCGGTGTATTGCTTGTAATTCTGAATATCGTCGGAGCCAAGGAGTCTGGACGGACCCAGGTGGTGGTTGTACTGACCCTGTTTGCTATATTGGGGGGATTCAGCTTTGTGGGTTTTTTCAATATCGAAACGGCGAACTTCAACCCATTCTTCCCCATGGGAGTGGATCCGATCTATACAACTACAGCCCTAGTCTTTGTCTCCTTTCTGGGTTTCGTAAAGATAGCGGCAGTCGCCGAAGAGATTAAAGAACCTTCTAAAAACCTGCCGCGCGCCCTTATCGGATCAGTAGCATTGGTAACTGTTCTATATATGGTGATACTGCTTGTGATTGCAGGAATCTTCCCCCAATCAACCATACGGGAAGTCCGTGACCCATTGACTACCGCAGCAAGACAGATGCTGGGAGGCGCCGGCGGAATTGCCATAATCTTTGCCGGGTTGCTAGCCACACTTTCTTCTGCCAACGCCAGTATCATGGCATCCTCGCGTATAAACCTTGCCATGGCTAGGGACCGTATGGTTCCCAACTGGCTAAGTAAAATTCACGAAAAGCTGCTCACACCGTATCGCGCTATATTGTTAACGGGGATTCTGGCCATCAGCTTCCTGCTGATTGAAAGCCTGGAAGATCTGGCAAAAATCGCCAGCGTCCTGCAGCTATACAGCTACGCGGCACTAAACATCGGTTGTGTGGTGCTGCGTGCAGCCGATCCCGACTGGTACAAACCCAGTTATCGAACCCCGGGGAATCCCTTCGGACAGATTCTTGCCGCCATCGGCTGCCTGGGTGTAATAGTCTATTCCGGACCATTCGCACAGATTGCCATTGTTGTTCTGATCCTTGCCAGTCTGGCTTGGTATGCGGTCTGGGGCCGTGGAAAAGTTGAAATTGACCACGCCATCCCCAGGTTCAAAGAACGCTGGAAGGAACATGGATGGAGTCTTTTTATGCTGCCTACAGAAGAAGCCGAGGCAGAAGAAGTACAAGAGGAGATACCCTCTATGCGTCCGCTTAACACTAACAAGCCCCGCCATGTGGTAACGGCACTGGCAAATCCTGAACACGAGTCCGATTTACTCCGCTTGGCCCAATTCATTTCTGCGGGTAAAGAGGACGCCGGTATAGTAGAAGGTATGCACATTATTCATGTTCCTTACCAGACACCCATATCTACTATTCGCGAAAAGCTAGAGCAAAAACCTTCCATTCAGCGCAAAATTGACGCGATACTGGAACATTCGGGCTCCCAGAAATTGGCTATAAAAGACAGTTATCAGACTCTCTTAGACAACACCGACTTCCGTTCGGTAACCGAAGCAGCACATGATGTATTTGGAGCGATGGTAACAGAGACGGAAAGTCGCAAGGCAGATATGCTGCTGATGGGCTGGCAGGGTGGATTCAGTGTAGGGCGAATATACAATTCACCGATACAGCGTGTCATAAAGAACCTGAAGGCCGATATCGGCATTCTTAAGGATCGCGGTCTTGATAATGTTAAATCCATTCTTATCCCTTGGGGCGGCGGTTTACATGCATGGCTTGGGCTGGAGTTGGCTGTTCGCATAGCCCGCGTGCATAATGCCGAACTTAAAATATTGCGGCTGGTAAAAGAGGGTACCGATATGGACGCTGAGCGAGAATCACTGCTGGAAACCATTGATCCACTGGTTGCAGACTTTGACCGGCTCCGACTTGAAATCCGACAGGCCGATGATGTCACAAGCGGAATTATGTCCGATTTTGAAAATGAATCACACGACCTCGTAATTATCGGTGCTTCGCGTGAATTCGGTATTCGTAACGTACTCATTGGTACCATACCTGATATCATTGCCGACCGGGCACCCTGTTCTGTGTTAATGGTACGTCGGTTTGTCTCCGAGCACTGGAAGGTGAAAGCCAGTGAAGGGTTGAAACGTTTTAAGGAAAACCTTGGCCTAGACACCTCACCTGAAACTACCAACAATAACTGAGACTTGTGAATGATGGGGTTGGTAGGCGTTGTTTTGTAGAGTAAATAATAAAAAATTATTCCATTATGGACTTTAGTGACTTACATATCATTGTCACCGGCGGAACAGGTGCACTGGGTACCGCTACGGTTAATTTGCTGCTTGAAGGCGGCGCCCGCTGCAGCATACCTTGTTATGATAAATCAGAGCTGGATAAGTTTGAGTTTAAAGATCATGAACAGGTTTTTATTGATACCGGAATAGATCTTACTGATGAACAGGCTGCCGGTAAATTCTTTGAAAAGGCTGTTGAAGAGTCCAGTCCACTTTGGGCTTCCATACATATAGCCGGTGGATTTGGTATGGGAGATATCGAAGAGAGCACCAAAGCAGACTTCATGAAGCAAATTAATCTCAACCTGGTTACCTGCTACAACTCCTGTCGTAATGCAATCAGGTTGATGAAAGAAAGTGGCAAGGGCGGACGGATTGTCAATATAGCCTCCAGACCGGCGCTGGAACCGCGACAGGGAGCCGGCATGAGTGCTTATACTACCAGTAAGGCAGGAGTTGCTGCTCTTACTCAATCACTGGCCGCTGAAGTTGCCTCTGATGACATTCTTATAAATGCCATTGCTCCGTCCATCATCGATACTACGGCAAACCGTAATTCCATGCCGGATGCCGACTACAGCAAATGGCCCAAGCCAGTAGAGATAGCGCACCAAATAGCGTACCTGGTCTCAAAAGAGAATTACGTTACCAGAGGTGGTGTCATACCCGTATATGGGAAAAGCTGAGATTTACTGACCCCGGATTAGAAATCATCGAGAGCTTCCACGGCTGCTTCGTATCCCAGATCGATCATCTCCCTGGTATGGTTGGTATCCATTCTACTGTAATCTCCGAGCTTAGGTTGTATCAACAGATCCACATCTTCAATACGCACATGGGCGAGATGTATCAGTGCAATCTCCAGGCTGTTATTCAGAACATCGAAAATGTCATCGGGTCGCTTGTATTTCCTGAAAGCTTTTACATCAACGGCAATGGTCTTCGCTGCTCCAAAATCTTTTAACACGGAGACCGGTACACTTTCAAGCAGTCCGCCATCCACGAGCATTCTTCCATCAATCTCAATGGGTTCGAAAATTACCGGAATACAGGTACTAGCCTCCACAGCCTCGGAAACTCTGCCTTTATCAAGAATAACTTTTTCACCGTTGGCAATATCGGTTGCCACTACTGCCAATTTTATGTTTGCTTCCTCAAAAGTTACTTCTCCCAGATGCTCATTCAGGAGCTCACCGATCTCATTGTTGCTCAGCAGACCCATCTTCGAAAGTCGAATATCCGAAATATCCAACCAGTCCAGACCAATGGCAATTTCCTCAATTTCTTCCACACTCTTTCCAAATGCATATAAGGCTCCCACGAGTGCACCGATACTGGTGCCGGTAATAAAGGAGGGCTTGATATTATGTTCCTCCAGTGCTTTTAAAACGCCTATGTGGGCTGCACCCAAGGCCGCTCCACTACCGAGTGCCAGTCCTATACCATCAGACCCTTTACTATTATTCATAATTTTATGATCCATTTATTTATATGGTTCAGATCCCTGCAGTATCATAAAATAAAAATGATCCGTCTTCATGCCAGTTAGATTGGACAACTGAAAATTATTCAGCTGACTTTTGTGTTCATCGAAATCAATGATGCTTATAGAAACAAATTATTTTAATATCATTTAGTTTAATATTAAACTATCTGTAGAAATTAAATTTAAACATAGAACAGAACACTAATGGAACAATCGACAAATCCCCTACTTCAGAGTTATAAATTGGGCAACATATCACTTCCCAACCGACTAGTGATGGCTCCTATGACCAGGAACAGGGCCGGTGAGGGAAATACCGCTACAGAATTAATGGCAACATACTACAGACAGCGGTCTTCGGCCGGATTAATTGTTTCTGAAGGTACCCAGATTTCTGAACAGGGTGTGGGCTATCCCAATACCCCGGGTATACATTCTGAGGAGCAGGTGGAAAGCTGGAAAAAGGTAACGAACGCCGTTCATGAAGAAGGTGGGAAAATATTTGCCCAGATTTGGCATGTAGGCCGTATTTCTCATCCAATATTTCACGATGGTGATCTGCCCGTTGCACCTTCTGCCATTAAACCCGAAGGCCAGACATTTACTCCTGAAGGGATGAAAGACTTCGTTACACCTAGGGCTCTGGAGACTGAGGAAATACCCGGAGTTATCGATGATTATGTAAAAGCTGCTGAAAATGCTATCCGGGCAGGATTCGACGGTGTTGAGATACACGGGGCCAACGGTTACCTTATCGACCAGTTTATTCAGGATGGAACCAATAATCGAACCGATAAATACGGTGGCAGCAAAGAAAATCGAGCCCGCTTTGCCCTTGAAGTTACTGAAGCTGTAACAAAAGCCATCGGTTCAGAAAGAACCGGCATCCGACTCTCGCCCAGTGGGGAGTTTAATGATATGTATGACTCAAACCCAAAGGAGACTTTCTCCTATCTGATTGAACAACTCAATAACTATGATCTGGCTTACCTACATCTGGTAGAGCCGCTTACAGATGTAAGTGATATGCCCAATTATACAAAACAGGTAGCTGAATTTTTTCGTCCGTCCTACGAAGGAACCCTAATTACCTGCGGAAACTATGATCGAGAGTCGGGCATGGAAGTGTTGCGTGAAGAAAATGCGGATCTCGTTGGCTATGCCAAGCTCTTTTTGGCCAATCCAGATTTACCCAAACGGTTTGCAGTAAATGCCGAATTGAACGAACCGGATCGAGATACATTCTATGGTGGAGATGAAAAAGGTTATACGGATTATTCTTTTATGAAAGAAGAGGATAAAACGGCACAAGAGGTGGCTTGAGCAGGTTGCAGGTTGCAGGTTGCAGGTTGCAGGTTGCAGGTTGCAGGTTGCAGGTAAAAGATAGATTGAAAATTTTGCTCTGATTCAACATTGCACCCTGCAACTTGTATCTTGTTACCTGTTTTTTTGATGCTGTACAAGTAAATCTGAATTAAAATAGAATTAAATATGAGCCAAGCTCATGGCATCCATCACATAACAGCAGTAGCCGGTGACCCGCAGAAGAACCTGGATTTCTATGCGGGGTCTCTCGGTCTTCGGCTGGTAAAGAAGACCGTCAATTTTGACGATCCTTCGGTCTATCACCTCTATTATGGAGATGAAACCGGCAATCCGGGAACCATATTAACTTTCTTTCCTTGGTCGCACCTTCAGCAAGGCCATCCCGATCGAGGTCAGGCTATTGCCATTTCATTTTCCATTCCAACTGGTTCTGTATCTTTCTGGACGAATCACCTGGAAGAGCAGGGAGTAGATTATATTGAACCATTTACCCGATTTGGTAAAGA
Source organism: Halalkalibaculum roseum (assembly GCF_011059145.1). NCBI lineage: Bacteria > Pseudomonadati > Balneolota > Balneolia > Balneolales > Balneolaceae > Halalkalibaculum > Halalkalibaculum roseum. Next base: position 275,819 of record NZ_JAALLT010000001.1, on the reverse strand, counting down.
AGTCATTGGCATTCAGGACCCGGACGGATTGCATCTGGAACTTATTGCCGATCCGGTTGCCGATGAAACCGATGGCTGGAATGGCGGACCGATTCCCGGTGAACATGCCATTCGAGGTATTCATGGGATCACGCTTGCCGAAGATGATTTTCGTCCTACCGGCGAACTCCTTACCGAACAGCTTGGTTTCAGTGAAATAGAGCGTGAACATGATCGTGTTCTTTATCGAACGGAAAACAAGTTCGGAGCTACTGTTGAAATTATTGACAACGCCCAGCTGGATGGCCGTCCCGGCAAAGGTACCGTCCACCATGTTGCTTTCCGGGCAAAAGATGACGAGGAGCAATCCGGGATCAGAAAAGAACTGCTGAACAAAGGATACCATGTTACGGACGTAAAAGACCGGCAGTATTTTCGTTCCGTGTATTTCCATGAGCCCGGTGGAGTTCTTTTCGAAATTGCCACTGACGAACCCGGTTTTGCAACGGATGAAACAGTAGATGAGCTTGGAACGACACTCAAGTTACCTTCGTGGCTGGAAGAGCGTAGAGATTTGATAGAAGCTGATTTACCAAAACTTGTTATGGTACACGGATAAAACGGGGTGAACTGATTTACATGGAATGAGAAAAATATTGTTTATCTGTGTTCATTAATGAAGTCAACCAAATTATATAAGTGATGAAAAAACACCAGAAAGGAATTCACCATATTACCGTAATGGCGGGCAACCCCAGGCAAAACGTTGATTTTTACGTTAAAACCCTCGGTTTACGCATGGTTAAAAAATCAGTAAACCAGGATGATCCCGGCACCTATCACCTTTTTTACGGAAACGCCTCGGCAACCCCCGGTTCCAGCCTCACATTTTTCCCTTGGCCCAGAGCCGTCAAAGGAGATCCCGGTTCCGGCGAAGCCGTTGCGGTTTCCTTTTCGACACCTGAAAATTCTCTCGAGTTCTGGGAAAACAGGTTCGATGAATTATCCGTACCGCACGGAGATCCTTTTGAACGCTTCGGTCTGACTGTTCTCCCCTTTGAAGATCCGGATGGCCTTTCATTGGAACTCGTTTTTGAAGATAACAATCTCAATCCTGCTGAAGAATCAAGCTGGCAGGGTACAGTTTCAAAAGAGAATGCCATAAGGGGATTTTGGGGAACGACTCTGAAACTGACTCAGGAAAAACCGACAGCAGAAATATTGGAAAGTATTCTGGGTTTCAGCAAAACTGATTCTAACGAACAGGGTAGCCTATATACGACAGATGCCCCTATCGGAAGCAAGGTACTCATCGAAACCGTGAAGCCGGAATCAGGAAGCAATGGCAGAGGTATTATTCATCATGTTGCATTCCGGGCAAAGGATGAAGAAGAACTGGATGAAATGCGCCGCAAAGTGCAAAACATGGGACTTTCGCCAACTCAAATTATTGATCGACACTGGTTTAAATCGGTGTATTACCAAACTCCCGGAGGTGTGCTGTTTGAAATGGCCAGCGACGGACCCGGCTATGCGGTTGATGAAGATCCCGAGCATCTTGGTGAGAAACTGATACTGCCGCCCTGGCTGGAGTCACGACGTGACCTCATTGAAAAAAGACTTCCAGAGATTGAGGCTTAATGGACAACAGGTTGCAGGTTCAGAATTCAGGAGTCAGAATTTCTGCCTTCTGCCTTCGGCCTTCTGCCTTCTGCCTTCTGCGAGCAACTAAAAATTCTAAATTAAAATATAAGCACAATGTCACTATTCCGAGTTGATCCCGACAATCCCTTTCACGGTCCCCATCAGGGTAAACCGGTATCCAAGGCCGGTGTTACTGCTGAAGAAGCTGATGCAGCCATGATATTGGTCCATGGGCGAGGTGCAAGTGCCGAGAGCATGCTATTATTTGCTGATGAATTTCAGCATGATGGCATTCACTATCGTGCCATCCAGGCTGACCGGCACACCTGGTATCCCAATTCATTTCTTGCTCCCAAAGAGCAAAATCAGCCCGGAATATCGAGCGGACTCCAGGCAATCCACGATGAGATTCGCTCGCTCAATAAAGCGGGTATTGCGACAAATAAAATTGTGCTGCTCGGTTTTTCACAAGGTGCCTGCCTCAGTTCTGAGTTTGCAGCACGACATCCCCAGCGATACGGTGGGCTGGCCATACTCAGCGGCGGATTGATTGGCCCGGAAGTGAGCGGGGATAACTATATCGGCTCTTTTGAAGGTACGCCCGTTTTTATGGGATGCAGCGATTATGACCCGCACATTCCCCAGGAACGCGTCGACAAAACGGCTGAGATTCTAAAAGCGCTGGGTGCCGATGTTACCAAAAAAATATATCCGGGAATGGGTCACACCGTAAACGAAGATGAGATCAGGCATATAGACCGCTTGCTCGACCGTCTGGTTAAAAGGGAAAAGTCCGAGTGACTGAACACAGCTTATAAAAGTCTATATGGGATATATAACCTGTAAAAATCTATTGTACCCGAATAATCTGTATTCTATCAAAACTTGACTACTATTTCTTTTAGCCTAATCTTGCGAAAAATTTAAAATCTCGGTTTTGCGTAATGGACATACTTTGGGTTGGGGTTGCATTTATTTTCGGGATGCTGGTTTCCCGTATCAAGCTTCCGCCGCTGGTCGGTTATCTGGCTGCCGGAGCAGCTCTCTCGGCTTACGGATATGAAGCCGGGGCCGCGCTCCATGAAATTGCACACCTCGGGGTTATCTTTCTTCTTTTCACCGTAGGTTTACATCTGCGGCTCAAAAACATCATTCGCAAAGAGGTGCTGGGAACCGGTGGTATACACCTGTTGGTAAGTACCGGAATCTTTGTACCTGTTGCACTTGCCTTCGGCTACGATATCATTGCCGCTATTATCATTGCCATCGTATTGAGCTTTTCTAGTACCGTGCTTACAGCCAAAAACCTGGAACGGCGTGGGGAGCTGGGCGCCTTTCATGGGCGTGTCGCAATCGGTATTCTTATCCTCCAGGATATCGTTGCTATCATACTACTCGGGCTTACCAGCGGCACCGCACCTTCTCCCTGGAGCCTGGCTCTTCTGGGTCTGCCGCTAATCAGACCGGGCATTATCAAACTGGTTGAATTGAGCGATGAGGAAGAATTGAAACTTCTTTTTGCGCTGATGCTGGCCCTTGGCGGCGGTGCTTTATTCGATGGACTCGGCCTCTCTTCAGAACTCGGCGCTCTGATAGCCGGCATGCTGTTATCGGGACATAAGGTTGCCGATGAGCTTTCAAAAAAACTCTGGGGACTCAAAGAGGCATTTCTGGTAGGCTTCTTTTTGGAAGTAGGACTGGCGGGATTACCAAGTCTTCAGGATTTCTACCTGGCTATGGCCGCACTTGCTGTACTTCCGCTTAAAGCCCTACTCTTTTTTGCCCTGATGCTATTGTTCAGACTTCGTGCCAGAACTTCTTTTGTGGCTACCGTTTCGCTGACATCCTATAGTGAGTTTACCCTGATTGCCGGTTCGGTGGCAGCAGCTGCAGGTTTCATTCCCTCGGGTGTGGTGGTAGCCTTTGCTTTGCTCACTGCAATCTCATTCGCTTTAAATGCCCCCCTTTCTATTTGGGAAGAGGAGCTGTGGCAAAAATTTGAAATGGCCCTCTCCCGCTTTGAACGTGACGTGCGTCATCCCGACCAGCAAATCATATCACTGGGATCTGCCGAATACCTGGTAGTTGGCATGGGTAATGCAGGTAAAGCAGCGTACGACCGCCTGAAGAGAGAAGAAAAACATGTAGTAGGCATGGATATTGACCCTGCCCGCATTGAACGAAATCTTTCGGAAGGAAGGAGAGTGATTTACGGTGACATGCAGGATGTTGAACTGTGGAACAATCTGAACCTGAAAGGAATTAAGTCCGTCATCCTGGCTATCGGTACCCCGGAAGCAAAAGTCAATGCCACCCGCTACATGCGTCAGAATAACTTTGAAGGTACCATCTTTGCACTGACTATGCGTGACGAGGAATTCAAGGCACTCGGTGAAGCCGGTGCCAGTGCCGTCTGCCTGCCCATTACCCAGGCGGGAAGAAAACTTGCTGAATTAAGCCTGTCAGATGATATAAATCCTGACAACATGATATTTAGTCCGGAGCTAAGCAATTAAAGTGCTGATCATAGCTAAAGTATGATGCTTGCACATACAACTAGTTCTCACTCTCCAGTTGATCTTTAGCCTTAACGGCCATCTCTGTAAGAACTTCGGTATAGCGTTCACCCAGTTTTTGAGTGTAACGATCTTTCAGTGCTTCCCACGCTTCCCTAAGATCAGCATCTTTATCCCGGCACTTATCAGTTGGGTGAACATGCGTGGCTCTTCCTTCTGAAGCTCTCTCCAGGTATCCCTGGTATTCCATCTTCTCAATGAGACGGGTAATCGTGGATGGACTTAATCGAAGCAACTCACTTAGCTGGGACGGTTGAATTCCCGGTTCATCATTTACTGTCATAAGCAGAAAAGCATGACTGGGTGACAGACCCACATCCCTGAACACGTCATCCGCCATGCCCGAAAGGATGCGGGAAAGACTATTGGTTTGAAAGTACAGGCAGTTTTCTGTTTTTAAGGCCATACTATGACAGGTTTTGTTTGTATGTGCAATTAATGTATCAAATCCGGATACGGCTATCAATAGTGTAGTAAATTAAAAGATTTCTCTGATTTCTCATTTATTTAGCGTACCTTGTGCGCCGTACATCACGTACAAGTGTTTTTTTGGCTGCCTTATATAGCTGCCGGAGTGCCCATAAAGTTTATACCGCTATCCTTCCTCAACGTATGTTGAAAACGATATGTCCGACTGCACAGCCGCTACAGAGTCAATCAAAGAGCGCATATCGTAAATACATATAATCCAATTATTCTAATGAATACATTTCAAGAACTGGGCCTTTCTGCGCCCATCGTAGAAGCCGTACGCCAACTTGGTTTTACGGAACCCATGCCCGTACAAAAGGAAGTAATACCCACTTTATTAAACCAGCAAACCGACGTGGTTGCACTGGCACAAACCGGAACCGGGAAAACAGCCGCATTCGGACTCCCACTGGTACAGAAAACCGATCACTCTATCAACAAGCCACAGGCACTTGTCCTCTCCCCAACGAGGGAGCTGTGCATACAGATCACCAAAGATATTAAGGACTTTTCAAGCAATCAGCACCAGATTAGCACACTAGCGGTCTATGGCGGCAGCAGCATTAATAAACAGATACAAGCCCTTAAAAGAGGTGTACAAATTATCGCCGCTACTCCCGGAAGGTTACTGGATCTGCTTAGAAGGGGCAAAATTGATACTTCAGCCATTAAAACTGTAGTATTAGATGAAGCCGATGAGCTTCTAAACATGGGCTTTCAAAACGATCTCAATGCCATTTTTGATACCCTGCCCAAGAACTATAAAACATGGCTGTTTTCTGCTACCATGCCGAATTCCGTAGAGCGCATTGCGAACCGCTATATGGATAACCCGATACGAAAAACGGTCGGTACAAGAAATGCAGGTTCTGATAATGTCACTCACAAATACGTTGTTGCTGCCTCTCGTAATCGCTACGAAGCCTTGACAAGATTGATCGATGTGAATTCAGATATGTATGGTATCATATTTTGCCGAACCCGCAGAGATACCGAAAACGTAGCCAGAAAGTTGGCAAATGACGGTTATAAAGCGGATTACATAAATGGTGATCTATCACAGTCGCAGAGAGATCGTGTCATGAAAAGGTTTCGCAGCAAGCAAGTCCGTCTCATGGTCGCCACCGATGTGGCATCCCGCGGCATTGATGTGGAAGACTTGACGCATATTATTAACTACCAGATTCCCGATGATCTGGAGAGCTATACCCACAGAAGCGGACGTACAGGACGTGCCGGGAAAAACGGGATTTCTATCGCAATTGTACAGAATAACGAGAAAGGTAAAATCCGCCAGATAGAAAAGACCATCAAACAAAAGTTCGAATACATGGAAGTACCTACCGCCATGGATATTCAGCAAATGCAGATTACCGACTGGGTGGATAAAGTAAAATCAACCGACGTACCCAAAGGCAAGGTTGATCAAATCATGCCGACAATTATGAATGAGCTGGAAGATTTAAGCAAAGAAGAACTGTTGCGACAGTTTTTGGCTGTGAAATTTAACGGTTCGCTTGAAAAATCAAGCCCTGCGAATGAATCACACCCTACTAACGGCAATGCAAAGACCAAATCAAGAGGTCACAATAATATTGCTGAAACCGGGTATGAGCGATTCTTTATCAACCTGGGCAAGAAGCATAACCTGAAACCGGGTCATCTGATCGGAATGATCAATGATGAAACCCGAACGGATGGCATTGATATCGGCAAGATCGACCTCATGGGCTCCTTCTCCTTTTTTGAAGCCGATGTTCAACATACGGATACTATACTTGGAGCTTTTTCAAGAAACGTAAATTATCGGGGGAACTCGGTAACTGTAGAAATTGCTAAACCGGCTTAAGAGAATATGGAACACGGAATACACTGATTAAGCGGATGTACGCAGAATAAATATTTTATCTGCGTACATCTAATCAATCAGTAATAATCTGTGTTCTATTATTTTACATCCACTTTCCATATTTCATCTGCGTAGTCGCGGATGGACCGATCGGAAGAGAAATGGCCCATATTGGCCACATTGATGATGGCACGCCGATTCCACTCATCCGGATTATTGAATACCTTTTCCACCTCTTCCTGCTTTTTCACATAAGCATCATAATCAGCCAGCACCATAAAATAATCGCCCTGATTTAGCAGCGCATTGATGATGGGCATGAATATTTCGGTATCATCTTCAGGACTGAAAAACCCGTTGCTTAGCTGGGCAATGATCTTTTGAAGCTCTTCATTGCCATCGACATACTCATTCGGATTATAACCCGATGAGCGAAGTTCGTCTATATCTTCGACGGTGAGTCCGAAAATAAAGATGTTTTCGTCCCCAACCTGTTCTCTGATTTCAATGTTGGCTCCATCAAGCGTACCGATAGTTAGTGCACCATTCAGAGCAAATTTCATATTTCCTGTTCCCGAGGCTTCCATGCCAGCTGTGGATATCTGCTCCGATAGATTGGTCGCCGGAATCATAATCTCGGCAAGGGATACACTGTAATTGGGCAAGAAAACACATTTCAGCTTATCTCCGATATCCGGATCATTATTGATCTTATCCGCCACACAATTAATCAGCTTGATATGGAGTTTGGCCATGGTGTAGCCCGGCGCCGCTTTTCCGGCAAAGATGATAGTCCTTGGTGTGAAGTCACCATCAGGATTTGCCTTGATACGGTTATAAAGCGTAATGGCATGAAACGCTGCCATCAACTGGCGTTTGTACTCGTGGATTCTTTTGATCTGTACGTCAAATATTGATTCCGGGTTGACCTTTACGTCAAGCTCTCTTTCAATATAATCGGCCAAACGCTTCTTGTTTTTGCGTTTTATTTCGGCAAATTGTTCCCTGAACGTGTCATCCTCAGCCAGAGGCTCAACTTTTTCCAGCTGGTCAAGATGTGTTACCCATTCATCCCCTATGTGTTCAGAGATAAGATCAGCCAGTTTTCGATTGCACTGGCGGAGCCAGCGTCGCGGTGTAATACCGTTCGTCACGTTGGTGAATTTTTCCGGGTACTTTTCATAGAAATCCTTGAAGATGGTTTTCTTCATCAGATCACTGTGGATTTCCGATACCCCATTTACCTTGTGCGAACCTACGATACCGAGATTCGCCATTCGGACCCGTGAGTCCATCTCATTACTGATAATGCGCATCCTATTCTTTCGGTGATCGGCACCGTTGCCCTGAACCTCAATTGAGTTTAAAAATCTCCTATCTATCTCACGGATGATTTGCGTATGCCGGGGCAGTAGATTCGACATCAGTGATAGCGGCCACTGCTCCAGGGCTTCCGGCATAAGGGTGTGGTTGGTATAATTGATCGTCTTAGTGACAATATCCCAGCTCTGTTCCCACTCCAAATTTTCCTCATCCATCAGAAGACGCATCAGCTCGGGAATGGCCAGGTTGGGATGCGTATCGTTGCACTGAATGGCCATCTTTTGGGGTATCTTTCGCAAATCATCGAACTGGGTTTTAAACCGCTCAAAAGCATCCCGCAAAGAGGCAGATACCAGGAAATACTCCTGCTTCAATCTCAGCTCCTGTCCCTTGAATACCTTGTCGTTGGGATAGAGCACGCGGGAAATATTTTCCTCCTGAAGGTTTGTACGAACAGCCTCAATATATTCTCCCTGGTTGAAGCTTTTCAGGTCAAACAAATGAGACGAAGCTGCCTTCCAGAGGCGAAGGTGATTCACCACATCATTCCGGTAGCCCGGGATTGGTGTATCGTAGGCCAAGGCTTGCACATCATGGGTATTCACCCAGTCGAAATGCTCCCGACCCTGATCATCCACGTAGGAAGTAGTTTCACCATAAAATTTGACGGGATGCTGGATTTTCGGACGAACGATGCCCCAGGGATATCCGTACTTGAGCCACAGGTCAGGTTTTTCGACCTGCCAGCCGTTTTCAATTTCCTGGTCAAAAATTCCGTAATCGTAACGAATGCCATAACCTATAGCCGGTATCCCCAGAGTTGCCATCGAATCGAGATAGCAGGCAGCCAGTCTGCCCAGTCCCCCGTTGCCTAAACCAGCGTCCACTTCCGCCTCACGAATCTTGTCGTAATCCATGCCCACTTCCTTGAAAGCTTCTGCAGCCACATCCTGCAGACCCAGGTTGATCAGCATATTGTCCATCAGGCGGCCAATCAAAAACTCCATCGAAATGTAGTATACTCTTTTCGACTCCTCGCGATAATATCGCTGTTGGGTATCAATCCAGCGATCGTGCAGGCGGTCCATTACGCTGAGTACGACACTGCGATAATTGTCCCACTGGGTGGTGGAAAATTTATCTTTGGCCAGGGTATAATGCAGGTGCTGCTCGATATCCTTTTTAAAGGCATCCACATCCATCCCGGTTCGAGGTGCTACTTGTAGATCGGTATCCATAGTATAAAAATTATAATAACGTTGAATAGAACACTGATAAGGCGAATCTTGGTGAGATATTTATCGCACTAACTAAAGAAAATTCTCAAATCCGTTTTATTCGTGTTCTGTTAGTATTACTCTTTCCGGTAAATGCCGTAGTCAGGTGAAAAGCCCGGCCTGGTGATATTTGTCGGCAGGTCCAGATCAAGCAGACCATTATAGGCATTAATGGCAACAAAATCTTGCTCAAATATACCGTACACCGCAGAGCCACTTCCGGTCATGGATGCATAGATAGCGCCGAATTCGTAGAATTGATCTTTCAAATTGCCCGAAACCTGAACGCGCTGAAACACTGACTGCTCCAGGTCATTGAATAGCATGTATCGCCACTCTTCCGGATCCTCTTCGGTCAGAACTCTTTCCAGTTCGAAGTCGGGATTCGGATTCGGTTCGCAGTACCGATAGGCCTCGGGAGTACTGCTTTGCACATTCGGGAAACAAGTTACAATCCAAAGGTCCGGCTGAATATCGATCTCTTCAATTTCATGACCTATGCCTTTACCTATGCCTGTTTTTCCCCGGATGAAGAAAGGTACATCAGCTCCCAGATCCCTGCTTAAATCGATCAGGTCCTCATTACTCAGGCCAAGCTCTTCAATCTTGTTGAGCATGCGAAGGGTCAGGGCGGCATTGCTGCTACCGCCTCCCAAGCCTGCGCCTGCAGGTATATTCTTCTCCACTTGAATCCGGTAGTTATTCTCCAGCCCCACATAACGCTGAAGCACCGATACGGCCTGGTTTATCAGGTTACCGTCATCGGTAGGAATTGACTCATCGGAAAGTTCAAGTTCCATTTCAGAAGCCTGCTCGATCTCAAACTTATCTTTCCACTCCAGGAAGCAGAAGCCGGTTTCAATGCGATGGTAGCCGGTGGGAAGGCGCTCCAGTACATGGAGTCCGAGATTGATTTTTGCATAAGATTCGGCTATCCAGCTCATGGTGTTTTTCTTTTGCCAGTTATCAGTTATCAGTTATCAGTTGTCAGTTATCAGTTATCAGTTATCAGTTATCAGTTATCAGTTATCAGTTATCAGTTATCAGTTATCAGTTATCAGTTATCAAAGGCTGCGAATTTTGAGTAATCAAGTCAAATTCTGACTTCTGACTCCTGGATTCTGAATTTCTGTTCAATGACACATTGTTCACTGTTAACTGATATACTTATCCTTGATTTTCATCATGTATTCATAAGCCGCATCGTGCTCGTTGGGAATATCACCTTCAAGAATGGCTTCCTTAATCTCATCTTTTATCTCTCCAATTACCGGTCCGGGCTTAATGCCCAGTGCTTCCATAATCTCGTTCCCATCAACGGGATTGGTCCATTTCCGAAGCTTATCTTTCTCTTCTACCTCGACGATCTTCTTCTCGACATAATCGAAATTCTTGTTGTATTTCTTTACGCGCCGGTCGTTTTTACTGGTGATATCCGCCCTGCAGAGTGTCATCAGATCGTCAATATCATCACCGGCATCGTAAATTAAACGCCGGATGGCACTGTCGGTCACTTCATCGGATACCAAAGCTATGGGACGCAGATGCAACCTGACCAGTTTGCGAACATATCGCATGCGTTCGTCAAGGGGCAGGCCTAGGCGGCGAAAGATTCCTTCCACCCAGTTAGCCCCGACGGCATCATGACCGTGAAAGGTCCATCCCGTTCCCGGGACGAACTTCTGAGTTGCCGGTTTGGCAATGTCGTGCATAATGGCCGCCCATCGCAGCCAGAGGTTATCACTCACCTCCGCAACATTATCGAGAACCTTTAGCGTATGCCAGAAGTTATCCTTGTGACGAATGCCTTTCACCTCTTCTACACCGTGAAGCTTTACCATTTCAGGGAAAAATTGCTCCAGGAGACCCGTCTTGAAGAGCAAGGAGAAACCAATCGATGGCTTGTCTGCCAAGACAATCTTATTTAGCTCATCAATAATGCGTTCTTTGGATATAATTTCGAGGCGAGGTACCATTTCCTCAATGGCCTTATAAGTTTTTTCCTCAATCGTAAATCCAAGCTGTGTGGCAAAGCGAACAGCACGCATCATCCGCAAAGGATCATCATCAAAGGTGGTAAAGGGATCAACAGGTGTTCGTATCAGCTTTTTCTTTAGATCCTGAATGCCTCTGAAGGGATCGAATAGTTCACCAAAATTGTCTTTGTTCAGTGACCAGGAAAGAGCATTAATAGTGAAATCGCGCCGCAGCTGGTCATCCTTCATAGTTCCGTCTTCCACGATAGGCTTGCGGGAGTCGCGCTGATAACTCTCTTTGCGGGCTCCGACAAATTCAAGGTCAAGCCCCTTGTATATGACCTGTGCGGTTCCAAATTGCTTGAAAACCGATAGGTTGTCGGCATTCAGGAGAGCAGTCACTTTTTTTGCCAGTTTGATGCCCTCGCCGATGGTGACAAAATCAATATCCATCTCATCACCGTCTTTTAGCCGGTCGAGGTAATAGTCACGGACATAGCCGCCGACTACATAGACCTGCTGATCTATTTGGTCACCGGCTTCAGAAATAACTTTAAAAACTTTCTTATGCTTGGTGTCTATATCGTGCACGTTTAAAATCTTTTTGCTGCTACAGAACGGTATATTCAGAAAGCAGCACATTTAACTGTGCGCTTCCCATTTTTTTATAATGTCACTGTGCCTTATAAAATGAGCGATAAAATAAGAACAAATACACTTGCTTTCAGGTATTGTTTCAGCAATCTTTATGTGCTTTAAGTAAATTTATTTGGCTTGGAAAATTCACGTTCAAAAAATGCCCTCAGGATTAGTCTCCTGGTCTCCGTGTTATCGCTTTGCGTTAAAACAGGAGGTTTTTATCTGACGGATTCTACCACCGCACTGTCGGATGCGCTGGAGTCTATCATTCACATAGTGGCAGTGTCCTTTGTCTATTATGGTTTTATCTTAAGTGCCAAGCCGGCTGACGACAAGCACCTCTATGGTCACGAACGGGTTGAATTCCTTTCCGTAGGTATTGAGGGAGCCGTCATTATAATTGCGGGAATCACAATTATTTACCAGTCAATAGAACAGTACCTGTTCGGGCATATCGTACAAAACCTGGATGTTGGTATTCTCATGATGACGGTCGCGGGAGGCATCAATTTTTTCCTTGGTCGTTATCTCGTAAAAATCGGGCGGGAAGAAAATAACATGATGGTTGTCAGCAACGGCAAGCACACCCTGACCGATGTGTGGACCAGTATCGGCGTGGTTGCCACCCTAGTGATCATACGGTTTACCGAGTGGATGATTCTGGACGCTATTGTGGGCTTTTTCCTGGCTCTTTTCATCATGTATGAAGGGTTTAAACTGTTGAAATACTCGGTAGACGGACTCATGGACAGCAAGAACCCTGAAGTCCATGAAGCAATACTCTCTGTGCTTAACGACGAACTGCCGGGCTCCATGAAAAGCTATCATCACCTTCGGCACCGGACTGCCGGCAACACCACCTGGATCGAACTGCATGCCCTTTTTGAAAGTGATGTTGATCTGAAGAAGGCTCACGAAGATGCTACCAAGCTGGAACGGGCGCTAATAAACAGTTTAAGCGGGGATGTTATCGTGACCATTCACCTGGAACCGGACGGGGTACACGAGCAGGCCCATAAGCACCTGAAAGATGCCGACCAAAACCGCCCGATGGAGGATTATATTTAATAGTCGTGAGTCGTGAGTAGTAAGTCGTAAGACAAATAGATTCTAAGACTATTTAGGGGGTCTTTAAACCGCGAAAAAATATCTCTAATGACACATATCTCACGACTCAAGACTCACGACTAAAACCTATATCTCCACCCCTATCTTAGAATGATCACCCAGGTGCACCTGCTGGTCCACATTTTTTAGCTCGGTGTATTTGCCGATAGTGGAACCCTCAATCTGGCAGTTCTCAAGAGTTGACTGTTCCTGGATTAGACTATTCTTGACCGTGGTATTCTTAAGCTTGCAACCCGATTCGATACTGGCGTGCGGACCTATAATACAGTTTTGCAGTTTAACGTCATCCCCTATATACACCGGTTCAATAATCTTGGTTTCTGAATATTGGGACTCATCCACATCCGATGCCTCCTTCTCCACAATTACACCGGTGGTTTCCAGCCATGCCGGCAAGGTTCCGCAATCAAGCCACTCGTCAACTGTTGCTTTTTTGAACACCTTGTTGTCTTTCAGCAACCGATCCAGGGCATCAGTCAGCTGAAACTCGCCACCATGACCACGGATATCGTTATCGAGCAGGTATTCGATCTCTTTCTTGAGGTTCTTTCCCTCTTTGAAATAATATACACCGATAATTGCCAGGTTTGAGATGGGCTCGCTGGGCTTCTCTACAAAATCGGTAATTTGACCGTCCTCTTCTACCGCCACACCGAATCGTGACGGGTCATCCACTTCCTTAAGCCATATCACGCTGTCGGCATCTTCAACAGAAACTTTCCCTTCCATATCAAAAATCGTATCTGCAAATACGATGATGCACTCTCCCTCCAAATCCTCTTCGGCACAATAGACAGCATGGGCCGTTCCCTCTGCAACCTCCTGAACACGGAAGGTTGCTTTGGCATTATGGCGGGCACACATAGCCGACAGTTCATCCTTGATCTCCTGACCAAAATCGGCACCGAGTATAAATACAATTTCATCAATAGTGCGATCGAGTGTACGTGCAAAGGTATTGACGATACGCTCAACGATCATAGTTCCTGCTACCGGCAGCAGCGGCTTTGGAGTAGTGTGGGAATGAGGGCGAACCCTTGTACCGCGACCTGCCATAGGGATAATTAATTTCATATATTTGATCAGCTTTTGATGAAAGGTTGACTAATTTCAAAATTAAGTCTCAAATATAACAGAACTTGTGTACTTTAGCGACCTTTTGGAAAACAGAATATTCACTACAATAAAGACAAGAACTTGAGCTGGTATTTTACTTTCGTTGACGCCCTGTTGATTGCATTCATTTTTGTAATGGCAAGGCACACCTTTCTGAGAGCCAAGTTTTTCCTGCACATTTTCCAACAAAAAGGTTATAAGTTCAACGAGTATCGGCACTGGCTTATTGAACATTGGAACAAAAGGGTAATAACACCCGAGCACGTACTGTTTCTGGTCATTATTGCCGGTATGTTATGGCTGCTTTCCACTACCATCACCGGCAGCTCTGCCATAATAATTCTATCGATGTTTGGCATATTCTGGTTCGGCCGTTTCACCTATTACAAAGGAGAACGTAAGAAAAAGCCGCTGGTCTTTACCCCGAGAGTTATTCGCCTGACCATTCCTTTTGTACTGTTTTGCTCACTTATTCCACTGCTTCTGACTTATATCGGCTATACCGGGAATATTCCCTTTTCATCATATCGTTTTGATATGTCGGGATTCCTAACCGCCGATATCTATATACTATCCATCGGGTGGATTTTGGGTAATGCAACAGTACCCTTCTGGATCTTCGTTGCCGGCGCCATCACGCAGCCAATTGAAAACCGCATACATCGACACTTCATCAAACAGGCCAAAAATAAGCTCGCTCGCATGCCCGAGCTCACGGTCATTGCCATAACAGGCAGCTATGGCAAAACCAGCACCAAGTTCATGATCCGTGACCTGCTGAAAGAGCGTGTAAACGTATGCTCCACTCCCGGCAGCTATAACACACCAATGGGTATCTGCAAGGTGATCAATAACGATCTCGAAGCGCACCACCAGGTATTGATCCTTGAGATGGGTGCCCGCTACGAAGGGAATATTGATGAGCTTTGCGATATTGCCGAGCCGCATATTTCTGTTGTCACCAATGTAGGTATTGCCCACCTGGAGACCTTCGGCTCGCAAGATGCCATTGCCAGGACCAAGTCTACCCTGGTTCGCCGACTGAAATCGGGAGGCACAGCGGTATTGAATGCTGATGATGAACGGGTAATCCGAATGGGTGATCTGCGAGATGATATTAAAATCATCAGCACAGGAATAGAGAATGGTGAAATCAGGGCATCCGACATAAGGTACAACCACGAGGGTACCCGATTTACGGTTACCGGCAATAATGGAGAAGAAGAGTTCCAAATCAAGCTGCTTGGAGCCCATAACGTACAGAACATGCTGCTATCCATTGCGGTGGCAGATATCTTTGACATTCGCTTAAAGACAATGGCGCTGGCTGCATCCAAGATTGAACCGGTTGAACACAGACTTGAGCTCAAAAAAGAGGGCGAACTGTACGTTATTGACGATGCCTTTAACTCCAATCCCGTCGGTGCGAAGAATGCTGTTGAAATACTCTCCCGTTTCGAGAGCGGACGAAGAATCATCATCACCCCGGGCATGATTGAGCTGGGCAGGCTCGAAGATAAGATGAACTATGAATTCGGTCTGGCTATAGGAGAGGCTAACCTTGACTTGGTAATACTTGTTGGATCCAAAAAAACAGAAGCCATTAGAAAAGGAATAGCCTCCACCGGATATCCGGATGAAAAGGTAAAAGTGGCAGGAAGCCTTTTCAAGGCCAATGATATCATGAAAGAATTTGCCCGGGCCGGGGATATCATCCTCTACGAGAATGATTTACCGGATACGTTCAATGAGTGATACTTCTATATGTGACATATATTCTCTTTATCAAATACTAAATTAGCTTGAATGTTTACTGAGTATAATCCTCAGAATAGTTGACACAAGAAGTTAAGAACGTTCGATTTATAAGATCAAAGAGTTCTTTGCAAAGAAGTACATTTCTGTGATGTTGCAGTTACCCGGATAGTATTGTTCATTTTTGTGTGGCCAAAAACGAACCAAAAAGCCATTGGGGGTATTGAGATGTTGTTATAGCTAAAGACGTTCATTAAACATAGCTCTTTCAAGCCCAAAAACTTTTCGTCTGACTTTCCCGCAAGACCCCCAAACCCCCGGAAACTTTTTACAGTTAACATTTAAATAAGGATAAACTGAATGTTACTACCTGGCAGTGACTTAAAACAAAGACAATGAAATCGGCCTTGGAGTTGTGGTGAGACAAGTGATCTTGCATTGTAATAATGAAAATCGATAGTACCGGTGACGGTAAATTCATTGATTAACAACCTTAGCTCTGAGGTGGTTGTACCACCGGATGTATAAGCCAAAAGTCGGGAGTACAACTCCCTCGGAACGGTGGAAGGTGGATGGTGGATGGTGGATGGTGACAAACTCAGATCTCAGAACCGATAATTACCGGTAAAAAACGGTCTCTTTATTCTCCGTGGCAATCATGGCCGCGCCGACAATGCTGGCCTCGTTTTCAAAACTGGCCGGTTTAAAAGAAGTGTTGATCTTGATATAGGGGAAAATTTTCTTGGCCTTTCGACTCAGTTGACCACCCAGTATAAACAGATCGGGATGAAATATTTTCTCATACGTCTCCAGCATTTGCTGCAGTCGTTTGGCCCAGGCTTTTTTACCGAGTTCCTCCTCTTTGCGTTTCTTATAAGAGGCCAGATTTTCTATGGTGACGCCTTGAATCTCTATCTGTCCGAGTTCGGTGTTCGGAATCAGTTTACGATCTATGAATAGGGAGGAGCCGATACCGGTACCGACCGCAAGTACGATTACAAAACCGTCCATATGCTTGCCCGCACCGAAATGCATTTCAGCCAGTCCGGCGGCATCCGTATCGTTGATAACGGTGACCGGATTTCCGGTAATTTCAGCAAAGAGCTGTTCTGCATCTACATCCACCCAGCCTGGGTCAATACGTTTGGCAGAAACTACATTCCCATGACTGACAGGCGCCGGGAAGGCACAACCGATGGGGCCGCTCCAGTTGAAGTGCTTTTTTACTACCTGGTGCATCTGGGAAAGTATCTTGGGCGGAGAGGTATCCTGCAAAGGAGGCGTGCTGTAGTGCTCAGATAGAATCTCTCCCTTTTCCGTTTCCACAATACAGCCCTTTATGCCGTAACTGCCGATATCTATGCCAAGTACTTCCACAAGTAAGAGTTCAGTTGTTATTCAACCGTGTTGCACAGCACAATGCACAGGGTTTTTAAATTTTCGACCTACGCTATTCGCCTTACAAGAACTATTTCTCGATCAGAATCCATCCTTCGTCATTGATCATGCGCTTGGCTTTCTTCCATTTGATATCAATAACTTTTCCACTGTTCATATTCTGGATCTTTACATAATCATTGCGGCCGGGTTCTTCTTCCACCGTGACAGGCTGCGGCTTCTGATCACTTCGCTGACCCTGTCCGCCGGATCCGTTTTGTCCCTGACCGGCTGCCTGACGGAAGCCCATATTGGTGGAATCGGTATGCTGGGTCTTAGCACGCTTCATATCCACTTTGGCTTTCTCCTGCTGTGCCTGCTGCAATTTCTGCTGATCTGCCTGCATTTCCGGAATAGCTTTCCAGATTAGTGAAATGGCATTCTGATTGATCTCATCTAAAAGCTGCTTGAACATATCGAAAGCTTCCCGCTTGTACTCGAGCAGGGGATCTTTCTGTCCAAAAGCCCTTAGTCCGATACCTTCTTTCACAGAGTCCAGCTCCCGGAGGTGTTCCATCCATTTGTCATCAATGGTAGACAGCACCGCCGTTCGTTCCAGGGCGCGGGCTACTTCGTGTCCCTCGTTCTCCAGGGCTTTATCGACATCCACTACCACGCGCATCCTTCTGATGCCGTCGGTAAAAATAACCTGTATTTTAGTCGGCTTATTTTCTGCTTCCGACTCGTCAATGTTTTTAATGACCTTGTAGAGCGGCTCGGAGATCATTTCTTCTTTCTGACGATAGGATTCAAATGCCTTGTCAATGGTATGATCAATGAGTCCGTCTTCCCCAAGTTCTGCCATCTCTTCCGGGTCCAGCTCTATGTCTACAGCCAGGAAGCGCAAGATAGTATCCCTCATTTCCGAGAACTCTCCTTCACCGTAATGCTGCTCAACGATACGTTCGACCAGGTCAATAAGCATGTCGTAAATATCACTTCGCAGTTCATCACCAGAAAGTGCATGCTTTCGACGCTTATAAATAACTTCTCGTTGGTTATTCAATACATCATCATACTCCAGTTGCTTCTTACGAATGCTGAAGTTGTTCTGCTCTACTTTCTTCTGGGCGCGTTCCAGTGATTTGGTAATCCACGGGTGGGTGATAACCTCACCCTCCTCGAAATTCAATTTGTCCATCACCTTGGCAATTCTGTCGGAGCCGAAGAGCTGCATCAGGTCATCTTCCAGCGAGACAAAGAATTGGGATTCGCCCGGATCACCCTGACGTCCCGAACGTCCTCTTAGCTGCAAGTCAATACGCCGTGACTCGTGCCTCTCGGTACCCAGAATAGCCAACCCGCCCTTCTCTCGTACACCGGGAGCCAGTTTAATATCGGTACCTCTACCGGCCATGTTGGTGGCCACGGTTACCGCACCGGGTTGACCCGCCATGGCGACAATATCACTTTCACGGGCGTGCTGCTTGGCATTCAATACGTTATGCGGAATGTTTGAACGCTTGAGCATGCGGCTCATAGTTTCCGAAACATCGACGCTGGTAGTACCGACCAGCACAGGCTGGCCCTTTTCATGGTACTCTTTAATACGTTCAATAGCAGCGTTGTACTTCTCGCGTTTTGTTCGGAATACCAGGTCTTCCTTATCATCTCTGATTACCGGCTCATTGGTGGGAATCACCATGACATCCAGATCGTAAATATCGCTGAATTCACCCTCCTCAGTTGCCGCCGTACCGGTCATACCCGACAGTTTGTGATACATGCGAAAGTAATTCTGAAGGGTGATAGTGGCGTATGTCTGGGTGGCTGCCTCAACCTTCACTTCCTCTTTGGCCTCAATAGCCTGGTGAAGACCATCAGAGTAGCGCCGGCCGGAAAGCACACGCCCGGTATGCTCATCAACAATATTAACCTTGCCTTCCTGTACAATATATTCTTCCTCCCGTTCAAACAGGGAGTAAGCCTTAAGCAGCTGGTTTACTGTATGGATGCGGTCGCTACGTTCGGCAAACTTACGATGCAGCTCGTTGAAACGACGCTCGCGTTCTTCCTTGACCTCCTGTTTAGCTTCCTCAATCTTCTTCTCTTTATATTCGTCACTGAACTCGTCATTATCCCTGATCTCCTCAATTTTCTCCTTCTCGAGTTTTTCCAGCTCTTCGTCAATATCGGTGGTTTCTGTCCCGAGGTCCGGGATAACAAAAAATTCTTCATCCTCATCAGCCCGTGTGATAAACTCCTGACCCTTTTCGGTCATTTCAATGCTGTTGAGCTTCATGTCAACCACATAATAGAGTTCCTTGTCGGCTTCCGGCAGTCGCCGTGCATTGTCCTGCAAATAGAAAGCTTCGGTGCGCTGCAAGATGCGCTGGTTTTCCGGAACCTGCATCATTTTGCGGAACTGCCGATTCTTGGGAAAACCGCGCTGGGCACGGTACATGGCAAGTCCGGCTGTCTCTTCGTCACCTTCTTCGAGGGCATCCTGAGCTTTCTTGACCAGCGAAGCTACCAGTTTCTTCTGCGCTTTGACCAACGATTCGACACGCGGCTTCAGCTCTTCAAACTTCTGCGAACGGGAATCCTGAGGCACCGGACCCGAAATAATAAGCGGAGTACGGGCTTCATCAATCAGGATTGAGTCAATCTCATCAATAATGGCAAAATGGTGATGCCGCTGCACCAGCTGTTCGGAATTAATCACCATGTTGTCTCTCAGGTAATCGAAACCGAATTCATTGTTCGTACCATAGGTGATATCGGCATTGTACGCTGCCCGGCGCTGTTCGGTATTGGGATCATACTTGTCGATGCAGTCAACTTCCAATCCGTGGAAGTTAAAAATGGGTTCATTCCATTGGGCATCACGTTTAGCCAGGTAATCGTTCACGGTTACGATGTGGACGCCTCGTCCGGCAAGTGCATTGAGATAGGCAGGAAAGATCGCCGCCAGCGTTTTACCTTCACCGGTTTTCATCTCGGCAATTTTACCCTGGTGCATGCAGACACCGCCAACCAGCTGCACATCGTAGGGTACCATATTCCATTCCGTTTCCGTACCGCCAACCATCCATTTTTTACCTACAAAACGACGGCAGGTATCCTTGAGTACCGCGTAGGCTTCCGGCAAGAGTTCATCAAGTTTATCCTCAACCGTATCGAGCCACTCTTCTTCGAGAGCGTCCAGTTCCTCGGCCAGCGAACGGTGCTCATTTACCGAGAGATCTTCATTGTTTCGGTTCAGCCGCCCGCGCAATGCCGCAATGTCTTCATCAATTTCGGCTGTGGCGTCCTTTATCTGCTGTTTGAAAGACTCTGTCTTCTGCTTTAATTCCTCATCCGAGAGGGCCTTGACTTCATCTTCGTAAGACTTAATTTTTTCAACGGTGGGCCAAATTTTCTTAATGTCACGTTCACTTTTCGTACCAAAAATACTGGTAAGAACGTCGGTGATTTTGTCTAACATATACTATCTAACTATGCGTGTTATTTTAGTGCAATCATTAAAGTTACGGCTTAAGCACTGCCTGTTCAAATATATTAATCATCTGCAGGAACATTTAATACCATTCTGCGACCGCAGACTATAATAAACCCTTAAAAAGTGGTTCTTATTGTCTTTTTTTATTCTTAAATTAGGGGTCTGTTTAAGAACTAAAGTTTTCATAAAACGTTGTTGACTCAATGAAACGTACATATCAACCGAGCAAACGCAAAAGAAAGAACAAGCACGGATTTCGTAAGCGTAACAAAAGCAAGAACGGCAAAAAAGTACTGAAGCGTCGCCGTTCGAAAGGACGTCATCGTCTAACCATAAGTGATGACAAAGGGCCTAAATAACAGCTCTGATACCTCACAAAAGGATTTTAGCCTTCCACGTGCTAAAATCCTGAGAGGCCGAAAAAATTTTCAGCGTCTCTTCGAAAGCGATGTCACCACCTTACGTAACACGTGTATCAATTTTCGCTTTCGCACCTATTCCGAGGCCGAATCTGAATGCCTGATGGGTTTTATAGTTAAGAAAAAGTTGGGAAACGCTGTTAAGAGAAACCGTGTAAAAAGACTGATGAAGGAGGCCTATAGGTTAAATCAGCATTTACTGACCGATTTTGTTCATTCACATAACCTCTGCCTGCACGGTGCTTTTTTGGCCAACACTATCGAAATGACATTTGACGAAGCTGAGCAAAATATCAAAAAGCTTTTATCCGACGTTCGGGATCATCTCCTATCCACTACTGACAACTGATTTATGAAATATCTCCTGATCGGGCTTGTCCGTCTCTACCAGCTTATAATCTCTCCATACATGCCGAGCAGCTGCCGGTACCATCCTACTTGCAGTCATTATGGTATAGACGCCCTAAGAAAACATGGCGCCCTGAAAGGTTCCTGGCTTACCATCAAGCGTATAGCCCGTTGTCATCCATGGAGCAGGGGAGGATATGATCCGGTGCCTGAACCAGAAACGAAATCTTAATTTAGACTGAGGAATACTTTTGGATCGTAATACCGTAACCGGCTTAATTCTGATTTTATTGACCATGGTTGCATGGGCCTATTTCACCATGCCTAGCCAGGAAGAGTTACAACGCCGCCAAGCCCAACAGCAAGCTCAACAAGATAGCATAGCCGCCGTTCAGCGTGCTGACTCCATTGCCCGTGCCCGACAACAGCAACAGGATTCCCCCACAGCACAAACCGAAGAAGAGCCCGGCGAGCAAACTACCGGCATGGCAACCCTCTCAGAAGAGGAAGGTAACGGTCAAAGTGCTATGGGCATATTCGGCAGTGCAAGCATTCAGGATACTACCCAATTTACAGTTAATACTCCTTATTATCGTGCCACCTTTACCAATCTCGGTGCAGGACCCTCACAAATATTACTGAAGGATTATGAGACCTGGGATAATCAGCAGGTTGAAATGATCAAGGATACTACCGAATCGACATATACCCTGGGTTTTCTCTCCAGTGAAAACTACAATATTGAAACCGACAAACTGGTCTTCGAACAACTCACCGAAGGCGACTCACTTTCTCTTGCAGAAGGCGAGACCTCCGAACTGCGGTATGCTCTCAATATCAGTGACAGCAAACGCATCCTGTATACTTATACTCTGAACGGGAACAACCACCAGATTGATCTTGATATTCAATTCCAGGGACTTCAAAGAGATATCATCGGCAGCACCGTGGAATTCGGCTGGGAATCGCCGCTTCAGTTTACCGAAAAAGATCCCTCTCAGGAAGGGGTATACACCTCTGCCTATGTATATACCGGCGGAGAGATGGAGCAGCTGCTACTTTCGGAGCCGAACAGGGAAGAACAAAATTATAACGGCACCATTGATTGGGTGGCTACCCGTACCAAATTTTTTACCCAGGTAATCAAATCAGAGACTCCAACCGAAGGAGCCCTGCTGATCGGTGAGCTTTCCGGACAGACCGATAATCCCAACACCGAATACCGTTACCAATCGTATATCAATGCCGACATACCGGAAAGCGGCTTGGTTGAATTTAAGCTCTATACCGGACCCCTTTCCTATCACCTGTTGAAGGATTTTGACGAAACTGCCTACGACATGGTGGATGTAGGCTACTCTTGGACGCGATGGTTCTCCGACCCGCTGGTTCGCTACATGATTATCCCCTATTTCGGATTCGTTGCCGATTACATGAATATCGGCCTGGCCATTATACTCTTTGCGATCCTCATCAAGCTGGTATTGTACCCGCTTACCAAGAAAAGCTACCGGAGTATGGCAGCCATGAAAGAGCTGCAGCCAAAAATGAAGGAGATTCAGGATAAATATTCCGATGATCCACAGAAGCAGCAAAAGGCTACCATGAAACTCTACAAGGAGGCCGGTGTGAACCCACTTGGCGGCTGTCTGCCTAACCTCTTACAGTTGCCGATATTGATTACACTCTGGCGCTTTTTCCAGAATTCCATATTGATTCGCCAGGAAGAGTTTTTATGGGCAGCCGACCTTTCGGCACCCGACTATATCTTCAGCCTTCCGTTCAGCATTCCATTCATCGGTGATCAGATTGCCGGATTTGTCCTTCTGATGTCCATTGCCATGATATTTCAGAGCAGGCTTACCGGCGGAATGGGCGGACCCGGAGGTGGTGGCGGAGCTCCAGGAGGCATCAACATGAAAGCCATGCAGTATATTTTTCCGGTTATGATGCTCTTTATTTTCAACAATTTCGCGGCCGGACTCAGTCTATATTACCTGATCTACAACGTTGTCTCAATCGCTCAGCAACTGTTAATCTATCGTCAGATGGATAATGAAAAAGCGGTAGCTGAGGCATAGTGAATTTTGCCTTATGAATGATTGCGGAGCAGAGCGCCGTAAACAGTAATTAGACTGCTAAAAGAATCAACGGCTCCTTTTCATTCTCCTATCCAATCGCTATTCTCAGTCTATGGAAAGTATTGCCCGCAACCAATTCCCACAATTTGTCTGGAGAGATGGTGAAAAACACTTGTGGAATCCCATTCACCGAAAGACGCTCAAGAACCGTCCCGAAGAGAGGGTGCGCCTCAGAATTATTGAAGCACTGATCCGGGCAGGTTGGTCAAAGCACCGTATTTCAACCGAAGAGGCCATAAAAGACTATGCCGAATCTAATTTGCGAACTGATATCATCTGCTACAATCAAGCTTTTGATCCGCAGATCCTGGCTGAGTGCAAAGCAGAAAACATTTCATTGACCACCAAAACGGCAGAACAAATTGCCCGCTACAACCGGAACGTTCAGGCACCTTTTCTGCTCATCACCAATGGCACTACTGACTTTTGGTATCGTATAGCTCCGGCTGATGGGGAGGTTGAACAGCTTGAGTCTCTTCCCGAACTGCTGTCAATGCCGGAAACCACCGAAGAAGATTTTGACTACTGGCAAAAGAGAGGTTTTACCGGGACCAAAGCCGTACCACCCCTTCGCAAATGGCTGCTGCCCGTTCTCGAACATTATCAAGCAACCGATACTGCTGCCATAAAATACCTCCGGTTTGAGAAAAGTCCATCCGATCTAAATCTAAGTCACTATTACCACATCCACTCTTTTGAGGATGAAAAGATAGCGATCTCATTTCTGGGTACAGCTTACGGTGGGACGAGAATGATAGCCATTTTAAACCGGGAAGGGACCAATCGCGCGGTTGCTGAGGTAAACCTGGATTTGGTTTTTGAAGGGGAGGAGCCGGATACGAGCATCTACTCGGCTGAGGGAGTTAGGAACGTAGTATTTAACGAGCAAGTATCTGTGAACTTATTCAATGAGGAGATACAGCATAATCCGGTAAGGATTTCTGCTCAGCTGAAGAAGCTATTCGATAATATTATCAGTACTTAGTATAAAGTAGCGTTTGGCCAACCCACAAAGTGACACAGAGGAGCGCAGAGGTTCACAGAGAAGTGTCGGCCGATCATAGGTTTAGGTAACTTTTGAAAGTTTCCTAAACCTGTCTCTTTCCAGTTTTTCTACTTGGCTTTTTTCCATTAACTTCATGTTCACTCATTCACCTCAAAGAACGCATTATGAATCACCTGCATCGCGACAAACTTTTTTCACTATTTGATGAAGAACAATCGGCTGTAGTATATATGAAAGGCGCCGACCTGATGTATCGTTATGAAACAGATTATGAATTTCCCTTTCGCCAGGAATCCAATTTCTGGTACCTGACCGGGGTAAACGAACCGAATTTTCATCTGCTGCTGGATCTGAACAAGCAGGAGTATCACCTGTTTGCACCCAAGCGTGATTCGCAATATGCCGTCTGGCACGGTCGAGTGAAATCGAAGGAACAGTTCCAGGAAGAGTATAATCCCGATCACCTTCACTATGAAAACGATTTGCCCAAGGTGCTTAAGGAACTGGATCCTGACCAAATTTACTGCCTTAACCAGGAGCAGGCAGAATTTATTGAGGAGTTCGACAGATCTACGCCCATTGATCTCGACGAGCTGGAAGATGCCATTACCCATTGCAGGGTATTCAAGTCCGACTGGGAACTGGACCAGATGAGAGAAGCTGCAAGGGTCAACAATATTGCCCATACGGAAGTGCTGAAAGCACTCAAACCCGGTATGTATGAGTACGAACTCAAAGCGGTCTTTGACTATCACCAAATCAAAAACGGATTGACGCAGGATGCTTACAACGGAATCTTTGCTTCCGGCAATAACAGCGCTATTCTCCATTATGTTGAGAATAATGAAAAGGTGAATGACGGGGATCTCTTCCTGATTGATGCCGGATACGAATACGAGGGCTATGCATCTGATTATACCCGGACCTATCCGGCCAACGGAGAATTCACAGGAGTCCAGGCCGCCATCTATGAATCCGTATTGGAAGCCCAAAAGAAGGTCATCGAAGCAACTGAGCCTGAAGTACAGATGGAAGATCTCCATATCCAAGCTGCAAAAATTATGATGCAGGGGCTAAAAGACTTCGGACTGCTGGAGGGCAGTATCGACGATCTGATGGAACACGATATTTTTGCCCTCTTCTTTCCTCATGGCCTGGGACACTTCCTGGGGCTGGATACCCATGATGTAGGCGGTTATCCAAAGGGTGTCGAACGTATTGAACGTCCGGGTATCAAGTACCTGCGTACCCGTCGCAACCTGCAGCCGGGTATGGTCATCACCATCGAGCCGGGGATCTACTTCATACCGGCCCTCCTGAAGCCGGCGCTGGAAGATGAGAAGCAGTCAAAATTCCTTAACGGCTCGAAATTGAAGGAGATGTTCGATTTTGGGGGCGTACGCATCGAGGATAATCTGATTATCACGGATGACGGCTATGAAAACCTGACTGATGTTCCCAAGGAGCGGGACGAGATTGAAAGAATGATGGAAAGCTGAGCTTCATTGTTGAACCACTGAGTTACGCAGAGGAAAATTTCCTTGCTCATCTGAAGAAACCTTTCTTTATTCTTAGTCCTATTTAATCAATACCGGTACAACTATGATGCGTTCGTGGCTTTTTTCTATTCTCTTTCTGTTTATTCCGTTCAGCCTGTTCGGTCAGGGCGGACTGGATACTCTCAGTCTTAAGTCCATTTTCTATGAACCGCTGCTGGCTGGCAACCGTCCGGATTTCGTTCGTTTTTCTCCCGATCTGAAACATGTCTATTACCAGGCCAATGATTCAGCCATGACCGATGAAGAGCTGTTTCGGGTGAATCTAAAGGGAAAAGGCATGGAAGAAGCACCGGATTCATTCGATCGCGGCTACTCTGTTTCACCAAATGGGAAGCACCTTGTCTACACTGATGAGAGTGACATCTGGCTGGCTGATCTCAACTTTGAGAACAAACGAAAGCTGGTAAAGACTGACAAAAGAGAATACAATCCAAGCTGGAGTCCGAACAGTGAGCGGATAGCCTACGTGCAGGATGGGAATATCTGGATAATAGACATTGAAAACGCCATGCTGACCCAGGTGACGGACAAGAAAGAAGAAGATCCCGGTTATACCATCATTGACTGGGCGGGCAACGACAAGCTGGTACTTTTTCAGTGGGATCGCTCTGATTACGAAGAGTATTATTTCCCTGAATATGCCGGTGAGTTTGTACAAACAGGAGCAAGCAGGAGAGGCATCGCCAGGCAGGTTGTTTCGGTAGCCTACCTCGACTCCGGAAAGGTAAGCATGATGTACGAGGGAAAAGACTACCTGAGCACCAGTATCAGTGCCAATGGCAGGTACCTTGCGGTTGACCGGGTCGATGCCCCGATGAAGCATCGCGAAATCAATGTATTTGATCTGCTGGAGCCCAAATCCACCAAAGTATTTGAAGATTCCACCGACGGCTGGATCTACGGAACCGAAATGGAATTTGCACCGGCCGGTGACCTGCTGATGTTTCAATCCGAAAAGGACGGCTGGAACCATATCTATACCGTAAAGCCCGATGGCTCGGAAATGAAGCAGCATACAACCGGGGAGTATGACATCCCCTGGGTGGAATGGATCGGCGGACACAAAATGGTATTTGCCTCCAGTGAAGTAGATCCCGGAGAAAGACATCTCTATACTCTTGACCTTAACAACAACCGGAAACGAAAACTCACTAGCGAAACAGGATATAGGCAGAGTTTTGATTTGAGCCGGGACAACGGGTATGTAGTTTATGAATATACCTACTTCAACGAGCCCTTTGAGCTCTACCTGCTGGACCTCAAAAATCCCGATTCAGAAGTACGCCTTACCCAAACTATTCCCCAGCGATTCAACCAAGTTAACTGGCAAAAAGAAGATTACATCCGTTTTACCGGAAGAGACGGAGAAACTCAACTATCTATGTCGGTACTGGAACCGCTGGATAAACAGCCCGGCAAGGACTATCCGGTAGTAACATTTGTACACGGTGCAGGTTCTCTACAAAATGTCTACAAGGGATGGTCGAACAGCTACTACCGAGAATATATGTTTCACCAGTTCCTAACTGAAAAAGGATACTATGTGATTGAAGTAGACTACCGGCACAGTACCGGTTACGGCAGGGAGTTCCGGGAGGATGTAACCGATTGGATGGGCAAATATGAAACCCAGGATATTGTTGATGGCATTAATTACCTGGCAGCCAATTACCCGCAGGCAGATACTTCCCGGGTAGGTATCTACGGAGGCAGTTACGGTGGATTTATGGCATTGTATGCCACAAGTGTTGCGCGGGATTATTTTGATGCTGCTGCGGCCCTGCGAGCTGTGACCAACTGGGAAAACTATTATCACACCAATCCATGGTACACCCTGCCCAGACTAGGGACACCCGAAGCCGACTCGGCAAACTACGCCCGCAGCTCACCCATAACCTACGTAGACGAGCTGGAGCAACCGGTCCTGATTCTTCACGGATTGATCGATAATAATGTCGGGTTCCAGGATGCAGCACAGTATATCGATGAGCTGATTCAGGCCGGTGATAAGGAGTTTGAGATGATGATGTATCCAACCGAAAGACACAGTTTCCGTGATCCAGACGCCTGGTATGATGAGTATTCACGTATTTACGAGTTCTTTAACGAACATCTGAAACCGTAGAGCAGTATTCATTGCCGCAATAAATTGTGCTATTGGCAGTTATCACACCAGAATTTTAGGGCTTTCATTAAACAGGCGAAACAAACGCCGGTTCTCGGCCTTTAAGCAGATAAGATAATAGCGCAAATTTTGGCTTCGAAGATGACCGGAAAATAATCTTGAAACCTTAGTGGTTATTATTCAGTTTAACGTTTTGCAGTATTTTTGAACAATTGTAGCATCAAATGATTTTTTTAATTTCGTTTCTGGCAGCTGTGGTGCTGCTAATCTTCGCAACCTATGTTGTGGATTTCATTATTAAAGCACCTTCTTACAAAGGACCCAAATCCGGACATTTTAATGGTAAAACCTTCCGCAATCTTGACGGTATTAAAGCTCGTGGATTTAAAGACATCATCAAATGGGCACTGAGCGGTGATCCTGGTGTATGGGAAAAACTTTCCGAAGAGCATACCGAGTTTGGTACGATTACCCACGCCCGTAATGGCTACGAAGATGTACATATCACTTTTGTGAACCATGCCACCTTTTTGATTCAGGTGGATGGCATAAACATTTTAACTGATCCTGTTTGGAGTTTACGTGCAAGCCCCTTTCAGTGGACCGGGCCTAAACGAATGCGGCCTCCCGGTATTGATTTTAAGGATCTGCCGGAGATTGACCTTGTTCTGATCAGTCACAACCACTATGATCATCTCGATAAAAACACCGTCAGGGCTCTTAAGAAAGCTTTTGATCCGCAATTTATAGTGCCGTTGGGCGTCTCTGAATATTTGAATCAGCTGGGAATTGAGAAAACGGAGGAGATGGACTGGTGGAACAAGAAGGAAATCAGTGATATGCTGTCCATCTCTTCGGTTCCGGCCCAGCATTTTTCCGGCCGGGGACTTACCGATCGTGACAAAACCTTATGGTGCGGCTATGTTCTGGAGGCTCCCTCCTCTACCATTTATTTTGCCGGCGATACCGGCTACGATGGATTTTTCAAGAAGATCGGTGCAAAGTTCAAATCTATTGATGTCGCCCTTATACCCATAGGTGCCTACCGCCCCCGTTGGTTTATGCGTCCCATTCATGTGAATCCCGAAGAAGCCGTACTAATTCATCGGGATATCGATGCCGGAACCAGTATAGGGATGCACTTTGGTACCTTCCCGCTTGCAGATGACGGTATGAGCGAACCCCGCGAAGACCTTGAGAAAGCCAAAAAGAAACACAATTTGAGTCCTGAAGAGTTCATTATCCTGGACGAAGGAGAAACTTACGAAGCAATTCCCCGACAGGTAATGGCCGAACGAAAAACAGCCTGAGGAAACAACAGGGCAAAGAGATTTATCCGGGAGTCAGCATCTGTAGTTTCGTTTCATAAAATCCTGTAGTCACAAAGGATTCATTTGTCCCGTTTTTCTACAATTCTTTACGAAATTGGCCTTCACTTTTTGTACATTATTTAATTGATTACTGGTAACAAAAACGCTCAATAACGAGCCCAGATGTCTGACAACTATCGCGCTTTAACCCGTACGTACCGGCCCCGCACTTTTGACGATATCGTCTCTCAGCATCATGTGAGCGATACCCTCAAAAATGCCATCAAACAGAACCGTCTGGCACATGCCTACATGTTCTGTGGTCCCAGAGGCGTGGGTAAAACAACCATGGCAAGGGTCCTAGCCCGGACAGTTAACAGTATCGAAGATGAAGTTGATGGTGAGTCGCTAAACCAGACCCTGAATGTGATAGAGATCGATGCAGCTTCGAATAACGGGGTTGACGATATCAGGGACCTGAGGGAACGGGTGCGCATTCCACCGCAGAATGGGCGCTATAAGATCTACATCATCGATGAGGTTCACATGCTTAGCAAGGCAGCCTTCAATGCCCTGCTCAAAACCCTGGAAGAGCCCCCCGATCATGTAATTTTTATTTTTGCTACCACAGAGCCTCACAAGGTACTTCCTACCATACTATCACGCGTACAACGCTTTGATTTCAAGCGAATCAGTATAGATGAGATCGTCTCCCGACTGGAAACGGTAGCTCAAAATGAAGGAATTCAGATTGATCACGAATCACTGCATGTCATCGCCAAAAAGGCCGACGGTGCCCTTCGGGATGCTCTTGGACTGATGGACCAAGCCATTGCTTTTTGCGGCACCGATATTGAGCATGATGAGTTGCTCAGGGCCCTCAATGTGGTCAGTAAAGAACGTATGTTCCAGTTTATGGATGCCGTTGAATCGCAAAATTCTGCCACCGGTCTTGAGCTGATCAATGAGTTGCTCCAAGAGGGATATGACATCCAGGAGTTTTTAATCGGACTCACCGAGCACATCCGAAACCTGTATGTTGCAAAAAATTCGGAGAAGATGCACCTGGTGGAAGCGTCCAAAGACACCAAAGAACGTTATAAAACCGCTTCAAATGATTTTTCTGATGACGACTTGATGCGCATGTTGCATATCGTCAATGAAGCCCAGTATAAGATTAAAGAAGCCCATCAACCCAAGATACTTTTTGAAATAACGCTTCTTAAGCTCATCCACATGGAGCGGACTCGCAACCTGAATGCGTTGATTTCAGATTTAAATGATTTAAAAAAAAAGCTCAGTAACGGGCAGCTGGTAAAAACAACCGAATCCGGGTCCACAAATTCGTCAAACTCCACCGAAAGTCCCCAAAAGGAGCAGCAATCTTCGGCAAAAGAACCATTGCCCACTGACGATGCCTACTCTCAGACCGAACAAAGTGTCCCCAACCCCAAAAATACCGGTGAATCCCCTGTTGAGAAAACACAAGCGGGTCAAAATGGACAGGCAGAACCCCTATCAAATGATGATGACGGTAACAATTCCAAGAACGGCGTAAGTGAACCAAAACATCCGGCAGCGAACAATCCTAATAGCAATACCGGCTCTGCAGAACGCCCGGCTTCTGATTACCAGAACTTTTTCGGAGAACCCTCTCTCGGAAACTGCAAGAATAAAGAACCCTCAGTAAACGGTACGGAGAACAAACCACAGCAATCGTCTGCCGAGGAGCCTGAAGTAGCAGTACAAGAGCCGCCTAAGAATGTCAGCCTCAATGAAGTGAAAGAAGCCTGGCCGGCTTATGTAGAAACGCTGCGTTCCAAGGTTCAGCAAATGCTCTACTTCCAGATGCAACGCATGGATCCTGTCTCCCTCAAAAACCGTGAACTTACGCTCAGGTGCAGCGATGATTTCGCTAAAAAGATCCTTGAAGAAAATAAAAAGCGGTTGGCAAAGGTTTTAGAAGAAGAAGTCGGGGTATTTCTGAGACTCAAGTGTATCGTTCAAAAGACCGAAAAGGATACTGAGGAATCAATGAGCCCTTATGAGCGTTTCAAGGCATTACAGGAACGTGACCCAAAAATTAAGAAGCTGGTGGAGCTCTTTGGAGCCGAACTGGATTACAATCTCAATCAATAACAACAATATTATAATCTTTTGCCTATCCCGGCACGGATAGTTTCGCGGGATAGCATTTGTTAATGAACCGAAACTTAATCAGTACACAATTATGAAGAATATGGCAGATATGTTTGGAAAGATCTCCGAACTGCAATCGAAGGTGCAGGAAGCACAAGAAGAACTTGAAAAGGTAGAGGTGGAAGCTGAAGCCGGTGGCGGAATGGTTAAAGTAAAGGCTAACGGCAAGCGTAAGATACTCAGCATAAAACTGGATAAGGACGTTATTGATCCTGAAGATGCTGAAATGCTGGAAGACCTGGTTGTTGCAGGCGTCAATAAGGCCCTCGAAAAAGCTGAAGAAGCCGCACAGGAGAAAATGCAGGATGCCTATAAAGGAATGATGCCGGGCGGAGGTATTCCGGGCATGGACCTCAGCAAACTGGGACTTTAAATTATTTTTTGATGTTGAATACTAAATGTTGAATTGGCTATTCCATTCAACATTCAACACTCAAAATTCACCATTTCTACATGCAAGGAACTTCAGAAATTCTGGAACAGGCCATTGAACAACTGGCCAAGCTGCCCGGGACCGGACGAAAATCTGCCCGGCGTATTGCCCTTTATCTACTAAAGCAGGATGAAGAATTTGTTACCAAGATTGCCGATGCACTGGTAAATCTTAAAAAAAAGATTACCCGCTGTTCGATCTGTGGGGTGATCAGTGACAATGATCCCTGCTCTATCTGTGAAAACGTAAAACGTGACGGCACCAAGATTTGTGTGGTTGAAGAGTCACAGGATGTCTTCCTCATCGAAAAGACTAACGAATACAAAGGAAAATATCACGTTCTCGGAGGGGCCATCTCTCCTCTTGACAATATCGGTCCGGATGATGTGCGCATTAAGGAACTCATGGCCCGTGTCAATAATGATGAGGAACCCATTCATGAGGTGATACTGGCACTTAACCCCGATTCAGAAGGCGAGGCAACTTCCTACTATATCAACAAGCTGCTGAAACCCTTCGATGAAATCGATGTCACGCGTATAGCCTACGGCATCCCGATGGGTACTGAGCTTGAATTTATTGATGAAGCAACACTCAGCCGTGCCTTTGCAAGCAGGAACAGTTTTTAATCACGGATTACCCTGATTTATATGACTACTCAGATATTCTTCTGTTTGTCATTACCCAACTGAAGAACCATTCCTAATTCCTAAATCCTAATTATTTAACCTGTTATGAAGCTCAGATTCGTCTTTCTATTTCTTATTTCTTCATTATTTATCTCAACATCGTACTCCCAAGGCAGAGATTACTGGCAACAGCGGGTAGAATACCAGATGGATATTGACGTCGATGCCCCGAACCACCAATTCACCGGTTCACAAAAGCTAACCTATTACAATAATTCACCCGACACGCTGAAACGGGTATTTTATCACCTTTACTTTAATGCTTTTCAGCCAATGAGCATGATGGATGTCAGGTCACGCACCATTCAGGATCCTGACAGAAGAGTCAGAGATCGCATCTATAAGCTGCCGGATGATGAAATCGGGTACCATAAGATAAACTCGCTGACCCAGAACGGGGAAGCGGTTGAGTATGTGGTGGACGGAACCATTCTGGAAGTGACCTTGAACGAACCCATCCTTCCCGGCGAGAGTACCGTATTCGAGATGGAGTTTAACAGTCAGGTCCCCCGGCAGATACGACGTTCGGGCTGGGCCAACGCGGAAGGCGTAGAATTCTCCATGAGCCAGTGGTACCCCAAAATTTCGGAATATGATGAAGACGGCTGGCATCCCAACCCATACATCGGACGTGAATTTCACGGGGTTTGGGGAGACTTTGAAGTAAATATTACCATCGATTCGTCTTATGTAATCGGCAGCACCGGTCACCTGCAAAACCCTCAGCAGATAGGTCATGGATATGAAGAGGAAGGATCTGAGGTAGAACGCCCTGATTCAGAGAAACTGACGTGGAGATGGAGAGCTGAAAACGTACATGATTTTATGTGGGGCGCCGATCCTGACTATGTTCATACTACAAAACAGGTTCCAAATGGACCCATGCTGCACTTCTTCTACCAGAGAGATCCTGTAGCCACCAATTCCGACAGTGAACGTCAGGAAGAACTGCTGGCTAATTGGAAGCAGCTGCCGGAATATACTGCTCAGGCCTTTCAGTTCATGAGTGAGAACTTTGGTAAATACCCCTATGATAAATTCAGTGTGATCCAGGGAGGCGACGGTGGGATGGAATATCCCATGGGCACGTTGATCACCGGCAATCGTTCGCTCAGAAGCCTCGTGGGTGTCACGGTTCATGAACTGATACACATGTGGTACTACGCCGTTCTTGCCACCAATGAAAGCCGTTACCCTTGGATGGATGAAGGGTTTACTACCTATGCATCGGCACTGACCATGCAACACCTGTTTGAGCGGCCACGCATGTCTAATCCGCACGGTAGCTCTTACGCCAGCTATTTGAATCGTCAAAGAAATGGTACCTTTGAAGCCTTGGATACCCATGCCGACCACTACCATACTAATGGGGCCTACGGTACGGCATCCTACTCCACGGGCGCTGTATTTCTGAACCAGCTGCGATACATCATAGGCAATGAGAACTTCGATAAGGGAATGAAGCGTTACTTTGAAGTCTGGAAATTCAAACATCCGGACGGTAGAGATTTCCTCCGGGTCATGGAAGAGCAGTCCGGCATGGTGCTCGACTGGTACTACCAGTATTTCATAGAAAGCACCAAAACCATTGACTATGGTATCAGTACCGTAGCCGGGCAGAATGATGAGACCTACGTCACCCTCAAACGTTTTGACCTTACCCCAATGCCCATAGATCTGATGGTAGAATATAATGACGGTTCCAAAGAACTCTTCTATATGCCGCTGCGCATTATGAGAGGAGAAAAACCTAATGACGAATATCCGGGAATTGAACGAACCGTCAAAAAAGATTGGCCTTGGGTATATCCAACCTACACATTGAAAATTGACAGGCCGGTTTCCGATATCAAGCGTCTGGAAATTGATCCCTCACAGCGCCTGGCTGATATTGAAAGGGATAACAATGTGTTCAATGTTGAAAAGAAAATGACCGAGTTCAGCACTGACAAATAATCATTATAAGGGAAGGCAGATTTTTCTAGCCTTCCCTTCCTTTTTTCAAGTATATCATCGACAGCATCAATTAACCGATCAAGAGAGAGTCCATTTAACCGGCTATATAATAACCTGTCCATTCACAGAATCTTTACAAAGGCAGCTTACCTTCGTGCCCTAATTTTACGAACTATTAAACACACAGTTACTTTAAAACCTTTACCTTTGCACCTGCACAAAGGCCAAAAAGAATTGAATACAGTACTATATGTCCTCTAAAAGGAATGATTACGGCGAACAATCTATAGAAGCGCACAAAAAATACGGCGGCAAGATAGCCATAGAGTCTAAAATGCCGTTGGACACCCGTGAAGATTTAAGTATAGCCTATACACCGGGCGTGGCCGAACCCTGCCGGGAGATCTCAAAAAACAGAAGGAAAGCATACGATTATACCTGGAAAAAGAATAGCGTCGCTGTTGTAAGCGATGGCTCCGCCGTTTTGGGACTTGGTAATATCGGTCCGGAAGCCTCCCTCCCCGTCATGGAAGGCAAATGCGTTTTGTTTAAAAAATTCGCTGAAGTGGATGCCGTGCCTGTTGTACTGGATACGCAGGATACCGAAGAGATCATTACCGCTGTTAAAGCAATTGCTCCTACCTATGGCGGTATCAACCTGGAGGATATTGGAGCTCCCAAATGCTTCGAAATTGAGGAGCGACTTAAAGAGGAACTGGATATTCCTGTCATGCACGATGACCAGCATGGCACCGCAGTTGTAACGCTTGCCGGAATGATCAATGCCATGAGAGTAACGGGAAGGAAGCTGAATGAGCTGAAAATTGTCATCAACGGTTCAGGGGCAGCCGGCGTGGCAGTCGTAAAGTTACTTCAGCATGTGGGAGTTCAGGAAGTCATCATGTGCGACAGCCGGGGAACATTATACCGCGGGCGCAGTGAGATGAATCCGATCAAAAAAGAGATGGCCAGCCTGACCAACCATAGCCGCGTGAAAGGTGATCTGGGTGACGCTCTTGAAGATGCCGATGTCTTTATCGGTGTATCGGTTCCGGGTGTGTTGAACGGAGAAATGATCAAACGAATGAAGAAAAATCCCATAATTTTTGCCATGGCCAATCCCGTACCGGAAATCATGCCTGAGGAAGCACATGAAGCGGGTGCTAATATCATAGCCACCGGACGTTCTGACTTCCCCAACCAGATCAATAACGTTCTTGCCTTTCCGGGACTGTTTCGCGGTGCCCTGAATGCCCGCACGCGTGATATCACCTATCGCATGTATGTAGCTGCTGCCTATGCCATTGCCGATTGCGTAGAGAATCCGACCCCGGAGGAGATCATCCCCAGTGCCTTCGACAAGCGAGTAGCCCAGCAAGTTGCCCAAACTGTTGAAGACGTCTGCGAACAGCAAAAAGCCGGTATCGCCTAAATTCTAATGTTTTAAAATAGGTCAGGAGAAATGCCCTTCTCAGACGTTTTTGAGGGGGATCTCCGTACCTTTTCTAGATGAGCTTCCCGTGATATTCAACCGGCCACTACTGCCGAACTGTAACATCGATTACTCCCTCCTATCTTATAAGTGATACCAAATATCCGGAACAAAGAAACTCCGGACCCATTAAACTCTACATATTTGCTATTACCAATTAGATTCTGGGGGGAATTATGTTTAACGATACAGGAAGTATTACCAAATTTGTCCTTTACATTTTGCTGTTTCCGTCACTTTTCCAGGAAACATTTATTGAATTTGCATGGGCTGCCGGTGATCCCATGCTGCTTATGGCCGCCAAGCGTCTGTTTTTGCTGCTACCGGCCTTTGCTTTCATCATAGGATGCTGGATTACCATACCTGCCCTGCTTACTGTGGTATTCCGTCAAAACCGGAAAGAGTTTGTCATCTCTCTTTTCATAACCTGGTGGGATCTCGGTAAAGCCATTGTATCTTTCTGGGGAGGGATTTTCACTTTTACATTTCAATTTGTAGTGGCCCTGCTGGAACTCACAAAGATAGTAGTTCTCGGTATTTGGTCCGTATTACAGATGATATTCATTACGCCATTCAGAATGCTTGGTCAGGCCTCTAAGCGTGTGGTAGGTTCCAAAGTGCCCTGGATTGCTGTTTTCCTAACCTTGTTCTGGGTAGTCATTGAGTCAACTATTTTTACATACGTAACCACTCCGCTGGTAATGGATACCTTATCCAATATAACCGGTGAGCAATTGTCAATACTGGCGATCAGGATTCCATTGTTTACCTTCCTGTTCTTCATTGTACTGGGAAGTTATGCCGTGTTATCGACCTTTGTGGGTTCCGTAAAAAAGAAGAATTTCTCTCAGATTATCGGTATCGGTGTTATTGAAATTATCGTGCTCTTCGTAGAGGTTATCTTCCTGTACCGGGAGTTCGTTGATGCCCTAGTTCCCTGGTTTGCCCTCTATGCAGATGATGTACAGATCAGCATGCTCGGAATACTCTCCATATCCACCTTCATGTGGTTCGGTATTCGAAGCCTCTCATGGTTCCTCTTCGCCTCTTTTGGTACCCCGACTATCATGGCCGTTATACAGGGTAAAGGTGTTGAGCTAAAAAGCTCTAAAAAGAGCTCGGCTAAAGAGAGCGATCTTGATTGGGATATATCAAACGGTTTCATGGATACGATCAAGAAGAATGCAGACTGGGTGCAGGATAAGGGAGAGGAGTTGTTAGCTGCATTCATGCTGCCACCCCTTCAGGTTATTGCCAGCGCGATCAACTTCCTGACCCTGTTGGTTAGCAGTACACACCTGTTTGACCTGCCTTTCAGAAGCATGGACGACATTAAACAGTCGAACGTGCTTATTGAAACGCTTTCGAAGCGAAGCGAAGAGCTGAAAACTGCAAGTACATCTAACTAGGAGTCTATTATGTCGACAATCAAGAAAGTAGCTATATCGCTGCTGACCGGACTGATGTTTATTGTAATCGGTTGCAGTCTGAATACCGAACAAAAGCCCCGACTCTCGCTTTTTGTTGGGGTGGATATCAGCGGCTCTTTTATCAACAGCGGTTATTTTGATGAATCTCTGAATTTTCTGGCACATTATATCTATGCCCATTTAGAGAGTATCGATGACCTGGAAGAGCCCAATGTACTCTTTGTGAGCTCCATAGGCGGTGCCCAGCCAGACGAGCCCAAGACCTTCTACCCGATTCAGACCTTTGAGAATAAATCAGTAGAAGAGATTGAAGAGCGGCTGCATGAGATCTTTCCGGATACGGTTCAAAATCCGATCACCGATTTCAACGCCTTCTTCGAGCAGGTCGCATTGACATTACGGAACAAGAACCTGGTGCTAAGACCGGTCTCAGTAGTGATGGTCAGCGACGGTGTCCCTGATATTAAGAAAGACGGAGAGACAGATTTCAGAAGCCTGGATCTGAGTCCGCTGGAACAGCTCTCTCGGAATATCACCATACGTGTGCTCTATACCGATCCTGTTACCGGACGAAACTGGCAGACCAAGGTCCCACGCCGACGCGTGAAGATTTGGACCCAGGATGCTGAAGTGATGACCACCTGGAATGACTCTACAATCTACCTGCATGACAAACCGATTTTGGAGCAGGCACGGTGGACCGAGTGGGTGAAGGATAATGTCGATTTCGGGGTCCGTGCTCGACGCGTAGATTGATAAACAATCACTTTACCACTTAGTTACACTGAGTAAAGCTTAGTGTAGCTTTGTGGTTAGTTAGAATAGGCTCGCCTGTTCGCTGTCTTTTTTCTTGGCCCGTTCGATGGTAGGCGTAGAGGTCTCTGACTGGTTGACCCGCAACATGTCCGGACTGAATTTCTTGTCGTATATCCTTCGGGCAATACCCTGCAATGCCTTCTCACCGCGGGGCGTGATCATCAGACGGTCCTGATCATCAACCGATAGAAATCCAAACTCTTTGAGATCATTGACAATCATATAGGCCAGCTTAGGCACAGCTCCGCACTGCTGCTCCACAAAGTCTCGCTTAGGCGGTTCATCGCCGGATGAGAGGGCCATGCCCATTACATTCATCTCCACTTCAGTAAGCGGATATCCTTCACAGCTTTTGCTAAGCAGCTGGTCCCAAGATTGCTGGCTGTAATACTGCCCGAACCACCACTTTCCTTCTTTGATCAGCTTCTTGGATAGAGCACAGGCAAAGTACTCTCCGGGACGAGCTTTTTTAGGAATGCCCCGCTCGCGGTACATGGAAACCAGGGTGGCAAGATCGAGCTCGTGCAGGTTTGGGGGATAGCTAAAATGTATCTCAGATTTCTTTTCCATGACTATTCAAATTAAACAAACTTACCGGCAATTGTCATGTTAGAATTTTTGGGGCTAACTAGGTATAGGGTATAAGGTATAAGGAAGTATACGGACTTACTTTATATCCGGAGCAGAGCTCCCTCAGAACTTGCCTCTTAGCTTTTCACTTCTTGCTTCTTGCTCCTACCTACTTCGCTTTTTCTGTGATCAGCTTGATGGCGTCTTCCATCGTCACCGCTTCCGGATCCACATCATCAGATAAACTGTAATTCTTTTTACCGTGCTTGATATAAGGTCCATATCTGCCATCCATCACGCGAACTTTCTTGCCGTCTTCGGGATGCTCTCCTAGTTCCTTAATGGCTGCACTCTTCCGGTTCGATTTTTTCTTTTTCTCAGAAAGCAGTTCAACAGCCCGGTCCAGTTCAATATCCAATACGTTATCACTGCGTTTCAGTGAGGCGAAGGTACCGTCATGCACTACAAACGGGCCATATCGCCCTACCCCGGCTTTAATCTCCTTACCGGTGTCCGGATGATTGCCAAGGCTTCTTGGGAGTTCGAGTAATTTCAATGCCAATTCCAGATCCACATCTTCCGGCGACATTCCTTTCAACAGGGAAGCGCGCTTGGGCTTCTTGTTATCCTCAGTGACTTCGCCGACCTGCACATAGGGGCCGTACCGGCCATTCAATACAAAGATAGGCTCTCCGCTTTCGGGATGATCGCCGATCGACTTGGGACCCTCTTCTTCCGTTTTGATAAGTTCTTCCAGCTTCTCGGCCGTAAGGTCACTTGGTTTCCAGCTAACCGGTATGGATGTCGTAAGTTCTTCACCGTTCACCTGCTTTTTGATGTAGGGTCCGAATCGACCGACAAATACCTGGATATCATCCAGATCCTGCAAAGGAAGGTGCAAATGTTTGGCCTCCTGGGGATCGATCTTCTCTTCCTGTTTTTCCACTTTGGCTTTGAGACCTTCCTCGCCATTGAAATAGGAACTGAGATAGGTCTCAATATCGAGTTCACCTTGCGCTATTTTATCCAGCTTGTTTTCCATATCGGAGGTGAAGTCACTGTCAACCAGATCCTCCAGGTTCTTTTCCAAGAGTTCAGTCACTGCAAATGCAGTGAAGGTAGGAATCAATGTTTTACCATCCGCTTCTACGTATCCGCGATCCTGGATAGTGCTAATAATCGTGGCGTAAGTACTCGGACGTCCGATACCCTGTTTTTCCAGTTCCTTAACCAGACTGGCCTCAGTAAACCGGGCCGGTGGCTTGGTTTCGTGGGATATCGGCTCCACACCATCCTCAATGACCTCTTCACCTTCTGACATACCTGGCAAGTAGTTCTCCTGGTTTTCGAGAGCTGCTTCCGGATCGTCACTTCCTTCCACATAGGCGCGGAAAAAACCGGGAAAAATAATCTCTTTGCCGCTGGTTCTGAATTCTGCAGTTTTTCCGTTGGCTTTAGCTTCGATGGTGACGTTAGTAAATTCAAGCTCGGCTTGCGCCATCTGTGTAGCTATGGTTCGCTTCCAGATCATATCATAAAGTCGGAACTGAGCACCGCTTAAGCCGGCGTCCTCCGGTTTCCGGAAAGAACTTCCGGCCGGACGAATCGCTTCGTGTGCTTCCTGGGCACCTTTGGATCCCCCTCCATAATTACGCACCCGGTCAAATAAATATTCCTTCCCGTATTCCTTTTCAACGGCCGTGCGAGCAGCGTTGATAGCCTGTCCCGACAGTCGCGCCGAGTCGGTACGCATGTAGGTAATATACCCGTTCTCATATAGTTTCTGAGCCACGCCCATGGTCTGCTTCGCCGAGAAACCCAGCTTGCGGTTGGCTTCCTGCTGAAGAGTAGAAGTTATGAAGGCAGGAGACGGATTTCGTTTCTGCCTGTTTTTCTCAACATTCGAAACTTTCCACTCAGCTTGGTCCAGATCATCACGAAGCTGTGAGGCCTTCTTATCATCCAGCAGTACTACTGATTTCGGCTTCTTCAACTTACCGGTATTTTCATCAAAGTCTTTGCCGGAAGCCAGACGCTTGCCATCCAGGTGGGTCAGATCTGCTTCGAAGATGTACTCATCATCCTGCTTGTGAAGCTTGGCTTTCAAGTCCCAATACCGCGCCGACCGAAACTTCATGCGCTCTCGCTCGCGGTCTACGAGAAAACGAACTGCCACTGACTGCACCCGTCCGGCAGAAAGCTTGGGAGCAATCTTCTTCCAGAGTAGGGGCGATACCGTGTACCCGGCCAGCCTATCGATAATACGGCGTGCTTCCTGGGCATTGACCAGGT
This sequence comes from Halalkalibaculum roseum, assembly GCF_011059145.1. NCBI lineage: Bacteria > Pseudomonadati > Balneolota > Balneolia > Balneolales > Balneolaceae > Halalkalibaculum > Halalkalibaculum roseum. The sequence goes on along the minus strand of NZ_JAALLT010000001.1, from coordinate 234,422 downwards.
TCATGTCAATGTCTCTGAAATTCTCAAGAGCCTGCTCGATGGCTTCCTTGGTGATCTCACGAAAGACCATGCGCTTCACCGGAACATCCGGTTTCAGCAATTCAGTCAGGTGCCAGGATATGGCTTCCCCTTCGCGGTCTTCATCAGTCGCCAGTATGAGTTCATCCGACTGCTTCAGCAGCTTTTTAAGATTTTTGACTACTTTCTTCTTGCTTGCAGGAATCACGTAGAGCGGTTCGAAACCCTTATCCACGTTAACGCCGAGATTCGACCAGTCTTCCTTCTTATACTTCGAAGGAATCTCCTTGGCTGAGGCCGGTAAATCCCTAATATGTCCCATAGAAGAATCTATGACATAATCTTTGGGAAGATACTTTTTAAGGGTTTTCGTTTTTGTGGGTGACTCTACAATTACAAGTGATTTCATCTAAGGTGTTTACAAATTCTCGATCAGCTCTTTTAACTCATGAGCGTGATCTTTGGTATTAACTTTTTCAATAATGCCTAAAACCGTTCCGTCGGTATCAATTACATAAGCCGACCGTGAAGGGGCTTCATAGGTGTTGCCGTACATCTTCTTCTCAACAATGGAATCGGTCGCTTTGGCAAACTTATAATCCCGATCGGAAGCCAGCACATAGTTGATATCCAGCTTCTCGGCATAATTCTTATGGGATCCACAGGTATCCTTGCTTACTGCCACAAGGTTATATCCTTTTTTATCAAACCAATCGGCATGTTCTGACAAGCTTTTGTTCTGTTTGTCACAGCCGGAGGTGTTGTTGCGCTTGTACACCGACACGATAGTCGGCCGATCCAGCAACTCGCTGAAGTTCACAGTTTTTTCTTCACCGTTTTTAACGACGTCCAACTCAAAATCCGTATCAATTTTTTTTCCTGTTTCAATCATGGCTCTTTTTTTCTGACCTATTATCTGCATTATTGTTTCGTTCTGACTTGAAAGTAACCGTAAAAGAGCGGCAAATCGTTCTCAAATCGAAAGTTTACAGTCTCGTATGATAAAGTTCTCTCATTAGTACTGCAATTTTTTTATAGAACACAGATCTAACGGATATAGCAGATTATCACAGATTAGGATTATTAAGTTATTTCAAATCCGTTCAATCTGCGTTATCCGTGTTCTATAAGGAGGTAACGGGCAACGGCGGCGAGGACGATGGCGTGGTGCACCGTACCGTTTTTCACCAGTTCCAGAAAATCATCCACGGGCATAGTGTGAACGTTGATTCGTTCGTGCGTATCGGGATTTTCCGCTCCTTCAAAAATACAGTTCTTCGCCAGATACATATGCGTAAAATTAGTCATAATGGCCGGGTTAGAACTCACTTTCCCAAGGCTGCTCCATGTATCCGAGCGATACCCCGTCTCCTCCAGCATCTCACGCTTCGCTCCCTGCAGCGGCTCCTCCCCCTCATCCACCATTCCTCCGGGAATTTCAAGGGTCGGTTCTTCAATGCCGTAGCGATACTGTTCCACCAAGATGATCTCATCATCTTCGGTAATGGCAATGATATTGATCCACTCAGGCGCATCCAGCACATAGAAGTCGCCGCGGTCGGTCTCATCCACTGCCTGCAACTTCATGCTTCTTTTTAAAAGATTAAAAATTGGTGTTTTATATTCCTTATTTTCTGTGACAATCGACCAAGGCTCGATGCGATAATTGAAATTAGATTCACTCATAAGTATTGGTTTGTATGGATAAGCGATTTGAATTTCATAAAGATGATATTGATTCCCAAGCCGCATTGGAAAATAATATTGAGCAGGCTTGTGACCTTATGGAGTCTATTTACAACGAAGGGGAGTATCCCAAGGTATTGGTCAAGCGCTCATGGTCGAAGCACAATCCCATCATCACCGGAGAAATAGCAAAGCCCACCGCCTACCGCTGGTACCTGCTCCGTGAGCTTAGAAAACTGGCTGAGAAAGGAGCTGAGATTAAAATCCTCCCCTCCCGCGAGCGATTGGCGATGAATGACCCTCAGCTGCTGGACAATACCGATGAGGACGACTGGGATATCACCCAGAAGAAGCTTTTTCTGTTTAGTCCGGAGCGCATTGACATATCACTGAATCGCCTGGAACACTATACCGGAACCAAGCCCGAGGATTTCCAGCGGTACATCCTGTTTACCAACTACGATATGCACGTTGAGGTATTCAAGGAGCGCTATCCCGACTGCGTACAGCCGGCCAGGGAAGGCGTGCAGATGCCGGCTTTTCATCACAAGCTGTCGGAAAATAAGGGCGTCACACTTATCAATATTGGCGTCGGACCTTCAAATGCAAAGACCATAACCGATCATGTGGCCGTTCTCAGGCCCGATGCTATGGTGATGGTTGGTCATTGCGGCGGTCTGCGTAACCACCAGGAGATCGGTGATTTTGTGCTTGCTACCGGATTTATGCGCGACGACGGGGTACTCGACAATATCCTGCCGCTGAATATTCCTATCACACCCAACTATCTCTTGAATGTGTATCTGAAGGAGACCCTTGACAAGTACAGGAGAAGTCACCGAATGGGTACCATCTACACTACCGGCAACCGTAACTGGGAGTTTATCAAACGAAGAACTGTTGAGAAGATCCATATGAGCCGGAGTGTGGCTATAGATATGGAGTCGGCGACCGTGGCTACCAACGGGTACCGCTACCGTATCCCCAATGCCACCCTGCTCTGTGTGAGCGATAAGCCTTTACACGGAAAGCCCAAACTGAGTGACGAGGCACAGGACTTCTATGAGGACTCAAAGCAAATGCACCTCGAAATCGTCATTGAAGCACTGGATATGTGCAAGGATAACTATCCCGAAGGCCTGCCCAATGCCAGTATCCGTGCGATGAACGAACCGTTGATGGGCGGCCCAGACGAAGAATAGAACAAGGCTTAATGGAACACAGATGACGCGGTTTTAGCAGATTTACGCGGTTTTTGTATGTGTTCTTCCTATCCTAGAAAACAGCCTTATCTGTGTCATCGGCGTTCTATAGCTTTCTTGTATTTGCCTTATTACGGCAAATATTTGTTGTTTATCAATAAATTTTTGTTGCTTTTCAATAATTTATTCAGTTATTTGCTCGAAACATTCAAATAAAGTGAGGCTGAAATGAGTAAATCGAATAGTAATAAGTGGAGCACATCTGGAATTTTAATCTACCTTGTTCAATTTGCAAGGGTTATTACTCTTTTTTGGTTACTTATGTATCCTGTTGTTTTATTGCTTCAAATTCTTGACCTGACAGCTATTTCAATTTTCAAGTTAGATATGACTGTTCACCTTCAGGGCCTGAATAGTTATTATGAATTTTATGAACAACAATATCCTCTGATGCACAACCAAGTAGTCACGCTGGAATTTACCCCGCTTGGTTACCCAATGGAAAACAAATGGTTGTATTATCTAGCTTATATAATGCAGATTGGTTTATATGCAGCAATATTTTATGGTCTCACGCTTATTAAAAATATCTTGAGTAGTTTAAAACAAAATAATCCCTGGGATGAAGAAAATAGTTCTCGGTTAAGGATAATCAGTTATCTGTTACTAATTGCTTTTCCCTATATGTATTCAATAGACTGGTTAGCCTACTTGATTGCCCAGGAACTGAGCTTACCTACAAAAATTCATTTAGTACCACCTTTTTTCCCTGAATGGAGTTTGCTAATCGCCGGGTTTATAGTTCTACTGGTAGCCCATCTTTTTAAACAAGGAACTAGAATCTACGAAGAACAAAAACTTACTATCTAGCAATGGCCATCAAAATAAATCTGGATCTGATGCTGGTGAAGCGCGATATGTCGCTGACGGAATTGTCGGAGGAGGTTGGAGTAACAATTTCAAACTTGTCCATACTTAAAACCGGAAAGGCCAAGGCCATTCGATTTTCTACGCTGGAAGCAATCTGCAAAGCCCTCGACTGCCAACCCGGAGATATACTTGAGTATGAAATAGATTAATAGGACACAGATGACACGGATATAGCTGGTATTTGCTGATAGGAAAAATAAATTTAAATCTGTGCAAATCTGTCTATTCCGCGGCATCCGTGTTCCATTAACTCCGAATGAGGTATTGAAACTTGACAAAGAATTGGCGATCGGTCTGTTTGAAACCCCGGTATCCGTTGATCCCCTGCTGATCGTAATAATTCAGGTAATCCGTCATCCCTATATAGAATTTCGTAAACGGATTTGCCTTGTAATAAAGGAGCGGATAAATCTGCAGCTGCTCACCGAATGAATCATACTGCACAATGAGTCGCGTGAAGAGGTTTTTTGAAAAATTGTAATTTCCGTTGAATCGGTAGATATCCCCGCTGAAATAATTTTCGCTGCCATCAACCGAAGAAAGCGTTGAGTAGTTGTAACTGAAATCCATTTCTAGCCGAGGCGTTGGCTTAATGGTTGCGTTGCCAGATATGTTGTAGCCTTCTCCCAGGGTCGGATTATCCCTCCGGTTTACATATTTGCCAAAATCGATATGTCCGCTAAGAGATAAAGCATTTAACGGGTCAGTGCTAACATCCACCATAACCCGGTTCATGCCCGTAAAAAATTCACCTCGAAAACGCTCGTCATTTACCGGCAGAAAGCTGAGCGACAGATTGGTTTGTCCGCCCAAATTATTACTGAGTCGGGTAAATATGTACCGCTCCTGAAACTGTCCTCCAAAATCATATCGCCAGGTACCACTTACACTGAATGTGCCACGGGAAAGAAAAGTAGTATTCGGATAATAACTGATGCTTTGAGAGGCTTCATACTGGCGGCGATCGGTCTGGTTGATGAAGCCTGTTTGAGTTTGAAAAGTGGGGGAATAGGACTTGTACTCGAAAGAAAAATCGTAATACTTGGCTTCCCGATAAAAAGCAGCACTCACCAAAGATCCTCCGTACTGCTCCCCGTTGAAAGCAGCATCATATGAACCGCGACCGAAGGTTCGCTGTGAATCAAAAATTCCGGTATCATCCAGTTCGCGAGTCGCGGTATAGGCCAATTGCCCGCTGAAATAGTAGTTATCCCTAAGCAACAGATTCCAGTCAATGCTCCCCGTGTAGTTGGAGCCCGAATCTTGATTCCGTGTGGTAATCAGACCACCAATAAAGGATTCCGACCCGAAATTGTATTTTCCCCTCAGAATATTGTTATAGGCATCTACCTCGGAACGGATGAATGAGCTGCGGTACCGTCCCGGTACTATGAATGGAGCGTTCCGGTCATAAGCTGAAAGAAATGCAATAGTGTAATTGCCGGTCTGCCTGGTAAATTTACCGGCAGCAAGGGGACGATTGATGGTACGGGAGTAAAATAGATTTTCCTCGGTACTAAACAACTCGGCCTCTTTTAAGAAGAACGGACGCTTTTCAGGGAAAAAGAGTGCAAAGGTCTCATTGGCACTGATCTGCGCCGCGTCGGTTTCCACCTGGCTAAAATCTGGATTGAAAACGGCATTGAGCGAGGTCATGGATGTAGGTGCGTAGAACACGCTACCTCCGATACGTCCGTCTAAGGGACCGTGATCCAGCCCCGATTGTGGATCTGAGGCATCACGAATGGTGCTCTCCTGGAAACTCATGGCATAAGGCAGCAACTCTACTGTTCTGCTGTTTTTCACCCCTTTTATGCCGGTCATGACTCCGTTCTGGCAAATCAAACAGGGATTACTCAATTCCACATCCGTCCATGCAAACTGGTATCGAATGTTCCTCGGATAATTTCGAAGGAACTGGATAGACCAATTATGTATATCCTGCTGTGGAAAATTCAGACTTTTGAAGGGTATTTTCATAACCGTGCGGTATCCCGAATCTGTTACTTGGCCATCGGAATACCAAAGGAGATCAAAATTCATATCCTCATTGTTACCCGATCTCATTCCATCCATTTGTATGCCCAGGGGATTCACAAACAATTCGTATGCCTGCTGGTTGTTGTTAAATGGATCAATAAAAACACCCACAAAATCATCCTGAAACCCGTTATCCCTATCAGAAATATTGGCTCTTATGGCTTCCGGATCTGGATCGTCACAAATGAAGCCGATATAGAGGTTATCCTTGCTATACAAAACCTTTACTTCAGTCTGCACTTTTGCTGGTGCTTCATCATTGGGTTCAATCTGATGCGTTATGTATACCGAAGACGCCTGTTGCCATGCCGGATTCTCAAGATCAGCGCTAATCTTGAAATCTTTCTGAATAAATTTTGCTTCAACTTGAGCAGGATTGGCGCCCTGATTACCGGTTTGAGCATGAGACACTTGAGGGGAATAATTAAATAGCAACAATACCGAAAAGATGAGCTTGCTAACGGTATCAAGTTTCATGGTGTAGGTTGTAAGTCTGCAGCAGTTAAAAATTTCTTCTTATTCCTTTACGAAAGTCTGTGTAATTGTTTCGTAAAAATCCGAGGCCCAATATTTATAAAAAGTAGATCCTTATGGTTTAAATATTGTTAAAAAGAGCGTTGCAAAATGGAACCCGTAATACACTGATCATACAGATTTTCGCAAGCATAAAAGTAAGTATGTTAAATCGGATAAACATCATCACCCAAGCAATCTGTATTCCATAAAATTTTTTGTAAGGATTCGGCTTCATAAAGGTCATACTAGAACAGCCAATCAATCCAGAGAGGAACTACCATGTCTGACCCGGAACAAGAGACCTTTGAAGCCCACGACTATCTGAAAAGAACCGTTAAAGAGATGAGTCCCGACCAGCAGCCGCGAGAGAAGCTTATGAACTATGGTGGGGAAAGCCTCTCCGACGCCGAGCTGCTGGCCATACTGTTGCGAACCGGGAGTCCGGAGATGAATGTCATTCAAACCTCGCAGGCTATGCTGGATCATTTTGGCGGACTTCGAAATCTAGCCCGCAGAAACTGGCAGGAACTGAAAATCGTACCCGGTATTGCAAAAGTAAAAGCTTTAACCCTGGAAGCCGTCTTTGAACTGTCCCGGCGGATTCAGGTTGCCGGTTTAGGGGAACGGATTCAGATTACCTGTCCGGAAGATGCCGTAGCCTATTTCGGACCCAAACTACGTGATCTCACCAAGGAGGTGTTTATAGTGGCTTTCCTGAATAATGCCAAAGTGGTGACGGGCTTCAAGAAGATTAGTTTCGGTGGCTCTACCTCCACCATTGTGGATCCGGCTGAGGTCATAAAGCAAGCCGTAATGAATGAAGCCTATAGTGTGTTGCTCCTGCACAATCACCCCAGCGGTCAGACTGCAGCATCCAAAGCCGATATTCAGCTTACTAAGCGACTGGTTGATGCCGGAAAGTTACTGGGCATCCCGGTAGATGACCATCTGATTATTGCCGGTGACGGGTATACCAGTTTCAAGGAGAAGGCGCTTATGTGATGGAACAGTGATAATAGAACACGGAAGACACGGATTTAACGAATAAACACAGATTAAAAATAAGAGAGAAATACTATGTTACACAGTGAAACAACCGGATTGGTTATAAAGTCATTTTATAATGTTTACAATAAACTGGGTTATGGTTTTTTGGAAAAGGTTTATGAAAAAGCCTTGATGATAGAACTTCAAAAGAAGGGCCTTTCTTGTGTTTCACAATATCCCATTCAGGTCAACTATAGAGGTGTTGTGGTAGGTGACTATTTTGCGGATATCTTTGTCGCAAATTCTATCATCGTGGAACTGAAGGCATCGGAACAGATAAACCTGGAGCATGAGTTACAGCTTATCAATTATCTGCGGGCTACAAATGCTGAAATCGGACTCCTACTGAATTTTGGACGAAAACCCGAGTTCAGACGTAAGATCTTTACAAATAACTATAAATCACCGTCAATATCTGCAAGTCGAAATTAGGAATTAAAAATTAAGAATTAGGAATTGGAGTATAGGTATGAAGGAAAACAATGTTCTGCTTACTAAAACGTACTCTTATGCTTTAAAAATAATTGAGTTATATCTGCATTTGGTTAAAGTTGAAAAGGAATACATTCTTTCGAAACAACTTTTGAAAAGTGGGACTTCGATTGGAGCAAATGCAGAGGAAGCAATAGGTGCCCAGTCCAGAAAGGATTTTAAATCAAAACTTTCAATTGCTTATAAAGAAGCAAGAGAATCCTATTACTGGTTACGCTTGTTGAAAGATTCGGGAGTCGTGAATGAATCACAAGTAAAAGCATTACTAATTGATTGTCACGTAATTATGAAGATTTTAGGATCAATAGTAAAGACTCTAAAATATCATGATTCTTAATTCCTAATTCTTAATTCCTAATTCTCCTCCTTATATTCAGGCAAAATATTAATCCCAGTTAGCATTTTTAATGAAAGAATATTTACAGTCAATCATCAGCAAGTCTGTAGAACAGTTTGATCTTGCCGATGGAGATGTGCCCGAAATTCAAATTGAGAAACCCAACCAGCCTGACCATGGCGATGCGGCCTGTAACGTTGCGATGATGCTGGCGCGTCCCTTGAAGAACAATCCGCGCAAAATTGCTGAACAGATTGTAGAGGCTCTTGACTATGACTCCAATCGCATTAGCTCGGTTGAGATTGCCGGTCCCGGGTTTATCAACTTCCGCTTTGCTGAAAACTACTTGTATGACGAGCTGGAAACGATTCTGGAGCAAAGCAGCTCGTTTGGTAAGTCGGAAACCCAAGAGGGAAAACGGGTACTGCTTGAGTTTGTAAGTGCCAATCCCACCGGTCCCCTGACCGTAGGTCACGGTCGTAACGCCGTGCTTGGCGACACCGTAGCCCGTCTGCTGGAATGGACCGGGGCCGAGGTTGATCGCGAGTACTATTTTAATAATGCCGGACGTCAGATGAGAGTACTTGGGGAGAGCGTCAAGGCCCGGTACCTTCAGGCTTTAGACAAAGAGACCGAATTTCCGGAGGGAGGTTACGAAGGGGAGTACATTAAAGATATTGCCAAAGAGCTGGTAGAAGAACATGGGGATGGTCTGGTGGACACTGAAGACGTTACTCCTTTTAAAGAAAAAGCGGAAAGTCTGATTTTTGAGGAAATCCAGCAGACCCTTCTTCGTATGAATATCAAGATGGATTCCTTTTTTAATGAGCATGACCTCTATGAAGACGGGTCAATCGAGGAGACTGTAGAGGCCTTCCGTAAAAAGGACCTGGCCTATGATAAAGACGGGGCGACCTGGTTTAAGACCACCGAATTCGGCAAGGATAAAGATACAGTACTTATCAAAAGCAGCGGCGAACCCACTTACCGCCTGCCCGATATTGCCTATCACGCCAATAAGCTCGACCGGGGTTACGACTTGTGCATAGATATCTTCGGCGCCGACCATATCGATACCTACCCGGATGTGCTTTCTGGCATTGAAGCACTGGGCTACGACACCTCCAAGGTAGATGTGGTGGTGTACCAATTTGTGACTATTGTCAAAGATGGCAAACCATTTAAAATGAGTACCCGTAAAGCCAACTTTGTTACCCTGGACGATCTCATGGATGAGGTTGGCTCGGATGTCACCCGTTTCTTCTTTCTCATGCGTTCGCCAAATACCCACCTGGAGTTTGACATTGCTCAGGCTAAAGAGGCCGGTGAAAAAAATCCTGTGTTCTACCTACAGTATGCCCATGCCCGAATTCACAGCATCCTACGAAAAGTGGAAGAGCAGTACAGCTTTAATAATGAGCCCACACTTGATCTACTCAGCCACGACAGTGAGATCACGCTGATTAAAAGTATGATCCGCTTCCCTGAAATGATTCAGAGTGCCGCCGAAAGCCGGGAACCACATCGTCTGATCAATTACCTGGATGATCTGGCTTCTCATTTCACCTCCTTTTATCACGATTGTCGAATTCTTGGTGAGGAAGAAAAGCTCGTACAAGCTCGTGCAGCCTTAGCCAGAGCCGTTGCCCAGGTACTGGCTAACGGACTGGGTATCTTAGGCATCTCCGCTCCGGAGCAAATGTAAATGAAAAGTAACCCTTTTTGGCTGTACCACAGAGGGACACAAAGGGGCACAGAGTTTGTAAAGGTTTAGGACACTTCCCAAGTGTCCTAAACCTAGTAACCTCAAGATTAAAAACTCACGACTGAAGACTAATTAAGCCGGTATTAGTTTGGTGAAGCAGACGATGCCTTTAGTGAACTGTTCGGCTACGGTGAAGCCGGCGCGTTCGAAGAGCTGATTGCTCTCTTCGAGGGTCCAGAAAGTGATGCCGCCCAGTCCTGCAGAATCCTGAAGTAAACGGGCATACCAGGCATCAGCTTTGATGAGATGCATCATAAAGAAGACTCCCTCCTTTTTAACCACACGTCGCGCCTCATACATCACCTTAATCGGATCCGTGAGCTCGTTGAGCGTGCCACCCATCATCAGTCCGTCGAAGGTAGCCCCATAAAAAGGCAGCTTCCTGGCATCGGCCCTTAACAGATAGAGATCGGTTTCATCGGCCTGGGCTTTTAGACGTGCCTCTTCCAGCATCTGTTTGGAGAAGTCGAGCGCAATGACCGTGCAATCCGGTTGAGCCTTTTTTATCAGCCTGGCATACAAGGCGGTAGAGCAACCGATATCCAGGTAATGGTGATCGGGCTGTGGATTCAGCCACTCTATGAGCAGCTCCTGTTCTTTCTGAATAGGAAAGTCTTCACCGGTGAGTATAGAAAGCGAGCGCTTACGCCAGATGTCTTCATAGATGGCTGCCGTAATTTTCCAATGGTTGGAGCTCTGCGCCCATGTCATTGATAAGGGATCCTCGCCGAGGAAATCAATAATGTTATTTTTAATGACATACTCATCTCCCTTATTCGAACAAACAGTGCCGTTAAAAGGCTTATCCATCTGTGTGACTTCTTTTGGAATGGAAATGGAAGCCTGCTCGTATTCTGGGGATCGAAATTCTAGGGACATATTCGAAATGTTCTATTTTAATCTAAGCCGAAGATTTTACTTCGGTAGAATGCTGAATCACTGTGTTAATTACCAACATAAGCGCTTTGTAAAGATAATACGCATCTCAGGGTAAGGTGTTACAGTAAACGCGTTTATTTCTGGAGAACCAGCGAAATCTGGGCACCCTTTTGCACACCCAGCATTTCCCGTGCATCACCCTTATTGATACCTATTTCAAGCATTCCAGAACTGCCAATAAAAGCGGCAGGCTCCCCTTCCAGCACTGATCCAAAAGTGTTTACTATCTCATCCAATATGGTATTGCCAACATAGATTTTCACACTTTTATCACCGATGACCTCCTTGATAAGTGATGCCGACAAGTTCGTTATCAGGTTGCCGAATTTATCGATATGTATAACCCACCCCTGCAGACCGTCCTTATCGGCGATGGGTTCGGCCCATCGGTAGGTTACCAACTCCTCTACCGGTTCCCCGAGTTGTTCGAGGTCCACACCGGAGCTCAGATGCGCAGCCACCGGCGCAAAGATGTCACGCCCGTGAAAGGTGTTCGATGCCTCCTGACCCCAATACTTCTGTTTCGTAAGGCGAACGGCCTTATAATCTTTCTGCTCGGTAAGAATGGAAAAGATGCCGTTATCCGGTCCGACGAAATACTGATCATCAATTTGAAGGGCGATGGCATCACGATCGGTTCCTACTCCCGGATCGACCACTACTACGTGGACCGTGTTCGGGGGGAAGAGCATGGCTGAATTTTTGAGAACCCATGAACCGGCCATGATATCCTGCGAGGGAATTTCATGGGATATATCAACAAAGCGGGCATCCGGGGCTATACCCAGCATGACCGCTTTCATGGCACTTACGTAATAATCCTGCAGACCGAAATCGGTCGTAAGGGTTATAATTTTAGGCATAGGTGTTGAGCATCACCGGCATAACCAGCATCAACATTTGCTCGTCTTCTTCCTCTTCTGATGGCTTTACAATACCGGCACGATTCGGAGTAGAGAATTCAAAAAAGACTTCGTCACCGTCTACATTTCCCAGTACGTCGGCCAGGTATTTTGCGTTAAACCCAATTTCCATCTCTTCGTCGCCATATTCACAGGCAATCGTCTCTTTGGCCTCGCTGCTCATATCGATATCCTCAGCGCGGATTGTCAGCTTATCGGGATGCATCTGCAGGCGAATCTGACGTGTAGTGGAACTTGAAAAGATAGCGACCCTTTTCACTGTAGCCAGCATCTGCTCCTTGTTGATAACCAGATTTTTGTCGTTATCCCGGGGTATAACTGACTCGTAATTTGGGTATTGCTCGTTAATCAGGCGGGTGATAACAATGGTGTTGCCGCTCTTAAACCGAGCATGATCGTCGGTTACCGTCATATCACATTCCTCGGAATGCAGGGCCTTTTGAACCAGGTTCAGTGCTTTTTCAGGTACAATAAAACTGATCTCTTCATCAAGGGTCAGGTCAGACTTTATGTATTTCACCAGGCGGTGGCCGTCAGTAGCTACAAACTTGCTCTCCTCGGGACCGATATCAAAATAGACGCCCATCATGGCCGGACGCAGATCATCGTTGGAAACCGCGAAGAGGGTTTTATCGATGGCTTTCAGCATAATATCCTTAGTCGTACTCAGGGTAGTACCCTCATCCAGGTTGGGCACTTCCGGGAATTCATCGGGATCATCACCGACCAGCTTGTAAGTTCCCTTATCAGTACGGAACTTGATATTGAACTTATCATCCACTTCAAAAGCTACGGGGATATCCGGCAGCTGGCGAAGGGTTTCGATCAACCGTCGGGCGGGAATAGCAACTGCTCCATCTTCCTCAATATCGGCATCCATATACTCAATGATGGAGATCTCCAGGTCGGTTGCAGTCAGACGGATCTTACCGTCTTCACTTTTAAACAAAATGGTCTCCAGGATTGGAAGGGTTGCCTTATTGGGTACGGCACCTGAAACGGCGGAGAGTGCTTTTACAAGTTCACTGCTCGAAACATTAAATCTCATATTCTTAAATTTTATGCTGAATTTTCAATACGTATCTTCGGCGAAAAGCGCTTTTCAAAAGAGACCGTATACTAATAAATCCTCGCTCTCTTAGCAACTGAAGATAAGGACATAATTTATTGCCAGAAGCGCTCTTATCAGTCTCTAAGAATCAAAACTATGGTCTGAAGCTTCGCATCTGTTTGGCTATATTTGGTGAGTAGTTTTTGCTTGAAATGAAAGCAGAAATTCAACACTAATTTAATACTAACGCAATTCGTAATCCGTAGTACGATTTAGATAGCGTGTTACGTATTTCGTAATAGGTATTGCTTAATAATCAACTCAACATTTGCCCGTGCGTATTCTCCTGATAGGTCCGACAGCCGTCGGTAAAACATCCGTTTCGCTCGATCTTGCTGAACAACTGGATGCAGAAATTATATCTGCAGACTCCCGACAGTGCTACAAATATATGAATATCGGGACCGCTACCCCTTCGCAGGAAGAACTGAATAGGATACCGCACTACAATATCTCAATTATCGATCCTTCAGTGAAAGACAGCGCCGCCGACTACTACGACCGGGCAATGAACTGGGAACAGGAGATCAAAGCTAAAGGGAAACACATTCTCTATTCCGGTGGAAGTACCCTGCACCAGCAATGCATCATCAAGCCTTTTGACGATATCCCGGACGCCAATGAAAAACATATAGCAGAACTGGAGCAGCGTATAGACGAAGAAGGACTTGAGTCGTTGTTCGCACAGCTACAGGAGGTGGACCCCGAATATGCCGCAGGGATGGACGGGATGAATCCCCAGCGCATCGTTCGTGCTCTGGATGTGTGGATGCAAACAGGCAAGCCGTTTAGCTCTTTTCACAGCGATGACGATCATTTTGAATTGCCGCCTGACACCTATGTTTTCGGGTTGCGACGTGACCGGGAAAATCTCTACCGGCGCATTAATCAACGTGTGGATCTTATGTTTGAAAAGGGATTTCTCAATGAAGTACGCTCAATACTCGATATGGGATACTCATTAGAGGATCCCGGCTTGAATACCGTCGGCTACAAAGAAGCCATTGCTCATCTGCAGGGCAAACTTAACCGAAAGAGTATGATCACTGATATGAAGACCCAGACCCGCAGATATGCCAAACGCCAGATCACCTGGTTCAAGCGTTGGAACTTCGTGCAGTGGATCAACCTCGACGAAACGAATAATGCAGGAGCTGTAGAAAAAGTACTTCAACATTTAGCAGCTAAGTCAAATAAAGATTAACTTTGACCTCTGAAAATATTTGATGTCCTGTTACATCATTATGTTTTCAGGCTCGGCTAAAACCTACTGATAGAGCCGGCAGAAGCGTAACAGGCAAATGATGATTACCGATATTAACTAAACCTTTTTATGTACAAAGCAACCGTAAACGTAACATTACGCAAATCCATTTTGGATCCACAAGGTAAAGCCGCCCACCATGCCCTTCAGAATCTGGGTATGAAAGAGATTGACAGCGTTCGGATCGGCAAACTAATTGAAATGGATATTGATGCCGAAAATAAAGAACGTGCTCATGAGATAGCCGAAAATGCCTGTGCACAGCTTCTGGCCAATGAGGTTATGGAAGACTATAACGTCACGATTCACGAAAATTCAGAATAACGTCTATGCTTGATTCGTTTACAGCTGTGTTTGGAAATGATTCCGGCATGCAGGAAGAAGCTACACCTGATATTGATGTTGAAACACTGCAGCAAGAGGAAGAGGATGAGGAGCAGGAGACCCCATGGCGGGTAATTCTCTTTGACGACGACATCCACACTTTCGATGAGGTTATCAATCAGCTTATCAAAGCGCTGGGCTGTACAGAAGCCCACGCCGAAAAGCTTACCTTGAAGGTACATAATGAAGGCAAAGCGAGAGTTTTTGAAGGCAGTTTTGAAGAGTGCTTTCAGGTAAACGGGACGTTAAAAGAAATTCAACTTATCACCGAAATAAAAGGATAAAACGTGTCAGCAACATTTGGAGTAATTGTATTTCCCGGTTCAAACTGCGACCATGATGCCTATCATGCACTCGCTCATGTGATGAATGCAAAAGCAAAATTCCTCTGGCATAAGGATACCGATTTATCGGGTATTGATTTCCTGTTGATTCCGGGTGGATTTTCTTACGGCGACTACCTTCGCTCAGGCGCCATTGCCCGCTTTTCACCGGTGATGCAGGAAGTTACACAGTTTGCGCTGAGCGGCGGGCCCGTACTGGGCATCTGCAATGGATTTCAGATTCTTCTGGAAGCCGGTCTATTGCCCGGTGCCATGCTACACAATGAAAACCTTCGCTTCATCTGCAAACAGGTTCATTTGCGCTGCGAATCTACCGATACCATGTTTACCCGTTCCCTGGAATCCGGTCAAGTGATTCAGGTTCCTGTTGCCCATGGTGAAGGCAATTACTTTACTGATGAAGATACCCTCAAGAAGCTCCGGGATAACGACCAGATTATCTTCCGCTATAGCGATGCTAAAGGCAAGGTAAGCGAAGAAGCCAACATCAATGGCTCCATCGACAATATCGCCGGCATCTGCAATAAAGAGCGCAATGTCATGGGTATGATGCCTCACCCGGAACGTGCCGTGGAGAAACAACTGGGATCAGATGACGGCAAGCTGATATTTGAATCCATTCTCAACGAACTGGCCGTTGCCTGACAAAAGAACTTTCCTATGAGCGAACAGGAGACAGAGTCCACCAAGAAGCTGTATAGCAAAGGTCTTACCAAAAGCTATCGCAAGCGTACGGTTGTTTCGGATGTTTCTATCGACGTGAAGCAGGGTGAAATTGTCGGACTCCTGGGTCCGAACGGAGCTGGCAAGACTACCTCTTTTTATATGTTTGTAGGTTTGGTTCAGCCGGATGACGGTCACATCTTCATGGATGACAAAAAGCTCACCAACATGCCCATGTACAAGCGGGCGCGTCTCGGCGTTGGATATCTCTCACAGGAAGCCAGTGTTTTCCGAAACCTAACCGTAAGGGAGAACCTGGAGTCTATTCTACAGTTTTTCGATTTCAGCAAAAAAGAGATCAATCAGCGCGTGGATGAGCTCATTGAAGAGTTCGGACTCGAACGTGTGGTTGACAACAAAGGATACAGCTTATCAGGCGGGGAGCGCCGTAGAACCGAAATTGCCCGGGCACTGGTGACGGATCCAAAATTCATACTGCTCGATGAACCCTTTGCAGGCGTTGATCCTATAGCAGTTGAAGACATTCAGGAAATCGTTGCACAGCTGAGGCATCGCAATATCGGGATATTCATCACCGACCATAACGTACACGAAACACTTGCCATCACTGATCGCGCTTACCTGATGTTTGAAGGGAAAATTCTGATGGAAGGATCAGCTGATAAGCTGGCTGAGGATGAGGAGGCCCGCAGATTGTACCTTGGCAACCAGTTTAAACTTGATCGATACAGCTAACATATAGAACACCGCTATAACGGATTTTACTGATTATCGCTGAATAAAAAGTAACCAGAAACTATGCAGGAAATTACGGTACAGGAACTAAAAGATAAGATCGACAATAGTGAGGATGTCTTTGTATTGGATGTCCGCGAACCTTTTGAACAGTATCAGTCGAAACTGGATTATGAGAAATCAAAACTGATACCTGTGGGAGAGCTGAGCAGCCGAATAGAAGAGATTGAGTCTCACAAAAATTCCGAGATCGTCTGCTTGTGCCGCAGCGGCGGGAGAAGCGCGAGGGCTTGCCAAATGTTGAAGAGAGAAGGCTTTGAGAACGTTAAAAATCTCAAGGGCGGCATCAACGACTGGGCACGCCAGATTGATAATAGCCTACCGGTGTACTAGGGACTGAGGGACTGATTTATTGAGGGTGATAGTTGTTGATTTATTGAATTGTTGAATTATTGAGTAAACTTTCTGAACATTTTTCCATTTCTGCCTATGACGCACTCACTCAATAAATCAGTAAATCAATCCCTCAACAATTACTTAAACCATTGCTGCGATTTGGTTGAGTAGCTCTTCGTTGCTTTCGGTGTTTTTGAGCACTTTGAGCAGGCTGGTCATGGACTCTTTGGGTGACTTCTTGAGCAGGTAACGCCGTACCATATTCCGCTCTTCCAGAGAATCTTCAATAAACTTCTCTTCATTCCGGGTACCCGATGAACCTATGTTTATGGCAGGGAATATACGATCGTTGGCAAGCTCTCTGTCGAGTACCAGCTCCATATTACCGGTACCTTTGAACTCTTCGAATATGAGATCATCCATCCTGGAATTGGTCTCAATCAGGCATGTGGCTATAATGGTAAGTGAACCTCCTCCTTCAATCTTACGAGCGGATCCGAAAATCTTCTTGGGTATCTCCAGGGCTCGGATATCCAGACCGCCGGAGAGGGTACGTCCGCTGTTTGACTGGGCCGCATTGTAGGCTCTGCCCAGACGGGTCAACGAGTCGATCAGAAGTACGGCGTCCTCTCCCATCTCGGCCTTACGCTTTACGTAGCCCAGTGCCATCTCGGTAACACGCAGGTGGCTGGTGGTAGGCTTGTCGTTGGAAGATGCAAATACCTCAGCCTTGGTTGTTCGCAGGAAGTCGGTGACCTCTTCAGGACGCTCATCAACCAACAACACGCTGGTGTGAATATCAGGATAGTGCTCGCAGACCGATTCGGCCATTTTTTTCAAGAGAACAGTCTTACCGGTACGGGGAGGAGCTACAATCAGTGCCCGTTGGCCTTTTCCTATAGGTGCCACGAGGTCGATTACTCTCATCTCATAATCTTCCGCATTATGGCCCAGCTTGATCTGCTCGTTGGGCATGATGGGAGTCTGAAGCTCAAAACGGGTGGCTTTTTGCCAGTGGATGGGATCTTTATCGTTAATTTTCTCTACGGAGTGTATATGACGATGCCCGTTCTCGTCTTCCTCGTATTCTCCTTCAATAACCAGTCCCGGACGCAGGTCATGATGCTTCACCTCATCCGGTTTTAGAAATGGATCGCGCGGCTCATAACTGAACTCGTGATCAATTTTTCGGGCAAAGCCGTAGTTTTTCTCATTGATTTCGGTAACACCACGGTATCGTCCCGCCACACGAACATTTTGATTTTCGTGAAAACGTGGTACAAATACGTTTTTGTTACTTTTGTTCTTCCTGTTTTTATTCTTCTTGTTTCTTGAACGTCCCATTACATCCTGATTTTTCTATGCTACTATTCATGCGCAGGTATCAAGTAATTCCCGCTGCATAAAGATAGGTTAACGTACTAGTTGATTATATAAGCGAAGGAGGTGAAAAATGTAGCGCGGTTAGTATACCGCGCTACTATAAAACTATAAGAGAAGATAAAAATGTTTAGCGAAATATAAAATTTATCGTACCGTGGTAGACTCTCCTACCCAGCTGTAGCAGCTGTTCAGTGAGCCGTCAACTGCGATACTATCTCCTTTTTCCCATCCCTTAAAAAATTTATCTTCGGTCGTTGGAATTACCGGCTGATAGGACTGATACTGACGCTGAACGGTGTTGGAGACCTGTGAATCCACACGTCGAGCTTTGTCCAGATAATCGAGAACCAGCCAGTAAACTACCCTGTCTTCCCGAGTCATCTTGCGGCCGCTGGTGCACTGGTTTACAGTCTGAGCATAGATGCCGGCAATCTGTATATAGGGTCGTCCCCAGTCAGAATCCAGGTTTGAAGCCTGCCGTGCATATCTTCTCGCTTCCTGCAGCTGTCCGCTGTTCAAATAGGTTTCAGACAATTTCAGCGCAGTACGTGCTTTCTCCTCATCATTGGGTGCTTTCTGCAAGCCTTCCTTCAGATATTTTACTGCGTTACTTGTATTTGCATTATTAATGGCAAATTCAGCAAGTGCGGTGGTGTTTTCGTAGCTGGGATCAAGCTCATACAGCTTTTCATTCAGCTCCTGTGCCTTGTCCAACATATCCTGCTGTTCGTACATATCGCGCAGTTCGGATATAATCTCTACATCCTCAGGGTTTTGCTCCATTTGTCCCTCAAGGAATGTAATGCGTTCTTCCGGTGAGTCGAACAACTGGTTTCGTTGTGAGTCGAAGAAATTGCTCAGTTTGTCCCCGGCATATGGAGCGGCTTTATCAATATACTCAAGAGCCTGGTCTTTCATTCCTTCTGAAGACATCTGCTGAATCATAACCTGTACATAGTATCCTTCAGCAAGCTTTGTGAATTCTTCAGGATTCTGGTCAAAGGCCTTCTTATACTCTGCGGCAGCCTTTCCCATGGCGTTATCGATAAAGTTGGAGTTTTCCTGGTAAAAGCGTCCCCTGTCCAGATGCCAGCTGAATTCATCGTATTGGCTGGATTCCAACTCATTGAATACCTTCTCAAATATCATATCTGTGGTATCCAGATACGCAGATTTTAGCGAAGGATCTTCTTTTTCATTTGCCAGCTCGGAATAAGAGGTAACCAGTCGGTTTAAATTCTTTTCCAGTTCAAATCTAGAGTACCCTTCAATAGTCTGAGGCATACCTTCCCAGATCCATCTTCCATAACGGATGGCACTTTCGTAGTTTTCATTTTTGTAATTCTCATAAAAGATGGAATAGGCTGCCGCTTCGGGCAAGCCGTCAGGAGGCGCAACTTCAGATTGGGCCTGTAATGTTGAACTACCTAGAAATAGTATAACAGTTAAAACTAGTAGCTTTTTCATAACTCCAAGATTTAAATATGGTTCGTAGTTAAAACTAAATTTGAGGAGATTTATTTTACTGCAATTTGGGACGGAAGAACATTAGTTCTGCTAAATTAACTGAAAGCCGCAATCCCCAAATATTTTCTTGTATTAAATTCTGGCTTTCTGTGCCCCTGAAACCGTATTCGAAACTCAAATCGACCGATGAACGCGAACGGGGTGACAGTATCCCTAAACCTATAGAGAACATTAATGTTTCAATATTTTCCCCTTCCAGCTTTATATGTCCGGTGTCGTAAGACGCACCTAAACGGTACTTAAACTTCGATAAGAACCGATTTGAACCTATAATGTAAGGAAAATATCGAACTCCCATACCTATTTTATAACGGTCAGTTAATAATTGCTCACCATCAACATTGAAATCGTTAGAATATTGTGACCATTTCTCGTAAATCGCCTCAGTAGAGAAGGAGAGCAGGCGACTTGCCTCGTAGGTCAAACCGGCATTTACAGACAACGGAAGCTTGATTGTTCCGTCACCAAGGCTGGGACCGTCCTTAATCTCAATAGTCTGAACTTGTCCGCTGGCCAGTCTTTTATTCGATGTTTCGACTTTTTCTGCATCCAGGTTTACCGGTAAGCTGACAGCTGCCCCAAAGCTCATGCGATCGTTACTCTTCAATATTTTGGATGCATTCAGCAACACACCGAAGCGATTGCCAAAACCTATACCGCTGGTCTGCCTGGTATATGCTACCGTAGAGAATGCAGGATCGTCAAATCGTGTAGAAAAATCATTATCAATAGAAGCAAATACCAGTGAAGGGGCATATCCTACAGAGAGATTATTGTTAATTCTCCAACCGAATCCGACTTCCAGCATGCTTATCCCGCCATCACTGTTATTCACACCGATATAGTTGAGGGTATCAACTCCTGTTCCATCGTTACTGATTCGTGTTCCGGTTTCAGAAACCTGGTAAGCAGATCGAGTAAGCGGTGCCAGTGATGCGGAAACACCCAGTTTGTTTCGCTTCAATGGCAGCTGTACCTGAAAATAATCCGCAGAGAACGTAGAGTTTGAAGTGCTACCCTGGTTACTGCTTGCGCTGAAATTTTGCAGACTGAGGCCGCCCGTTGCGAGTCCGAAGCCGGTACTTCCCCACTGGGCCGGATTTGCGAGACCCGGTACAAATGGTTCGATAAATGAAACACCGTTCAGACCCATTCCATCGGCTGCAGAACTTCCGAAGTCTATCGGGAATCCAACGCCTACTTTAGAATAAAGTGAACCAGTGCGTACCTGGCCATCTCCTGTTTGCTGTGCGTAGGCTGCACTAGAAAATGAAAGTACAACCGCAGTAACTAGTATGGTGTATAAAAATCTGTTCAACACTAATTGTCTTTAGTATTTATATAAGTAACAATAATTTTCGGTCTCTTATCTTCGGGTCCATCTTCATTATAGAGCAGACTAGATCCCAGAATACCGTTATTAGACTGCAAGGTCAGATAAAAAGAGCGCTCATCATCAGTTCCGTCAAGCAGTACGCCGTTGGTAAAACCGGTAATGTCGAATCGGTATGATCCGTCAGTCTCATTATAGAATGCCCGGGATAACGCAGATGCCGTCGATAGTGATGCAGGTATGTCCTCCGGGCGGCTGAAGTAGAGCCCGGCAGAGTTTACAGCCGGTCTGCGCGCCGATCCGGAAATAGAACTTTGCAGAGCTTGGTTATTTTGATAGAACACCAGCTCCACCCGTGAAATGTTAACGGTTCCCAGATCCTCCCGGCTCAAATCCAGATCAAACTTAAGCACTTCTTCAAAGGTACTTATTGCTTTGGACGAGCCCGTCGGTGCATCAGTGGCATTTGACCGATCGAGCGTGTAGGCCCACTGTGAAGGTGTAATACTGCTACTGGTGTCCGAACCGTTTTCTATTGTCACAAATCGAATTCGGGACGGATTAAAGGGAATTATTTTTGATTCATTTCTTGGAACCAGAGCAAGGCCATGGAAATCATACAAATAGAGCGAATCACGGTTGGCACCTATCGTATTATAATAGGCCCGATATCGCTGAACCCATTCAGAGGCCAGGGGAACATCCACGGAATCAGTGGCTTCATCTACTGAAAATGATCCAACCAGGTTCTGTGAGAGATCAATATCATCATAGAGCTCAACAGCCCTTCCGCGCCAGATCTGATCAATTTCAACTAGATCAAAATCAGCCGTTGAGAGCGTGTCGCCATAAAGAGAGTTATCATCCAGTATTAGCCGGAGATTCATTTGCAAATCACTCCTCAGGGTATCTGAGGTCAGCCCCGGCAGTGATGGCTTGATATAAGATTGGGCATTTAGATTTCCGAAAAGCGGGTCGTTAAACTGCCCGGCGGAGAAAAAATTAAGCCTTCCCGAATAGGTTGTGTATGATTCGGTCTCAACACCGGTCACAGCAAAAGCCGTATCCTTAAGCTCTGTCCCGGGATCTGTAAAAGATCCGCCGACAGAACCGGGGCTTTCGCAAGCTGACAGTATAAGACCGGAGACTGAAACTAAAAAGAAAAGGCAAAAGGCAGCTGCATTATTTCGTGCAACACTCATTAAATCCTGCAACGTGGAACCACTCTATATTTAAAAATTATTATTCTTCTTCATCTTCATCAACACCGGCTATCTCTTCATAATAGTCGGCGAACTTGTCGGATACCATTTCAGGAGAACCCTGTATTCTGGTTGCTTCAATACCCAGCCCCTTCAGTTCGTCATCCAGTTGATCTTTAATCTGGTTCCCGGTAACAACATGATCACTGAAAAGCATGCCGAGGTGTCGAAGATCCACCTTACCGTCATTTACCAGCTCGGAACGGTCAACAGAATCGGGTACTGAAATTAAATCCAGTATGCTTTCATCAAAAATGCCGAAATTTTCAGGGTGGTGGATATTGTAGACCAACTCGGTCTCCTTAAACAAATCCACATCCTTATAAGACTGCTTTACCAGAAACGGAATCAATCCGGAAGGCCAATCGTGGCAATGGATGATATCCGGTTTCCAACCAAGCTTCATAACTGTTTCAAGCACCCCTTTATTGTAGAAAACAATTCGCTCGTCGTTATCTTCGTAGTGCTCATTGGAGTCCGGCTTGGTAAAAAGGGACTTTCTTTTGAAATAGGTATCATTATCCAGAAAGTATACCTGCAGCTTGGCATTGGGAATGCTGGCGACTTTGATGCCCATCTCCTCTACTTTATCGCCTACTTCCACCTCGATACCCGAAAGCCTGATCACTTCATGTAACCTATTCCTACGGTCGTTTATGGTACCATACTTGGGCAATAGTATTCGTATTTCATAGCCTTTATCCTGTAAAGAGGCCGGCAAAAAACGCAGGAGATCCGCGGTGTTGGTCATACGGGCGAATGGAGATATTTCGGCAGCAGCGTATAAAACTTTCATAAATAGTTCAGAATTACTTCGTTAAAATTATTTTTTACTCTTCGGACTCTTCTTCGTCTTTATCGGCATAAAGCTGGTCCATTTCCCCATCGTCGAAGGAATAGAAATCGAACAAGGTGTCACTTCTGAGACCAAGTCGTAAGGTTTCGACAGGGATTACTTCGGTAGGCTGTACATTTCCGAGATTTACGTTACTTCCAAATTTCTTGATAAACCAAACTTGCTGTTCTTTTTGCGGTGTCTCGAAAATAAGATTGTCTACGGAGATCTGGTCGGCTATCTCATCGATCAATCCGGAGCGAACTTCGCCGTTGGGTCTGAAAACCCCTACGGTACCGCTTTCGCGTGCCTCACAGATAATCTTCCAGGCACCGGCTTCGAGTTCGTTCTGAATCATTTTGACCCATTTGTAGGGCGGAATGATGTCATTTGGATTTTTACTGCCGATCTCGGAAAGGATAGTGAAATGTTTGCTCATTTCACTGATGATCTCAATTTTGCGCTTGTCGGAAAGCCAGATGGTTCCGTTTGATACTTCGGCATGCCGGATGTTGAAGCGATCGAGCAGCTTCATATAGGCATCGAGCTGGTCGCGCAACACATAAGCTTCGAATAGTGTACCACCGAAATATACCGGGATATTGGCGTTGGCATAGACGGCGAGCTTGTCTTCAAGATTCTGCGTTACATAGCTGGTTCCCCATCCCAGCTTAACAATGTCCATATATCCCGAGCTGGACTCACAAATATCTTCCACTTGCCTGACACTTAAACCTTTATCAAGGACCAGCGTCATGCCTTTTTCTCTGGGTTTTTCAGTACGTTTGGGAAGATGATTGAGCTTAAAAGCCATTTAGAAACTTATTTTGACAAATTAAACGGTCAAAGATACTAAATCGAACCTTGTTAATAAAGCTTGGCCTAATTTTATTATTCTAAACCCGATAATGTTCCCCTGCTAATAAATTGATTTTAAAACCAACGCAGAGAAGGGTGCAAGACCGCATACCTGCCGATAATCTTTAGCTGGTTCGCTCAGGGAGCCCCGGTTGTTGCCCCCGTAGTATTCCGAATCGGTGTTGACCAGCAATTCGTAGCGCATGCCTTCAAACGGACCCGGAGAATAATCGAAGATCTCCGAATCGGAAAAATTCAGAATAAAAAAGATGTGGTTTTGAGAATCTTTGGCCTTGCGCAGGAAGGAGAAAAGCCCGGGATGTTCTTCACCCATGTGTATCCATTCAAAGCTCTGGTAGTTGTTCTCCTGCTCATAAAGGGAACCTTCTCTGTTATAAATATCCAGTAGGTCAGATACCAGGCGCTGCATGCCCTCATGCGGTTTGTACTTCAGCAGGTGCCAGTCGAGCTGACGGTCCTCAGACCACTCGCTGGTTTGGCCGAACTCACCGCCCATAAAAAGCAGCTTTTTACCCGGGAAACCCATCATATAGCTGAATAACAGCCGCAGGTTGGCGAACTGCTGTTCATGTTGTCCGGGAGCCTTGTAAGCAAGAGGTTTCTTCAAGTGCACCACCTCGTCGTGGGATAGTGGCAGTACAAACTGCTCATTCATGGCGTAAACCATAGGAAAGGTGATTTTTCGCGGATTACGGTACCTGCCCTTCACATTCATCTCCATATAGCTGAGCGTGTCATTCATCCAGCCCATGTTCCACTTGTAGTCAAAACCCAGTCCGCCATTCTCGGTAGAGTCTGTAACCCCTGCCCATGATGTGGATTCCTCTGCTATAGTGAGCACGCCGGGATACTCATCCTGCATCACCCGGTTGAACTCCTTGAGGAATTCAATAGCTTCAATATTTTCATTGCCTCCGTACTGGTTGGGCAGCCACTCTCCGTGACTCTTGGAATAATCGAGATAGAGCATGGAGGCTACCGCATCGACACGCAATCCGTCGATATGAAACTTTTCACTCCAGAAGGCCGCGTTGGAAATCAGGAAATTGCGCACACCCGGCTTGCTGTAATCAAAAACATGGGTCCCCCAGTCTTTCTGCTCCCTTCGAAACGGGTGCTCATGTTCATAGAGCGCCTGACCGTCAAACATTTGCAGTGCCTGCTCGTCTTTGGGAAAGTGCCCGGGCACCCAATCGAGTATCACCCCGATTCCTGCCTTGTGGCACTCATTGATAAAGTACATGAACTCCTTGGGCTCGCCATAACGGCTGGTGGGGGCATAGTAACCGGTTACCTGGTATCCCCACGAAGCATCATAGGGATATTCTGATACCGGCATCAACTCAATGTGCGTAAAGCCCATATCCTTTACATAGGGGATGAGTTCGCCGGCCAGTTCCTTATAACTGAGATATTCGCTGTTCTGCCAGCCCTTGAGCCTCCACGATCCGATATGCACCTCGTATATTGACATGGGTTTGTCAAAGCTCTGAAGACCCTGACGATTCTCTAACCACTCATCATCTTCCCAGTCAAAACCTTCCAGTTCATACACGATGGAAGCTGTCTTGGGACGCAACTCGGAATAAAATGCGTAGGGATCGGATTTGAGAAAAGGAGGCGAATCCGGACCGGTTTTCAGCTCATACTTATATAGGGACCAGTGTTTTACGCCCTCAATTTCGGTCGACCAGATGCCGGTTTCCTCGTCTTTTTCCATGGGATTTTCACGGCCGTCCCAGTGGTTAAACGGTCCGACCACGCTGACGCTGTGGGCATGTGGTGCCCAGACGGCAAAACGGACTCCTTTATCGGTAATATGAGCACCCAGCTTTTCGTAGATATGATGATGATTCCCTGCGTGCCACTTTTCCCGGTCTTTCTTTGATAGTAATGAAGTCACAGTTGGTATCCCCCGTTAGTTAAGTCATTGGTTCTTAATGTAATGGTTGGAAAGAAAGAACAGAAATAAAAATTGGGCTTGAGTTGAGGCTGTATCACAGAGGCACACAAAGATGCCACAGAGTTACACAGAGTCTTTGTGTCTTAGTGGTAAAAAATCATTTTTCGAGTTCGATGAAGACCTCTTCAATATTATTAGGCTTTTGGGTGTAGAGGCTCACCAGCCAGGTAGCAAGGAGGCTTAAGATGAATGCAGGAATCAGTTCATATAAATTGTTTTTAAGCACCGGGATATAGTACCATATAATCGTCACAAAGGTGCCCGTTAATAATCCGGCGATGACCCCGGCTTTAGTTGTTCCCTTCCAATAGAGCGCCAGGATGGAAGTAGGACCTATAGCCGCACCTAATCCCGCCCAGGCAAATAGAACGAGCCAGAAGACCAGCTCCTGCGCCAGTAATCCGAAAGCAAGGGCCACAACCACAAGCAACAGCACGACGAGACGGCTGTAACGCACCAGTTTCTGTTGGGGGATCTCCTTACCCTTGTTTAGGATACGGTCGTAGATATCGCGTACTACGGCTGAAGCCGCCACCAGAAGCTGGGAATCTGCTGTCGACATGATCGCCGCAAATATGGAGGCCACCACCACTCCGAAAATAACCGGGTGCAGGTGCTGCTGCGCCAGAACAGGATACAGGTTCTCGGTATCGGAGGCAGGCAACAGATCTGCTTCCGGGAAATAGACGCGTCCGGCCAGCCCGATAAAGATGGCACCCCAGGCCATAACAACATTCCAGGTGGTACCCACCACTGCAGTCCACCGCAATTGATTCACATCATCAATAGACATATAACGGGTAAGAATATGCGGGTTGCCGGGCGAGCCGAGTCCTATACCTAAAAATCCTACCAGTGCCCCAAACGAAAGGGCAAAAGGATCCACCAGGGAGGCATCCATATCGGTGAGCTGGGAAAGTACTGCCGGTAAACCGCCGGCATCGGCAATGGCGATAAAGGGCAGAATCACCAGCGCAAAAATCATAAAAATAGCCTGGAACATATCGGTAAGACTCACTGCCAAAAATCCACCCAGAACCGTATAAGCAAGAATGATAACGGCAGAAAGAATAATTCCGGTAGACTGATCGATATGAAAACTGGAGGCAAAAGCCTTACCGCCGGCCACAAACTGGGCGGAAACATAGCTTACCATAAAGATAAGAAACACCACAACCAGCAGTATGCGCAGGGAACCGGTCTTGTCGTTGAACCGCTCGGCGAAGAAGTCCGGTATGGTGATGCAGTCATATGTTTCAGAAAAATTACGCAGGCGACGGGCATAGTATAGAAATAAAAACAGCTCTACCACGATATAGCCTATTACCGCCCACACAGCCGAGGCACCCTGGGCATAGGCCATTCCGGTGACACCGAGAAGCAGCCAGGCGCTGCGACCTGAAACCACCGCAGAGAGCGCTACCACGAAACGACTCATCTTCCTGCCACCGATAAAAAACTCACTGATTCCCTCAGATGAAAAGCGCGAAGAGTAGATACCGATACCTATCAAGAGAAGAAGATATCCCACAAATGCCCAGACAGCATACTCGTCAACCGCTAAGGATATGACCTGGGTTTCATCCACTGAGAGTTATTTTAGTTTGGTATTAAGAGCTAAACCGATGCTCAAAGCGATGATAAGGAAGGGTACCAGAAACATCATTATATAGAAAGAAGCCATGAAACCTGCAGCTAAATGTTACGTAGTATAATCTGTATTCTATCGATTACTTTCAGGCTCACAAAGTTACCCCTGAATAGTTATGGATATTTCTGTAAAGAAAAAACCCCGGTCCATTTCAGGCTGGGGTTTTTTTAATAAAGATCATGGGAAGATACCCATCTGTTCATAGATGGCGCCTACCTTTTCAATGGCATTGAGAAATGCAGCCGTCCGCAAGTCAATATCGTGTTTTTTGCGCAGCTCATTGATTTGCTGGTAGGCAACAATCATCGTCTCTTCAAGTCCGGAATCCACTAGCTCATATTCTCCCGAACCGCTGGCTAGTTTTTCCAGTTCTTCTTCGGTAAAGGTGCGATCAGAGATATTCTCAATCACACCCAGAATTTTGCGGTAGCTGGTAGCTTCCGCACGTTTTTCCATCCTACCGAAACGGACGTGGGAAAGATTTTTGAGCCATTCGAAATATGAAACCGTCACACCGCCGGCGTTGAGGTAGTTATCCGGAATCAGCAGTGCCCCGCGTTTTTTGAGGTAGTCGTGTGCTTCGGTGGTCGTCGGACCGTTAGCCGCTTCTGCGATGATCTTGGCTTGGATGTTCTCCATATTATCGCTGTTGATCTGATTTTCAAGAGCAGCGGGCACAAGGATATCACATTCGGCTTCGAGCACCGCACCGCGGTCTTCCATCTCTTTGGTATTCCCAAAACCGATGATAGAGCCTGTATCCTTTCGAAACTCCATTAGCTTTTCCAGGTCGATACCGTTCTTGTCGTAAATTGATCCTTCGTATTCGGCAACCCCGATCAGTTTGGCTCCTCCTTCTATGAGATATTTGGCTGCGTGGTAGCCCACATTACCAAGTCCCTGTACTACAAACGTTTTGCCTTCCAGTCCGGGCTCCAAGCCCAGATCCTTCATATCTTCCTTATCCTTACAGGCTTCGCGTACCCCAAAGTAGACGCCCCGTCCGGTTGCTTCCGTTCTGCCTCGAATCCCGCCCATCGGAATGGGTTTGCCGGTTACACAAGCCTCACTATTGAGCTCTGAATTAAGCTGCCGGTAGGTATCGAGGATCCATCCCATCTCCCGAGCCCCGGTTCCGTAGTCGGGAGCAGGTACATCCAGTCCCGGACCTATAAATCCTTTTTTAATAAGCTCGAAGGTATAGCGGCGGGTGATACGCTCCAGTTCATCTTGAGAGTAATTGTTCTTATCAATCCTGATGCCTCCTTTGGCGCCACCAAAAGGTACGTCTACTACTGCACACTTATAGGTCATCAGTGCGGCGAGCGCCATCGTTTCGTCTTCATTGACCGACATGCTGAATCGAATACCACCCTTCGTTGGGACCTTATGATGACTATGCTCCACACGCCATCCATGCAGTACTTCAATATCGCCGTTATCCTTTTTAAGTGGGAAGCTGAAGCGATAAACGCTGTTGCAAATTTTAATTTGGCTCAGCAAGCCCGCATCAAAACGTGAGTACTGGGCTGCTTTATCAAATGCTTTGTTTACCTGATCGAAAAACTTATAGTTTGACATAGAAACACTATTCAGGATTAATTGGGAGATAGTCTTAATGGCTCATTGCTTGAGCAATGAGTGTGCAAACAATCGCAATATAATTGAACAGATTCAAGCTAAATAAAAAGCTGTATAATCAGGACTTGAACTCCGCGAGGTGTATCTTTTCCCACTCGTGGGGTTTACCCTCGGTTTTCACCAAAAGCAAGCTGTGAACCTCAAACCGGATATGAAACTCCCGGCCCATTACGCTTAAAATTCGTTCTTTCTCTTCCTGGCTGATATCCCCGTACATCAGGCTGAGGTGGGGAATATATTCCTCGTCCTCTTCGTAACCAAAAAGCTGCAGGGCGGTTTCGTAGGCATTTATCAGCTTATCACTTTTTTTGATGTGTACAAATAGAGACTGGTAAAATTTGTCCCGATAACCTGCTTTCGTCAGCAGCAGATCGAAAGGACTCAGCGCACCTGCCAGTGTCTCAGTCAGCTGAATGAGTTCCGTTTCACCATACCTCAAACCGCTGAGAAGCGTAACATGCGGTTCAAAAGAAGGAGTGCCGTATTTGTTGCTGAGTTTATTTATTCGCTGCTGAATGCTGAATGCAATATCGCCGAAGGGACGTAACCACAAAGAATATTTTTCGGATGATGCCATAATACTATCTAGTTTACCTCTGCTTATATTAAGAAAATACGCATAGAAGCAGTACCATTCCACGATACCGATTTCAGAATATTAAATCGGTAAGGAAGATACAATACCTTTTAGCTAATCATTGAGCGGCAATGAAATATGAAGGTGATCTGCTGTACCCACATGCCGAAGTGTGTTAAGGCCAAAGAGAGCAAAGGTTTGTTCCGTAATCCAGTTTTTCCACTCAGCTCTTCCTTTCGTGCGTATATCTGCCGCGTGCACATAGCCCGTTTTCTGTTCGTAGTGCAGGGACTGACTGTTAACCGGCAGGCCCATCGCGGCATAATCCCCGGGATTTCGTTGCATGTCGGTCACAATCAGATCATTATGTAGCAAAATTGTTGTGGCCATCGAAACTCGCAAGATGGGATGAAGCGAAAGATAGTAGGAACTCACCTCCTCACTCTTGGCATTCACACCCGAAAAGTAGAGCAGACCGTAACTGCAGTAGGCGATTACCAGCAGGGCTATGCCTCTGCGTAAATATTTATGAACACGAGCAGATTGCCCTATGAACAGACTGACCGCTGCAGCATAGAGCAGCAATAACAGAATAGTAATACCGACGCCGATGGAGAGGGCGAGCCAACCGTTCAGCGAGTAGTGGGTATAAAGATAGACTGAACTGCGAATCAACACCAGGAATGGCAGCAACAACATGACTATCAGGGCAGATAGTGCTGCGACAATTTTCTTAAGGGAAAAGCTTTTGCCGGTACTCTTTCGTGATTTTTCCTGCTTCCCGGTTCCCTTGAGCTGTTCATCAAACAGAGCATCCAGCTCTTTAAGCTTGTCAAATGATAGCTTTTCAGATGAGGGTGAAGACGAAGGTGTATACGCCATGGCAATCAGCAGAATGAAGCGTGAATATCTTTATGGTTCGCTTCATTTCACGGAATTCAAGCGGGCTTGTTGCAGTAAGAGACTTAGCGGTAGAGAAATGGCCAAAAAAAAAAGAAGGATATTCCAGTATTGAATATCCTTCCTTCATCCTATCACTATCCCTGCTATAATTTAATAACTTTAGAAAAAGATGCCACTTATTATTTAAAAGAGGCTGAAAGGTTGCTCATCCCGGTTTATGGGAATATCACATTACTAAAACGGCTACCAATCAGTGTTCGGTTGCCTCGTGTTCATCCTGTAGAAAAAATACATTGGCGATGAAGAGAATGGCAAGACCGCCCAGCACTCCGAACATCAGGCTTCCGGGTACTTCCAGTTCAATACCGATACCGCCCACTATCACCGTACCCAGCACTCCTGCCAAAATATTTGTCGTGATGGTGAGTCCTTTGTTCCACATTACCACCTTGGCAGCGGAACCGATAACCATCCCCACCGTTATGAGCCAGAAAAGCGTCGTACCGTCAAGATTTTCCATAAACCAGTAATTATTTAGTTGTTCCGTTCAAATTTTTCGACAAAATAAGCAGAATGAGGCAATTTTGGAATGTTCGATTTATGCGATTGCATTACATAATAAATTCGAAGCTAATTATATTACTAGAAGTTTGATAGAGTCTTAATTTCCGCAGATTTCGGTGATGGCGCAGATTAGGATATAGTATGTAAATGAGTATGACTTTCCACGATGAGTGAAAGCATTAAGAAAATTATTCACATTGACATGGATGCCTTCTACGCATCCGTGGAGCAGCGTGACTTTCCCGAGTACCGCGGGAAACCGGTGATTGTGGGCGGGAGTCCGGAAGGACGCGGAGTGGTTGCAGCCGCAAGCTATGAAGTGAGGAAATTCGGTGTTCACTCAGCCATGCCGGCAGCAAGAGCGGTTCGGCTCTGCCCGCAGGCTATTTTCGTGAAGCCTCGCTTTGAAGTCTATCGCGAGGTGTCGGAACAGATACGGGACATCTTTTTCCAGTTTACCGATCTGGTGGAACCTCTTTCATTGGATGAAGCCTATCTCGATGTGACTGAAAATCATATCAACCTGCCTTCCGCCACCCTCATTGCCAAAGAGATCCGCCGGCTGATCAAAGAGAAGACGCGACTGACCGCTTCGGCCGGGGTAGCCTTCAACAAGTTCCTGGCAAAGGTAGCATCCGACATCAACAAGCCAAACGGTATGGCAGTGATCACACCTGATAAGGCTGATGCCTTCCTCGAATCTTTGCCCATCGGCAAGTTTCACGGAATCGGATCGGCCACCGAGAAAAAAAT
Source organism: Halalkalibaculum roseum (assembly GCF_011059145.1). Taxonomy (NCBI): domain Bacteria; kingdom Pseudomonadati; phylum Balneolota; class Balneolia; order Balneolales; family Balneolaceae; genus Halalkalibaculum; species Halalkalibaculum roseum. Next base: position 202,338 of record NZ_JAALLT010000001.1, on the reverse strand, counting down.
GAAATCCTTGGGCATCTACACCGGCAAAGATCTCAAAGAGTGGGATGAGATTGATCTGGTGGAACGTTTCGGCAAAACGGGCCGATATTACTACCGCATCGTCCGTGGAGAGGATAATAGGGAGGTAAAGGCTCACCGGATCCGGAAATCAATCGGCAAGGAGCGAACCTTTTCGGAAGATGTAGAGGAACTCGATTGGATTCACAACTTCCTGGAAGAGCTGGCCGAGAAAATTTCCATGAGCATGAAGAAAAAAAAGATGGCCGGGAAGACCGTCACGCTTAAGGTGCGCTATGATGATTTTGAAACCCTTACCCGGAGTACTTCCTTCAGCCACTATATTAACAAAGGGGAGGATATCGCAGAGACTGCCAAGTCGCTGCTGCAGCAGACAGAGGTCGGCAAACGCAAGGTGCGCCTGCTGGGAATTACTTTATCGAATCTGAATTTGAGTGAAGAAGGAAGATTTGAGCAGCTGAGTATTCCTTTCGATTGAGGCCGCGGATTTACACGGATTTTTTTCTTTAGAAGAGAATTCGCACGGATTTTAAAATTACTTCTCCCTCCGCCGCTCTGCTTCCCACCTCACCTTCTCCCTCCGCCGCTCTGCTGCGGAGGGGCAACCCATGCCTCCAAATTATTTATGGAGCAAAAAAATATGTCTTGTCATCCCGATCCGCCGGCTGGCGGAAGGGATCCCATCCGTTACTAAAAGACAAAGCCTCTTCATTACGGATGAGATCCCTCGCCGGGGCTCGGGATGACACCAAAATCGGGATGTGCAATTCTGTTTGGGCGCAGATTTGCAAGGATCTTGAATGTTTACAGAACACAGTAATTCGTTAATTGATGATATCTGCTTATCTTCACAGCCTGAATTTTGCTTGCTCAGCAAGTAACATTTCCTTCACCAAATCTGTGTAAATCCGCGGCCAAAAATGACTTTTACCCTTTCTGATTTTGATTATGAACTGCCTGAGGAATACATAGCCCAGAAACCGGCACATCCGCGTGACCATGCCCGACTGCTGGTCTATAACCGGGCTGACGGCAGCATAACCGACGACTATTTCTACAACCTGGCCAACCACCTCCCTTCGGACACCACCCTGGTAGCCAACAACAGCAAGGTCGAAAAGTGCCGGCTGCTGTTTGATGAGGGCAAAATGGAAGTCTTCATTCTCGAATCCCTGGATAATAACCGGGTGCGAGCTATGGTGCGGCCCGGCAAGAAGTTTAAGAGAGGAAAAACAATTCAGCTGAGCGATGAGATTTCAGCTACCGTGCTGGATATTGATGAGGAAGGGCTTCGTACTCTTAGAATGGAGCCGGACCTGGAAAGCTCAGCTTACGGCATCTATCAGCGTACACCTTTTCCGCCCTATATAGAACAGGATGAGTCGTTGTCGGAAGAGTACCAGACCGTATTTGCGGAAGACATGGGCAGCAAGGCGGCCCCGACGGCCGGACTCCATTTTACAGATGAGCTTATTGACAACATTAAGAATAGCGGCATTTCATGGGCAGAGGTCACCCTACATGTCGGTCTCGGCACTTTTGCACCGGTCAAAGAAGACGAGATTGAAGAACATACCATGCACTCAGAGTGGTATGAGCTGGATGAGAAAACAGTGAACCGGCTCAATGGGGCAAGTCACATTACAGCTATCGGTACCACCAGTGTCCGGGTACTTGAGTCGGTTAGGAACAAATACAATGCCTTTCAAGAAGATGCCGGCGAGACTGATATATTTATCAGGCCGGGCTACGAGTTCAAGGCGGTAGATGCACTGATAACCAACTTTCACCTGCCCAAAAGCACGTTACTGATGCTGGTTGCTGCCTTTACGGGCTACGAAGAGATGAAAAAAATATATCAGCATGCCATCGACGAGAAGTATCGATTCTACTCCTTTGGCGATGCCATGCTGATATTGTAAGACTAGTAGACGAGAGTGGAACTCCCTCAGAGCAAAGTTGCCCTATTTACGGGAGTACACCCCCCCTCGAAGCCCAATTTTTTATGATATAGTGCTTTTTACGCTTCCGGCTTGTCTTGCTGCTTTCGCATCATTTCCTGCATGTCAGGCATGTCATTGCTGTCATCGTCCTGACCCTGGATCTTGATCTGGTTTTTCAGGGAGGTGGAGAGTTCTTCCACATCGTCTTCTGACAGCACTTCATTGATATCTTCAATGCCTACTTTGCTCAGCAGGTTATAAATCATGCGGTTGAAGAGCATCTGGTGTGCAGCTGAGCTGATTTGCATAAGCTGCTGCTGCGGCACTTGAGCACCGGATAGCTTAACTTTGTTCATCACCGGCTCCAGCATCTCTTCAATCTTGCTGGAAAGCTGCTTCTCCAGCTCCTTAGCGTCTTTGTTTTCTTTACTGGTTACTTCATTTCCCGACGGATCGACTAATTTCATCTAAATAATACTTTGTTTGAGATTATTGTTAGTGTATTAAACAGGGATTAGATTGATATCGTTTAAATACTTACCACTTAGTCACTAAGTGTCTTAGTGGTTGACTATTCTTCGAAGACAATGCCATCAGTGTCGGCGCCCAGTTCCTGCAGGTAACTGCTGATGTCGGCCACAAACTGGGGAGGTCCGCATACATAAAAATTCTGATCATAGTCATCGATATGCTCCTCAATAAACTCCTTATCGATAAACTCGGTCAGGTACTCCTCCGATTCATCCACTTCCGTGAGCGTATTCACAAAATTATCGCCGAGCATTTCCTGAAACTCGTCCTCCAGGATGATATCCTTTTCGGTCTTATTCGAAAAAATAAGCTTGTTGCCGTCAATCTCGCCTCGCTTGTGCAGGTCACGTAAAATGGCAATAAAGGGTGTGACACCCGCGCCGCCGGCCAGAAACACACCAGGACCTTTATACTGAATGGTACCCCAAGCGTCATCAATGATGAAGCTGTCGCCCTCTTTCAATTTTCCAATCTGTTCGGTGACCCCATCGTGTTCAGGATAGATCTTGATGGTAAACTGAAGCTGCGAATCTTCATTGAGCGAGGTGAAGGTGAAAGGACGTTTTTCATCACGCCAGCCATCCTTATCAATGGCTACCTCGGTAGCCTGGCCGGGTTCGAATTCATAACCCTCCGGCTTGTCGAAGGTATACTGGTTAACGTCGTGGGTAATTTCTTTGATATCTCGTATGGTAACTGTGTAGCTCATCTTGGTAAATTATTTGCAGTTCATATTCTGCATACCTTAATGAGATTTACAGCTATTTCATTCAAAATATACCACTAAGACACTCAGATACTAAGTGCCTTAGTGATAAAAAAGGAAAGGCTAGTTCTTAAGATGCTCTTCGAAGAAGGTCGTTGTCTTCATCCATGCGTCGTTGGCCGCTTTCTCCACGTAGTTTCTTCCGGATGGGTTGGCAAAGGCATGTCCGGCACCATCATAGATGTGAATAGAATTCTGTACACCCACATCATTCAGTGCGGACTCAAATTCATTCACTGCTGAAGGCGGGATACCGCCATCTTCAGCCCCGAAAATTCCCAGGATAGGCATCGTCAGGTTTTCCAGACGGTCTTTATCAGTAACCAGGCGGCCGTAGTAGATAACCGTGGCATCAATATCCTCAGGCATGGCAAGCGCCGTCTGAAGCGACCAACCCCCGCCAAAACACCAGCCTATAGTTCCGACCCCGTTAGCATTTTGGGTGTCAATCAGATAGTTATAAGCCTGCGTCAGGTTATCGAGAGCCGGCTCCTGCTCTACAGAACGGGCATAAGCCCCGGCACTGTCGGGCGTTTCGGCTACCTTGCCGTTGTACAAGTCTACCGCCAGTGCGGTATATCCTTCCCCAGCCAGGCGACGGGTCATCATGCGGATGTTGTCATTGAGTCCCCACCACTCGTGGATCACAATCAGACCGGGAAGATCTCCCTCAGCATTCTCCGGTTTGGCCAGGTAACCGGTGATTTCCTGTCCGTTGACCGTGGCATAGGTGACGGTCTCCTCGGACACATCAGCGGATTGTGGTGTTTCGCTCGCGGCATTTGCTACCGGAGCGTCATCTTTATGTTCTTCATCCATGCGGTCGAGGTAATCGTCTTTCTTCTCCGAACCACAGGAAGCAATCATTAATGCAAGTATGGCTATCGAAATATATCCAAGTATCGTTTTCATAACTGTAGTTATTACAGGTTAATGTGTATTCTTTAAATGAAGCTTAGAATAAAAAGTTGCATCGGGTTGTTACACTGAGTTACTCAAAGGAGCGCAGAGTTTCACAGAGACTTTGTGTCACTCTGTGGAAACTCTGAGCAACTCTGTGTCATAGCCATTAAGTCCCTTTTGGAACAATTCTCACAATTCCGTTCCCCTCGGTACCCACGTAAATATACCCGTCCGGGCCCTGTTCTACGCTGCGTACACGTCCGATGCCTTCAAATAGCACTTCTTCGCCGGTGATGGTATTATCCTCCATCAGGCACAGCACCAGGTAGTTGAACTTAAGGGATCCGACCAGTAGGTGTCCCTGCCATTCGGGATAGGTATCACTGGTAGCAAAGGCCATGCCCGAAGGTGCTATGGATGGATCCCAGTACCACTCAGGCTGCATCATCCCGGCCCGCGCCGTATCCTCGGCAAACTCGGTGCCGCTGTAGTTGATACCATAGCTGATGATAGGCCACCCGTAATTTTCTCCTTTCTTAATCAGGTTTACTTCATCGCCTCCTCGAGGTCCGTGCTCATGTGTCCATATCTCCCCTGTTTCGGGATGAGTGGCCATACCCTGAGGATTTCGATGTCCGTAGGAATAAATAGCTTTCTTGGCCCCTGATTCATTAACAAAGGGATTGTCCGCTGGGATGGTACCGTCCGGGTTCAGCCGGTAAATCTTTCCCCCGTCACGGGTGATATCCTGAGGATTCACATCCCGGTTTCCTCGGTCACCGATGCTGAAATAGACATACCCTTCATCATCAAAAGCGATTCGGCTGCCAAAATGCTGGCCGCGCCGTGTGTTAGGTACCGCCTTGTAGAGCACTTCCTGGTTGGTCAAACCGGTATGATCATCATTCAGGCGGGCTCTCATCAGCGCCGTGTTGGCCCCGCGCTCATTACCCTGGGGACTTGAGTAGGTGAGATAGATCCACCCGTTTTCTTCATAGTCAGGATGGAGGGCGACATCCAGCATTCCACCCTGTCCATTGGACCAGACTTCCGGAACCCCTGAAAGCGGCTCACTGAGGTCGCCGTCACTGAAAATATGCAGCGTGCCTGATCGCTCGGTGATGAGCATATCACCGTTGGGCAGCCAGGTCATTCCCCAGGGTACCGAGACCTCACTGACTACTGTTTCGGTTGTGTAATTTTCATCTGTGTCCGATCTCTCAATATCCGGCTGACCGGCGCAGCTGATTGCAAGAAACGAAAACATCAGGGTGAATAGAGGCAGGATTTTTTTCATGGCTAAAGTATCAAAAAATTTATAGTTACGACTAATTACTTTGAACGGTAAATAACCTGTTTAGGATTATTTTACAAACCCAGGCTAAACATCAGAATCAAATACAGTGATACAGCATTCCAAAATGACTAGCCGCAAAAAACTTTTACAAACTCAGGACGAGGAGTGCTACATTGGAGGCAGGAAAACGTTTGTAATTTGTTGAATGAAGCGAGATATTTGTCCACCAACTTGTTGGTGGAAATTTCAAAGGGCAAATCCCAAGGTACAAACAAGCACCAAAAGACAAGTTCTAATTACAAAACGCTTGTTTTGACATTTGGTAATTGAAAATTGTTTGGTTTTTGAGATTTGCCTATTGCTATTTAAACAAAAGCGCCCGTAGCTCAATCCCGATTTATCGGGAAGCGTCTGACTTCGGATCAGAAGGTTGAGGGTTCCCCCGATTTCTCGGGGCGGGCATACTTTTTGACATAATGACTTTATCTGCGCCCGTAGCTCAACTGGATAGAGCGTCCGACTTCGGATCAGAAGGTTGAGGGGTCCCCCGATTTCTCGGGGCGGGCCTACTTTTTGACCTAATGACTTTATCTGCGCGCGTAGCTCAACTGGATAGAGCGTCCGACTTCGGATCAGAAGGTTGAGGGTTCGAATCCTTCCGGGCGTACAACTCAAAAGCCGTAAAGCGTATATAATCAACGCTTTACGGCTTTTTTATTAAGGGCTTGGCCAACATATGGCCACCACATTTCTTTGTACGTCTACGGGTTGAAAAATAGATCTATAAATCTCTAGAAATAGTTGCCTTATCCAAGGATTATGATAGGCAATGAATTAATAAAATCTTGCGAGTATCGAAATTGGTAAACGCGCTGGATTATATATTCTTAGGAGAACTAACACTCGATCCATTTCAATTTGGGAACTTAGATGCATAGAGCCTTGCAGGCATTCGTGGTTTGCAAGGCTTAGTTATTTAATTTTCCCCAATGGCAATTCTTGACTTAAATATTATCAAATCGTAATTATTGAATAGATGATATCTAAAACCTCATCGTTTTAAAAAACTATGATTCAAGATTATGAGTGGAAACATAAAATTACCATTTGGACTTAAAGGGGATAAAATTTGTCATATATCTAATGTAACAAACGGTCTAAGTTGTGGTTGCGAGTGCCCTAATTGTGGTAAAAAGCTAGTAGCAAAAAATAACGGGACCGAAAAAGCACACCACTTTGCACACTACCATTCAAAAGAATGTAAAGGTTCACTAGAAACTGCCATTCATGTCATGGCAAAACAAGTGATAAAAACCGAATTAGAGATTTACACTCCTAAATATGAAAGGGCTATTTCCTTAGTGGATGATGATAATATGCAGCATCAAGGAAAATCAACTCATATTCGACCTGCTAAATTAAAACTTGATCGTGTTGACACTGAAGTATCTAAAGAAGGTTACAGACCAGACGTCGTTGCTTATGTTAAAGGAAAAGCCCTAAATATTGAGATAAAAGTAACCCATGAGGTGGACGAAAAGAAAAGAAAGATAATTAAATCAGTTCAGGAACCGATGTTAGAAATTGATTTAAGTAATCTCACAGAGGAAACGCTATTAGATCTGGAAAAATTTGAATGTGAGGTAAACAGAAATGTAAATAATCGCTACTGGATAAATAATCCTAAGGGTGATTTAATCTTTAAAAGGCGCTTAAAAAAACTAAGGCAAAAAGTTGATAAGATTAATAAACAAATTAAAAAGAGAAAAAAACGTGAAGCGAAGAAAAAGGAAGATTTTGAAAAGCTAAGGCAGAAAAAAAGAACGCCTTACTTAGAGAATTTGGAGAAACTCAAACGTGCTGATAAAGAATGGATTTATAAACGAAAGCTGGATTTACTTAAAATTAATGAAACACTTATTTCCAATAGTTTAAATCAGATCGAATACGACGAAGAAAAGGACCCACCTCTACTTTCCAGTGAAATAGCATCCGATTGGATATTTAACGTACATCCAAAGGCTTGGCAAAGTGCCATATTTCTTAAGTATATCCACAATAACCCAATAGATTCTACTTTCAATGCGAATGAGGTTAAAAAATGGGTAGTGAATCGGTTTGGAGTAATTGAATTTGTAGAGGAGTTAAATTTTGTCAAGCAAAAACAAAAAGAGATTGGTAGTAAAAGAGACAAATGGTATGCAGAAAAGGGTAGCTGGTTTTTTACAGATACGGAAAACCATATGATTATATCACCATTTAAACCAATAATAGAATACTTAAACTATTTATCTCAGCTAGGTATTATTGAAGCCAATTCTAAGAATAAAAACTGTTTTACGATCAAATACAATTCATGGCCTGATTATGTTAACTATGTCCAAGAACTTGAAAGAAAGAAAACATTACAAAAAGAACTTAGAAAGTTGCAAATTGAATTCAATGAATTAATAAAAAAGCAAAAAATTGATGAGACAGACAGGTTAAAAACAAATCGTATTAAAAATATTATCAAATCAGAAAAGAGAGCTTTTGAAACGTATGGTGAAAAAGCACGATCATGTAAAAAATGTTATATGGCCTCGAACATTCATGATGGTATAACTTGTCCGTTCTGTGGTCATCATGATTTTAGACAAATCGAACTAACAAAAGATCACTTCAAATATGCCAGGCATAAACATGAATGCAATTCTAGTATAAATATTAATCCAAAGTTTATTTCGGAATTAGATCTTACCCTTCTTGAAGATTTTGAACAGTCAAATTAATTGAAAGAATTGAAACTCATTTCAAATGATATCTCAATTTACCAATGCTTCCCAATTTTTAACTCTGCTTTCCGAAAACGACCGCCCATATTGAGGTTTTAAATCAAAGGGGAGAATATCAGTTTCTTGATATAGCCAATAAATTGCAGTTCGGGCTAATTCAAGAGTCTCTGTAAAATATGAAAAATCATTTTCGAGCACTTTTATCCAACTATTTAAATAGACAGCATGATCTTCTCTTGGAAATGGCTGTGTATTAAATTGTGTAGTCAAAATGGCCCCACCTAACTCCGCAACTAATTCTTCAAAAGCATAAGCATTATCACCGAATTTAAAACCAAACTTCCTACCACATCTTGTCTCATGTCCAGTCCAATGTATAATTTCGTGCAGCAATGTGCTGTAATAATTCAACGTTTGAGAGCCATTCCCTTTAACTGCTTTAAATCTTGCCATTTCTGGCATTTGAATAAAATCCTCAACTATTGTATAAAAGGCTCGATTACCACCATTCTTTATTTCTGCACCTGTTTTATTTATGAACTTCTTTAATCTATCAAAATCAGAAATATTCTCAGTAAAAAGGTCTGGCTGACTTTTATCATATCCTTCTACTTGATCAGCATTAAAAACCCAATAATATCTAAAGAAAAAATCTTCACGGGCATTTTCCTTTTCTTCCTCACTAATGAAGTCAAAATATTTTTGCCCCTCTTGTTGCTCGTCTCCTTCATCGGATGTTTCCCTTGGTATAGCGAACATAACAAGCGTACCTGTTTCACCGGCTTTTACCCTTACTCCAGGGCCTTTTCTTTGCCATTGCTTAAAAGTTGCCCAATGGTTAGTTGTATAATTGTTATTAATACAGGCCTGCCAAAGCAATAAAAAATTGTTGCCACCATAGAATTTACCTGTTACCGGATTCCAGGCTTCTGGAATTCCCTCATGCCAAGGCATATCCCAATTTGACTTTCCATCCTTCATTTGCTCAAGAATTGTCTCAGATATTGAATCGATCTGTGAGGTATAATGCTCTATTTTTTCAGGTAGATTCATATCTCTTGTATATAATTACTCTAGCAGTCCTAATTAAATACTCGATTATTTCAGATTTGATGATTTTTTAAAATAATACACGCTCTTTAATCTCTGGGATAATTTGATCCTTTATTTTTTGAGAATTGATACCCCCTCTCTCATCATCTACAGTTACAAAGAGATTTTCTCCTAAAATAAAACCATGGTCTTCATAGAATGTTTTCTTCTTAAGCCAGTCTTCTTTATATGCTTGCTTATGTAACAACCCTAAATGTTCAAGAATTATTAAATCACCAGCTGGATCAATAAACGTGAAGTCTGGTAGCCGCCAACCATCATCAGTCTGAAATGGGCGTTCATACTCATACTCAATTCCTTCCTCATATAATAGATTGGCAATTATCACTTCTGATTTACTACGAACAAAAGTACCATCATTAGTTTTGTGTATTAAATTTTCAACATATGGTATTGCAGACTGTGTCTTTCTTATACTACTATTAAATAACAAAGTATTTCTCCTAGCTGTAAGAGAACTATCGGCATTAGAATACTTGCTTATCCAACTGAAGTCATCTCCTTCTACTAATAAAACTAGTTGGTCTTTTGCCCGAGTTAACCCTGTATAAAGTAATTCTCTTGATAACAAAGGGCTGTCTTTAGGAATAATTAAAAACACCTTATTAAAATCGCTTCCTTGGCTTTTATGAATTGTTATAGTGTATGCCAATTCAATTAATCCACCCTCTTCATCGAAGTCATGACTAGAAAACCCAAAACTAAGCTTCGGATGTCCCGAAAAATAAACGTTTAAATAATTTTTCCTCTGGTCAAATACATAACCTATCTGACCATTAGATAACTGATATTGTTTATCTTCTTTATAAGGTTTTCTCTTCTCATTTTTCAATTGAATTACTTTATCCCCTTCCCAAATATGCTGATCACCCAAAGTTCGTTCCCAGTAATTAGATGGACGCTCTCTAAAATTTTCTTGAATAAGACGATTAAGCGAATAACTCCCCCATATTGGATTTTTCTGAGGAGTCAATATCTGCATATTTTCTACAACTTCGGGATTATCCTGAGGGAAAAAACCATTCTTCTCTGCTCCAAGCGCACGATTAAAGTTTTGATAATCTCCCTCTCCATTAAGATCAAGTTCATCTATTAATACATCTTTAAATAAATCTTCTATTTCATTATCCGACTCCCAAAACTCAATCCTAAGGTCATTTAGTTTTTCATTATCTCCAATCCTTTCAAAAATAGAATCATTATTCTTCCCTGCCTTGCGACCTGCAAACCAATTAGCAAGCGCTAATGTATCAGAATCAGCACCACCGCTCGTTCTGACAACGACTTCAAGTCTAGCTAAAGCTTTTGCAGCTTTTTTCCTTCTTTTATCCAGTTCGCTTTGATCTTCGTGTTCAACATCTAACCATGAGCATAAATCAGCAAAAGGACGCCCCGCTCCAATAGGTGGCAATTGATAGGGATCACCCACAAGTATAATACGTTCTACATGAGCCATATCTATAGCTTGAAACAAAGCATAAAAGTCATCCTCAGTTAACATTGAACATTCATCAACAATAATGGTTCTTTCACTTCGATATTTTTTCTTTCCAATAAAGCGGGGTTTCATTCTTTTCCAATCAAATCTTTTCAACCGCGTTAGAAACTGCGCAATCGTATATGCTTCTGTTCCTGCCATATCACCCAATTTAACCCTGGCTTTACCTGTCGGTGCAAGTAACAGAATTCCATCCTCTCTCAGTTTTTTTGATTTTACAAAAGCTCCCAGAACAGAAGTTTTCCCCGTACCAGCCGGACCATGTAAAACACTCAACTTATGAGTTGAGATTTTTTCAAGAGACTCTGCTTGATCCTCCAATGCATCCAAGTGCCTTTGATTCTCTGGGTCAAAAGTTGCTCCAGTCTCTTCAATAGTTTTTACAATTAATTCTTCCCAATCCTCATTAATTGATTCTAGTTCCTTTAGAGCACGAGCTACAAATACTTTCTTTAAATAACTTTCAACATCATCATAATGTTTTAATTGGAGGGCTTGTATTGAATTTGTGGTAATATGAGTTAATTTCTCTTTTAAATATTCTACATGGGCCTGTAAGAATATTGTATCTATCTCAATTTCGTAAGGTAATTTTAGCGCATTTATTCTTTCACATATTTCAGTAAATGAAAGTAGTGTATCTCCATCCTCTTCAGCTGCTCGTTTTAAAAGTTCAACTATTGCAGCCCGAACTCTTCGCTTATCTTCATTTGAGTCAACACGATACTTATCTGCCGGAACACTATCTCCCTGAATAGCTTTATCCTCAAATACCCCGGAGTCTATAGTTTCAATTGATACTCCATGTTCATCTACCTCAGGATCATCATCTTCGACTAATACATAGGGATTAGCTAGTATGGTTTCTGTACTTAGATTAGTGAATTTTTTGCGTAAATCAGGATTGTACCATTTTTTTATTTGCCTTGCAGTTAGATTAAACCTTGAAAGCAACTCGAGTAGCTCTTGCAACTCATAACTTAAACCATCCCAAATAGCCTGCTTTTCTTGGAGTTCTCGATAATATTTTTCGGATGTAATTTCTTTAACCCTTCCATGCAATGCCCTATCAAATACATCCCAAGGATTTCCTTTGGGATCGCACAGATTAAGGTCATAAATATCTTTTGCAAACAAGTGGCCATGTCTGAATCCAAATGCAACCAAAGCTTGACCAAAAGACGGAAATGGCCCTATTCGATCTTTAGTCTTTCCGATTTGTTCGCCAAGCCATTGTAACCTTTTCCTCCAAGGTCCTTTTACAATACCATGATTCTGAATACTTGTTACTATTTCACGCAGCATCGAAAGTATAGCTAGCATCGATCTATTTTCGATATGCTCACTACCATAAGAAAATTCATCGATCCTACTTAGATCCTGTCCTAGTTCTAATAATGAAACCGAAATTTCTTCTAATAACTCATCCTTCGTCTTTATTTCTCCGTCTACCTTTAACTCATAATCATCTGGGAGTTCAAGATATTCATGGTAAGGAATTAAAAAACCTTTATGAGACTCTTTATCCACATGATCACGAATGGAATGAGTAATTTGACGGTCCCAAATTGGGTAATCATTACCCTCACCACTTTTTTTATAGCTTAAGGTATTACCAACTTTAGTAATTTCTCCTATTCCTACTAAAAGTCTTCTGATATCTTCATTTATAGGTTGACCAGATTTTGTATAAAAAAGAACCAATGATTCATTTGAATCTAACTCACCAAAAAAGTTATTTACAATATCATGCTGGCGTTGATGATCAAAAATCCAAGGAGACCTAAAGGGCGCCTTTTGATAGTTTTGAATTAGATTTGGGTACTCTTCAGATATTTGATCTTGATTTTTTTCCAACATCCACCAATATGGAACTGCAAAAGTAGTGTATGGTGGGACTTCGTATATAGTATACTCCAAATGCTTATGCGTGTCTCTAAAACTCTGATATGGATGGGTAAATCCTCGTCTATGTATATTAGGGCTCATAAAAGCACCACCTTCTGCTTTACAAGGTGGTAACTGCTCTGGTTCTAAATCTTTCCATTCGGCATTTGCAGGTTCATCATCTTTCTTATTTTCATAAATTCTTGGAAGTTGCAAACAATAGCTGTTTATATTGGGCTTATTACATACTGTACCGTTCCATTTGCTATCGTGCCAAGCCACTCTCATTGATAAATGTTTCATAAAAAGTCCTCTATTCTATTGCTGATATAATTACCCCATAATTAACTTAATTAGATTTTCTCATCATCCTTGTATAGGAACGGCCTGTAATCATCTTCTGCAGTAAACTCATCATCATAATCACAGATACCCAAATATGCTTGAATCAATTTTTCATTAGTATACTTTTCGAATCTACACCTCTCTTCTTCAATTATACTTCCATCTTCAATTGGGAAGCATTCTTTTGAGCTTACCGTACATTGTGATAAACTTATTTCCCCATCAACATTTACCTCATATAAGCTCTCTTTCAAATCAAATACATATGTATATATCTGGTTGGTTGACGGCTTAGGTATTCGCATTTGTAACGTTTCTCCCCCTGCTGCCAAAGGTTTGTATTCAATCGAATCATGGAAGGCTTCGATATCTTCAATCAGATCGAATATACTTTGGATCTCAACTTTGTATCTATTCACCCCAACTTCTGCATGAGATAATGGGTTTAGCAAAATACTGACATATTTTCTTAACTCCTTATAAAGATCAGTTGGTTGGTTAATTCTTGTTAAAAATTTTATCCCAGCATCAATAATATTTGATAAAGGCATCTTATTATTATGATGACTTTTACTTTCTTTATCCTTCCAATATTTTTCTGGCAACCAATTGCTCAACAAATCCTCTGCACATTTTCGTAAATAATTAGCAGCAGCTGGATAATCATGATTGGAAAAATGCCGATGTGCAATTGCCAACTCACTTTCGCTCTCTAAAAGTAACGGTTCATCAAAGCTACCCGGGTTCCCAGACTCACCTTCATTGACATACATTTCTAAGGCTTTCCAAGTACTGTCATCAAGTAGGCCTTTATTTTTTAGCTCATGCTTCAGCCAAATAAAGTAGCTTATATCGTGAGTCATGAATATTATTTGATATTCTTTTGAATATCGCTCTAGCAACAATTTTGTTACAACATCACGATTACTCATATCTAAACTAAGTAGCATATCATCAATTACTAAGCACTTGAGTTCAGCGGGATCTAATTTTTGGTCGAGAATTGCAAACCTGATGGCTAACCCTATTGCTGACCACCTTGCTTCATTTAAGAAGGTATGGGGTTTTGGTATTTTAGGATTTTCTATACCCTCATATTCAATTACCTTTAAAAAGACTTTTGGGTTATAGAATTCTATTTCTTCATCACTAGCCTCAAAGTTGAACCTTGCCTTTTTTTTAATTTCAAAAGTAATTCTGAAATTATAAGCAAAATCATCCTGCAGAATCGAATTAGCAGTTAAGAAAATGCGTTCTAAATACTTTTTAAACCAATCATTCCAAGCCCCTACTCTATTTTTATAACTTTTATAGTACTCGTAATTTTGCTTCTCACCTGGGTCGTCACTTGTCCTTAATGACGCTGTTGGAAATACCTCATCCCCATGTTTATCTGTAACTTTATCTGGTCCATTCTTTAAATCTTCAAATTCATTTAAACAAGGCTCAGAACCTCTCTTAACATAGGGTAGCACTTCCTCTTCGAACCATGGGAATAAATCATTCTCATTAGAATGTTTAAGATTATGCAACTGAAACAACACTCGATAATTGATAAAATCAGATGCCATATTACTCTCTTGTAAATCTGAATCACCTCTTACATCCAGATCATTTTTCGAAACTCTATAGTTTTTTTTACTCCCTTGTTCATCTTTAATAACTGCTTCGATGTATGCATCCCCACCACTCTGAGCATAAATATTAACAAGACTCTCTCTTTTACGTTTATCAAAATACTTCTCAATTTCAGCATCTGACTTTTTTATGCTCGATTCAAGTAGTGTATATAACGCCCAATATATTGCAGATTTTCCACTTCCATTTTCACCATAGATTAGCAGATTCCTTCCATTAATTTTGAGAAGTGGACTACCTGGATCTACGTCTCTGAAAAATTTAAAGTTTCCAATATGAAGCTCTTGTAAGCTCACTGTACTACAGTATCATTTATTTTCTTGATGACATTGGGACTTCTTGTAAAAGCCAGTAACATCCGATTACGAATAGGATTTTCTTTTTTTCTCAATTGATTATATAAATCCCAAATAGTTTTTCTTTTTTCTTCCTCCGTCTCAATATCAGCTAAAATTGGGAAATCAATGATTTGAAGTATGTCAATATCTTTTTGCTTCATATGTTCTTCGAAGTAAAGCTCATAAACCATATGGTCAACAACATCTTCAAATAAGCTTGAAATAGTTTCGTCGGAGAGAGCCTCAATAATTCTCTCTTTATCGGATTTGTCCCAAGATTTTATGAACAGTATGATGTCCACCAAGTTATTGAACTTTTGCTCGATTTCTTCAGATGGATAAGGAGCTAAAAAGGGCTCCAGAGCTTGGTTACTAATTATTTGGTCACCAGTACCAGTCTGTGGCGAACTTTTGAAAAGCTGATATAACCCAGCTTTAGAATTTAATACTGCGGTGAGGTATTTAATCTTTTCGCCCGTAGCGATACACGTACTATCTAAACAATAGATTTCTTCATCTGAATAGGCAAAACGCATGATAGAACCTATTCTTTTCCAGATGATTTTTTCTTTTTTAAAATCCTTGACGTAGGTACAATTTCTGAGATTAAATGGAGTATCCCCTTGGTCATATCGGTTAGAAACACTTTCCCAGTGTTTTTCACTTTTCAAGTGCTCTTTGATAGAAGGATATTCCTCAACATCAATGCGCGGTATATTTAAATCTTTAACTCCATTATGTGTATTTATCAAATACTGACCATCCCATTCCGCCTTATATCTTTCAATATCACGTCCACGGAGTAAAGGTTTAATTATTTCTTTAGCTTTTGGGTCTTTATCTACCAACTCATCTCTTTTCTCTTGATCAATTTTAAATGCCTGATTACAACCGGTTTTTATACCAAAGTTAATTTTTAGCTCCCATTCAAGAAGTGGTTTTCCAAAACTCTTAAAGGCTTTATCAATAACGAGTTCATCTTCATCTAATACAACCCAAGCTTCTTCATCAACATCTTGCATTGGAATTAAATCATCATCCTTTAAATTCTTCAGCTGATCTCTGTTGTTAATCTTATAACCTTTTACCTCATTCTGGAAAGGTTCTTTCTTACCTATATAGATATTCGTATCTACTGTTGCACTTTTAAATACGTTGGGACCAAGATTAATAACTTTCTGCGAATTAACAGTGGTAAAATATTCTCGAAGAACCTTGCCATATCCACCTCTCATCCACTTGTTAGACGTTATATAAGTTAAAACCCCTCCATCTTTCAGAAGATTGAATCCTTGTTCATAAAATAAGCAGTAAATATCTCCTGTACGTCTAAAGGTGTCATAGTCAGCTTTTTCATACTTGTCGGCCTCTTCTCGAATAGATTGCAATTGAATATATGGAGGATTTCCAATCATTATATCAAATCCCCCCTGTTCAAAAACATTCATATAGAATAGATGCCACAGGAAATAAGGACGTTCTTCAGTTTCCTCAAACTTTAGTAATTGTTCTCTTGCTTCACTTTTCTTTTTAAGCTTATCCTTTAGCTTTTTTATCTCTTTTTGCTCTTTGCTCCCTTTCTTATACTGCTTTTTCTTAGTTCCAGAAAGACTCTCAACTTTCTTATTTAGCTTTTCTTCCCATTCAGCAATCTTGATATGTAATTTGTTCTCAAAAAATTCGAGAGACTTGTCAATATGTTCGATTACTAATTGATCAATCCTTTTATGAATTTTCGCCTTTTCATTCTTGTCTTCTTCTTTAAAGTAATCACTTAGTAAATCCTTAATATTTGCTCGGTCCTCTTCTGAAAAATCGTACTGTAACTGAGGCTCATCTGCGGTTCCAGAGAACATATCTGCCTGAGAGTCGAAAACAGTTACTTCACTATCGGTAAAAGCGATCCTACCTAGCTCAATACCTTCATACTGCTCAAGTAGACTGTCACCTTGCATAATTTTATAGTCAAGATTAGGCAATGGCTCAGGTTCTATCTCTTCTACAACCAAAGAAAGCCAAAATCTTAATTGAGCAATATCAACTGCGCCTTTTTCAATGTCGACGCCGTAAATTGAATTCTGTATTATATTTTTCTTTACAGCTGCTGGGTCAAACTCATGATTGGAGGATAAGTAGGGATATATAAAGCGTTTTGCTTTATATATTTCTTGCAACATTCCGATTGGAAATGCACCGGATCCAATTGCTGGATCACATGCCCTAATTTCATCTAATCGTTGATTAATTAATGAAGCATTTTTTGATTGCCCCAATTTATCTGAGACATCATGGAATCGAATAAACTCTTCAATATCTTTTTTCGTACTAAAATCGTTTTGTAAATATTCAATAAGGCTTTCTTTACACATATATTGGACAATCTCTTTGGGTGTGTAGAAAGCCCCCTTATCTCTATTTTCTTCCAAAAGGTTTTCAAAAATATGACCCAACATTTCTGGATCAATGCCAATTTCTTGATCATCTGGACTATTTTCATCGATGGTAAAGTTATAATGCTCAAAGAAGTTTAAAAGATCTTCAAAGTATTCATCTGGAAAATCAATGTTTAAAATTGCATCATTCTTTTCAGGGTCAAATAAACCTCCATTTAAGTATGGTATTCGAGTATTATTAGGTATACCTTTAAGACCTTCTACTGAAAAAACATCATTTTCTCTCTTAGTATTTAATGTTTCATAGAAGAGTTGTGTCAAACATTGACTATAAAAATGGTCTTTGTTTTCGAAATTTTTATATAGTAACTGCATAAACTTCTTTTCTCCATTTCCCCATTTTTGGGAATCCTTTGGACATCCCATCCACCCTTTCTTTTGGAGAAAGTGCAAGAATACTATTTGCCCCAGAAGCTTTTTTACAAAATCACGTATTGGCTTTGTCCGATCAGATTCTGACTCTTTACTTTTATTAACTAGTGAACCTCGATATCCAGAATCTTCGCTAGCCAGAAATTTCCAAAACTTATTATAATGCTCCTTGTATTTTTTAAAAAATTCTCGATTTAATGCTTCAACAGAAAAGGCTTCCTTTATATCATGAAAGCTTACTTCTTTCGATTTTGTTAACTTTAGAAAGCGTTGAGTAGGAGTTCTTACTGTTTCTCCCTGTCCTAATACATAAGTAAATCTTTTAGGCTCTGTTTCATTTTCTACCCATTTGCCTTCATCCTCATCCCATACATAAAGTTGTGAAATAAATGAAAACCGAAATCGCTTCCCTTGAGTAAAAACTGCGAAAATTCCATCTACTCTCTTATAATATTTTTGCAGTAGATTTCTTACCCCAACACGATTTCGATAAAGATCAATACTTTCATCTACTTCTACCTCAAATATAGCAATCTCATAATCATCCGATGTTTTAAAAGTGCCTAACTGAAATGCTGAATTAGTTTTATTTTTTGGCAAGTTTGCTTGAGCAGGGTCAACAAAAACTTGCCCCGTTTTAAAAACAATTTTTAATAACTCGATCCATGATGATCGGTCATATTCCGATGCGAGTATATTTTTTAATTCAGTTTTATTCATTATGTCTTAAAACTTTCAGAGATAATAATTTCTGGTCGTAAAAGCGTCTGATCCTGTTCTTTATCCTTTCTCTCATCAGAGAACTTAAGGCGACTGCTATATTTATCAGAAATCTTTTCCAATTCCCGAAAAGACGTAGAAGGCTTCGCTTTTTTGTTTAGTACACGCGTTATCTCAGTCAATAAATTAGCATAGGTTCCTTCGTCCATCAGCTTCTTAAGACGGCGATATACTTCATCCATCTGATCTGAATCAATATATCTTTTGATATCTTTTAAAAAGCGAGCTGCTCGATTATAACGCGCATCTTTCTTTTCTGTAACAGCTCCTTCGGGCCTTAATTCTTGAATATCCTTTTCATACTGCCTTTTAGCACGATTTATATGGTCATAGTGCCAATCTGGCAATTCGCCAAGCGGTTCTTCTTTTTCCGTTGCTTCAAAAATGTTTACAGCTTCCTCAAAATTTAGCCCTATGACTTGCTCATCTTTGCTCACATAGTATAGCTCCTTCTTATCGTCCGTCCGGAGGAAACAAACCGTTCCTTTGTCATCTTCTTCGGCAGATCGGAGCGTTCTTGCCTTGAGTGGAAGGCGTTTTATGCGACGAAAGTCTTCGATATTATTTTCTTTAAAGTTACGAATGAATTCTAAGTATTTTAGCCGGACATCTTCATCTTCTTTCTGTCCTTCTTTATAAAGCTCAAACTCTTCGATTACTTCATCCAACGAATAAATTTGGGAATCCTCACCAAAAGCTGAATGAAAGCTTTGTAGCTTTACTAATGCTTTTTTCTTTAATGAGATGATCATATCTCCTTCATCAGAAGGATAAAAGTTGTAATTATATATAGTATCAGCCCGTGTACCAATCCGGTTAACTCGCCCGAGACGCTGCATGAGCTTCGTGGCATTCCAGGGGGTATCATAATTTACGATTATATTAGCCCTATGTAGGTTTACGCCCTCAGCCAATACTTCTGTGGTTATAATAATATCATATTCATCTTTAACCTCTCCCTCATAATTGGCATCAAAATTAGCCAATACATCTTCGAATACACGACTTCTATTATCAGCCGAAACCGTCAAGACCCTATCATAACCGTGTTCTTTTAATTTTTTATTAAGATCTTCAATAGTCGATTTTGCTTCTGAGAAAATTACCAACTTTCCAGAAGGATTGATCGAACGATCAAAAAGCTCATTCTTGAGCATATCAAGGAACTTGTTAAACTTTGGATCTTCTTCTACATCATCCCATTGATCACAGAGGGCATCCAAAGTCTGTAAGTCATTTCGCAAACCTTCAATAAATTCTGGACGAAAATCATCGGGCTCAAATGTTCGATTACCAGGCTTTTCATCTGAGATCGATAAAATCTTCATTTCGATCTCATCGTCTGTCAATCCTTCATCCATAAGCCGATTGACATCCAGATCTGGTGCTACAAATACCTTTCCATTTTCATAGGTGCGAATCATATTCGCCGTGGAATCACGCAGGTTATTTAGTGTATCCCTGAAGGCCTTAAAGCTGCTTTCTAAGCGCTTAACAAGGAGTGTTGTCATCATCCTCGCGAGTTGACGCGAAGTTAAATCAGCAGTGTCGTAATATTCCTCTTTTATTTCCTCATCTAAATATTTAATGGCCTGATACCGGTAGTAGCGGAGTTTATCCTCATCAAGAATAGAATCAAGCGATTCAAAAAATAAGCCTCGCAACTCATCTCCCAATTCATACTCACGCTTCCGCGGCTTTGCAATATCAGGGAATACCACTCCTTGCTTCTTTAAATCCTCCCGGTATTGATCTACGTTTTCGAGATCTCTTCTGGTGCGTCTGATTGTTATCGGCTTTAGTATTTTTTCACGGATATCAGCATATAACTCCCGAATAGCCTCAATATCAGGCTCATTCCTTTTCATAATCTCCTCATATCGTTTGATACGTGGATAAAAATAGGAAGTAAGGTTTGTTACAGGCAGATCTGATCGTCTTGCATCCTGAAAGAGCTGAATCATATTATAGATATCTTCAGGACGGTTATTTAAGGGAGTAGCTGATACCAACACTACTTTCTTTTCTTCACTATCGATCAAGCCGTTATTATATCGTCCCGCCTTGCAAATGATCTGAAGATTCTCAAACATCTGCGCTTTCTTATTGCGAAATTTGTGGGCTTCATCTATAATCACCAGGTCATAATCTTCCTTTGGCCAATAGTCCAAGTTTCTATCTTCCACAATCTTATGCAGACTTCCGTTAGTGATAAATTTTGCATACTTATCAATACCAAATAGTCGGAATGTACGCTTCCAGTTTTTGGCTAATGCCGGAGGATATACGACTAATATTTTTGTATCACCAGTGCCGTTCGCAATAATAAATCGTTTGGCCAACATAGCCGCTACCACAGTTTTCCCGGTACCGACTACATCTGCAAGAAAGAATCCGTTATAATCTTCCAGCATCTGGAATCCCTGATTTACGGCATCAATCTGATAAGACAGTTTCATAAACTGCTTGGGGACATCACCAACAGTCTCTGGATCGTAGTCGATATTCTTTCCGAAATATTCGATCAAAAACTTTATATACAGCTCGAAAGGCGTAAACTCTTTACCAATATGTGTATCCTTTTTCGCTTTTTGGATATCTTCGGGCAGAATTTCCTCCCCATCCTCCCAAAGCTTCTGAAATTCACTTTCGGCAAACTTTACATCATCATACCGTTTTAGCTCTACATTAAATTCATAATTGGCATCTTTGTCACCATTACCTAACCCGGAATGAGTTAAGTTGGAAGAACCGGTGATAACGCTATATTGGGCATCTTCATGGAAGTCTTCCGGTAGAAAAATATAAATCTTGGCATGCAGATTTTTCTTTTTATGAGCACGAATCTCAATCTTCCCATCAATGATATCTTCCATAAACAGGAGAATGCCTTCTTCCACCTTCTTAGAATATTCGGCCTCCTTGATATCTTCCTGCATCCATTTAACAAATTCTTCGCGGGTCTTTTTGGGATCCCCCATAAACATAAGGCCTCGGCGCTTAGCCTCGGCAATCATATGATCAACATTAATTCCTACGAGGATCTTTACATCACTTAGTTTCAGCAAATGCTCTCGAATAGCGTGATACCCTGATGCACGGAAATATCCAACTACCGCATGAAAAGCATAGAGGTTTATGTAGTTGTTAAATATCCCTTCGAACTTCTGTTGTAGTTCGTCACCTTCTTGATTCGTAAAAAAATGAGATGCCATCAATAATATTTAAACCAACATTCTGACCTTAATAAATGATTTTAACTAAAATAACAGAAGTCTAGCAAGTTTAAAGGAGAAAATTAGTAATGTTCGGGACCTAATTACAGAGAAGCAAATGATAATATATACGATAGGTTGGTATAAAAGATCAATTAAACACAAAGTTGTAGACATTAAACATTGGCTTTCACAACACATCCTCTTCTATCATGAGGTAGCTTAGTTGCCAATTCCAAACATTTAGACTTGTCGATTCTCACCATTAAATTTGCTTTAAATGCTAACCAAATTGTGAAATAATGGGTGTATATTTTATTGCTGCCGGTAAGTCATCAAAGAATCGCCAGAAAAGCTTAGATCAATCTTTTTATCTAGAACAACTAGAAAATTTTGTGCCAAAGAATATCTATCAGAAACTTAAAAAGCACTTTACAAAAGAAGACCCCATTTATATATGGGGAGCAAATAAGGGAAGCAAAAAACAGCTTAGAAAAGTAAAGCCAGGTGAATATGCTGTTGATGTTAAAAATAAATACGTAATGAATGTATTTGAGTTTTGTTTTTGCTATAAAACACCACATCAAAAACTTCAAAAGTTCATAGGCTGGGATGAAAATAAAGTAAATAAGAGGTCCTATCCCTATGTTTATTTTTTAAAGAATCCCCAAAAACCAAAGAAAAATAATAAATCCTATTTTGGAAAAGCTTTTGATGTATATCAGAATCGGAATTGGCTTATTGGTCAAAGGTACTTTAATGATGTAGAATTGAATCAAGCGCTTAATAGAACCAAATCTAGTTCTGTTGAAGAATTCCTAGGAATAAAAGAACCAATAAAATCTAATACCATTTTAGATAAACAGAGTTCTAAAGACGAATTGAAAAGTGATCAGAAAGCCAAGAACCCAAAACTAAATCAATCTAATGGCCAATCATTTTGGGAAGCTTTTTGGGAGTGGGTTAAAGCATTTCCTGGGTTTAAAAATCCTCAACATTAGTCTGCATTTTAATTGGTGTTGATATGTTTAATTTAGCCTCAAGAAAGTTGTTGAATTCTACATCCCAACAAATCAAAAAAATATATGCAGTTCCAGAGTAGGATTTATTTATAGATCAATTCAAGATTCCGAAATTAGATATTTCCAAATCCTAAAGTTATACCGTCATGACGTTAAAACGTAAATATTGATTTGTTGAAACCAACATTTGTTGCCCACCACAATGTTATACAAAGAGAGGATTTGCAGATATAAATTTGTTTAACGAGAACCACTTTTAACCATTAACTGTGTTATACAAAGCGGGATAAGCAGATCAATTTGGCTACAATAATGTATGTCATTTACACTATATGACGTGTTTAAACGGCTTGTATGACCCTTATTAGGCAATTTAGCCTGGTAGAGTCCATTTGCCATTGCTTCTATAGTAGAAACAATTAATGAAATACGTTTGGAGTCCCTAACTATTCCGGTTTACCCACCAATATTTAACCTTTTCTGCATTCAGCAAGACTCGTTTCTCCTTAATTAGGTCTCTAAGTTGGTCTTTAGACATACTTTCAAGCTCTTTACTTCCCCATGATTGATAATTTCCGTCTTTTGCATTTGTACCTGTCAGTAACAGTGTCCTATAAATGCGTTGTACGGAATGGTTCGGCAACTGAGTGAAAAGTTGTATCAGTTCCTCAATTAATTGATCGTGCATTTGCTTTCTGCGGTACCGCATCCGACACCGGTCACTGCAGTACTTCGCATCATTGCGTTTATTTGAGATATCGGTTCCACAGGACAGACAGCATTGTTCTGAATTGTTATACATAAGAGAGAAATGATTTCAATTTGGAAGGAAGATGTTTAACAAGAAAGGGGCGACTAGTTGGTCGCCCCTCATATGTTATCGGTAGGCTTTAATCATGTTTTTACGCAAGAACTCTTCTATACCATCGCGAGGGTACAAGATTTTCCGTCCGTTTTGAGTGTACGGTACCTTGCCTTCGTCGCGATAGTTTTGAATGGTCCTTCGGGAGACGCTTAACATCTCCATGACCTCTTCGGTAGAAAGCCAGTCCTTACGGAAGCTGTCCTGGTATTGGGGAAGTTCTTCCCTGACCGCTTCTTTTATGGCATTGGTAAAGGTCCTGAGGAGATCATCGTTTAACGTTATTTGTATATGGTTGCTCATAGCTTGTTCTTTTAAATTACTGTTTTAATTCGCTATGAGTTTCGGGTTTATTAGGCGCTTTTCAATGGCAAATACCTTCCCTTCTATGCACTCTTTTTACTACTAATTCACATCTTGAAGTTCTTTGATGTAGTTTTTAGCTGTCTTATTGAAACTTCTGACGCTATCCGGCAGAGCATAGGTAACTTCAGGCCTAAGTTGTTCCAGATCTTCACGTATTTTTATGTAGGCTTCATTCATGGTGTATTCCTCTTCTTCCATATAATACCGGTAGCGTATACGTGCCCCATGATCCGGTCGATGCCCCTTAGCTATAAGCTCTTTGATACTGACATTTTTTATTTCGTCACAACTGACTATTGGTGTATGAGACATGGCCTCATCATAGTAACATAACTGGTCCCACTCCCAATAAAATGTTATACACTTTTCTATGCCTAAATACTTGGCGTATAAAATTGCGGCTTGGTCCAGTACTTTTTTGATTCCTTTTATCTTATGATACAGAGTCTCAGCCTTAGTAAATGAGCGCTCTGGTTGGCTAGGCTGGAATTCGTTTAACAAATTCAATGATTTTTCAATCGCTTCGTTCGTTTGCACAGGTAAATCCGACCAGATGTTTAACAATTCTGCATACAGCTCTTTATTACTGTCTGTTTCCGTTAAACGATTAACTAAAGTCTCTCGCTTTTGTTTAACGTTTTGAACCTTAACTTCAACTCTGTTCCGTAAATCGTCTGACAATCTCTTGCAATCAGCAAGGCCATTGAACAAACGTTTGGTTTCCGTAGCCGAGTTATCTTGTTTTATGGAGTCAACAGACCGATTCCACCATACTTTGAAGGTGTCATGGTAAGGGGAGGATTCAAAAGTAATTTCGTTATACGTATCTGATAATTCTTCAGGAATGAGATAATAGTTGTTATACATAAAAGGTGTTTGGTTAAGATGAAAGGGTTCTGATTAAAATATATCGTCTACTTCCTTATCCAGGTGATCGGCACCAAGGCTCTTCACATATCGAAGGGTTTCCTTAATATCGCTGTGGCCTAAGAGGTCCTTGATGGTAAAGATATCTTTTCCCATAGTTAGGCAATGATAAGCGAAGGAGTGACGAGCTACATGAAAGGAGACACGTTCCGTAATCTCTGCTTTCTTAGCTACCTTTTTAATATTGCTATTAATTAATGAGTTTTTGGAAGAGACCTGCTTATCTAAAAAATTCTTATTGCCATAGTCTTTTTCTTTTTCGAAGAATGGAAAAATGAAATCTTCTGGGTCAGGCTCTCCTTCCTCAGGTTTGTGTTCATCCAATATCTTCTGCATCTGAGGAAGTAGTTTCATATTTACCAGCTGTCCGGTCTTTGACATTCGATATACAAGTCTCCCATTTTTAATTTTTTTCCACTTCAATTGTATAGCATCACGAAACCGCATACCTCTGGCATAGAAAGCAAATACAAATATGTTACGGCTCTGACGCTGCCGTTGGCCTTTGGTCAATTCAACAGAAGCCATATTCTTTATTTGTTCATAGGAAAGCTTCGTTTTGTAACTCTTAGCACTTGGCATATCAAACTGGTCAAAGGGATAAAGCGAACGCTCTACATATCCCTCTCGAATCGCGTCATTGAAGATTTTGCGTATCTTCTTAAAATAATTTTCTCGGGTATTTGGATTATTACCATACTTCGTCTCCAAAAACACATTGAATTTGCGTAGAAAGGTCAAATTCAAATCTGAGAAAGCGAGAGTATCTTTGCCCCAAAATTCTTTAAGTCGACCGATTACCACTTTGTAATTACGCTTGCGGTTATATTTTTGCTGCTGCTCAAAATCGGCAATAATGTCTTCCGCAAAGGAAAAGAAGTTGGTCATGTCTTGCCACTTTCCTTCCACTGCCTCTTTCAACACCTCCACAGATATTCCTTTACTCTTTCTGGACCTTACCTTAAGTATTTGCTGCTGAGCCTCTGCTTTCTTGGCTTTCAGAAAATTATTAAGCCATGTGTGATTAGGATGGGACCTTCGAACTTCTCCGCGTTCAGCGTTCCAGTCGTCTTCAGAAATCCTGATATCAAGATTTACCATTCTTGATCTTCGGTTGTGAGTTATGCGCAGGTAAACAGGGTGATGATCATTCCCTTTTCGGATTTTCTGATATAAATTTAAAGTTGCCATGCCAAGTAGTTTCCGTCTAGATTTTACTTGACATAACTTTACATAATATAAATTCGCATGACAAGTAGTGGTCATCCCTACTTTTTTAAAGACAAAATGTATTTAAAAGAATGTGAGGGAGGTGGTACGTTCGTACCACTAAAAAGCTGTGCGAAATTCGGTCTATTTATTCCCGAATAGCATCTCATAAACTAACAGAGATGGGTGTGGTGGTGGGTCAGTTAACCTGGCTTCGCTTTGGTAAATCTTGCCCGCATAGGTATCAGGACGAGGAAAATAATAATACCCCTCTTTTTCAAAATCCCACTCTACAAAATCAATCTCAAAAGATTGGTCTCTCCCGTCTGTAATATATTGTCCTTGTTTAAATTTTGGTTTTGGTAGGTTGTCAAATTCTTCTCTTGTCATAATAGTCATTCTTTGCAGTGAATTGGTGATGCATTTCTATTTTACATAATATAAAAACACTACTCAATTATGAACCCATAATTACCTTAACAATCGATAAAATTTATCAGATTTGCCCTCTCCTTTAACCAATTCTTTTAACATGTACCCTACAGATAACTACTCGAATATCTCTTCTAAAATTACTAGCATGTGTACATGGAACTACATCAAGATGTACGAACTATTATTTTTGGGCTGACTATTGTAGTAGGAGCACTGCAGTGCTTTTTTGGATATCGGATTTTTAAGTTCATCCTTGGACTTACCGGATTCCTGCCTTCAAATTAATACTGCTATATATAGAATCCAGTTTTTTGAAAGCTAATGCTTACTAACTACGCCCCTCTTTCTTCGAAAACCCTATCATAAGCTGCTTTCACTTTTACGCCAGCGAGAGCCTCATTAACATTAAAGAGATGATCACCAATCTTTTCGAGGCGATTCAGATAGTCCAGGAAAACGAAACCGACTTTATTTGAATAGATATTGTTCTCGAGCTGTTTATAATGAAATTCCAAAAGTTCATCCCGCATGAGGTCGATGGAATTTTCAATGTGAACCGCTTTTTCAAGATCGATATCTCCATTTTCCATGGCCAAATTATCCCTGACATTTTGAATGGAGTCATGTACCAGATCAAGCATCTTATTCAGTCTATCCATGGCTTCATCAGGCAGTTCATTTCCTTCTGATATCATTCTCTCATAGGTCTTTGACATCTGAAAATAGATGTC
The DNA here is from genome assembly GCF_011059145.1 of Halalkalibaculum roseum. NCBI lineage: Bacteria > Pseudomonadati > Balneolota > Balneolia > Balneolales > Balneolaceae > Halalkalibaculum > Halalkalibaculum roseum. The sequence continues at coordinate 174,915 of NZ_JAALLT010000001.1, read as the reverse complement.
ACCTACTCGCTCAAGGTCATTAATTGTGCTGTGCATCCCACGAATTCGGCGACTTGCCTCTTCCGTAAGATTGTAGCTAGAAATCTTGGTCAGGTATTCAGCGATTTCCAGCTCAATGTTATCTGTAATCTGCTCCCGTTTTTCGATCTTATCCAAAAAGCGTTCTTGCTTCTTCTGCTTCTTAAACAGCAATCCCTTAATATTGAAATGCATCTTTTCTATCAGCTTCACGAACAGTTCAATCTCTTTGTGTGCCTGCGACATGGAGAGTTCCGGAGAAGACATCATTCCGGAAGAGATATACTGCAGACGATGTTGGGTATCTTTCTTTTCTTTCTGATACTTCTTGATAAAATTTACAATATGAGGGACAAAACCGACAAGTAACAATACATTGGCCACATTGAATACGGTGTGAAACAGCGAAAGTGCCAAGGTGGCATTTGCCCTGCCTACTTGATCTGTAGCATTTAATATGGAGGCAGAGCCTGGCAAAAAGTAACTCATCGTTGCATCAATACCCGCAAGAAATGGATTGATAAGTAACAGCATCCATAATACCCCGAATACATTAAACACAAAGTGAAAGCGGGCGGCGCGTTTAGCATAAACATTGCCTACCAGCGCGGCTATATTGGCGGTTACGGTGGTTCCGATATTCTCACCAAGTACCATGGCAGCCGCAATGGGAAAATCAATCCAGCCTTCGAATAACATTACCAGAGTTATCGCTGAGGCGGCGGATGAAGACTGGGTGAGCAGGGTTAGCAGGGTTCCGGCTACCACAAATATAAGGATCGATAGAAATCCAAACTCGGTAAACTGATCCAGAAACATAAACATCGCGGGGTTTTCCTGTATGTTAGGAACCCCGTTTTTAATAAAGTCAAGACCGATAAAAAGAATACCAAATCCGATCATAGCCTCAGCTAGGTTGCGGAAGCGTTCGCGACCGAAGAAGATGAAGGGAAAGAAAATACCAATCAGCATTATTGCTATGGGTGTAATCTGCATTTTAAACCCAAAAATGGAAATCATCCATGCAGTAACGGTCGTCCCGATATTGGCCCCCATTATCACGCCTGTAGATTCAATAAATGTGATAAGGCCGGCATTCACAAAACTGACTACCATGACTGTGGTAGTAGAAGAAGATTGTGTAATGGTTGTGGCGGTAAAACCGGTAAGTATACCCCGGAAACGGGTGCTGGTCATACCTTTAAGAATAGTACGCAATTTGTGTCCGGCAACTTTTTGGAGACCGTCGCTGAATACCTTCATCCCATAGATGAAGATTCCCAATGCTCCAATCAGTTGCAGTAAATCAAAGAAGCCAAAATTCATATCACGTTTATTTTTCTAATAGTATAAGTCCATGCGGTTGTACTAATTCTCTCAAAAAGTTTAGGAATATAACAAGATGTAAGAACTGTTGTAAGATTGTCTTTCTTTCAAGGCTTAAATACCGACTCTCACCTTTTGGTAGAAACCAAACAAAACAAGGTAGCATCATAGCTATCAAAACCCCGAATTCATTTGATTTTTAGGCGACGGGTGAAGGCACCAGGGAAGCGAATGCGGGATCAGTATTCTTGGGATGTGAAAACTTTCCTTAATGTAGATTTACAAGAGACATTTAATAGTTTGTATATACAATTACTAATAGCAAATTGTCGAATTACAGGTTAATAAATTCATCATTTTATACCCAAAATTCTGTCCAACATATGACCAATAAATTCTTCATTTGCCTACTTTTTGCTACGTTGCTTGCATATACAATTATATCTTAACGTGCTTTAAAGAGCGATTATTAGCAGGTAAGTGCACTATATTCCCAACTTATGGTAAGTATCAATTCCAGTATTTCTTGGCCTAAAAGATAATTAGAGCTTATGAATTCTCATCTTAACAAATAGATATTTGGAAATATTAGGAACGTAAATGGAAATTATTTTATATGAGTATTCTAGCAACCTCATCAAATTTAAAATGTAAAAATATCCCCCAATCTCTTTGGTTAGATTGGGGGAGGGTATAAAAACATATAATAGCTTTTAGTTAATTCTAAAGGTGCCTTCACCCGAATAGGGGAATTCAAAATTAACATTTCCACCTTCTTTGATACGCCGCCCATTCCAGGCCTCATAATCAGTATGGGTTTCTGTAACCATTCCATGACCATTCCATATACCGTCTTTACCTTTAGGAAGCGCAGTCACTCCGCTGCTTTTCCCAGCTAGCATTAAAACCGTTTCCTCAGCATTCCAGACTTCCCATCTTGCCTCGTAAAAACCTGTATGTGCCTCCTCTGGTCTATTGGGTGGGCCACCGCCAGGAACAAACCACCATTTCATGGTTCCTTCTAAATCTCCGTGGATCTCTGCTTCCCATACAAGAAGTCTTCCCTCAGAGTCCGTGATTCCTAAATGACCTGCAAATACATATTCGATGGTAGATTGAAGAGATGGTGCCGATCGTGTATGTAATAAATCAGGGCTTTGCTGATTAAATTGCAACGAAAGCTCTGAGGCACCTTGATTTGCATCAGGAGCTATAGCTGAATCCTCACATCCTAAAGAAAGCAGGAATAAGCTACATATGATAGATACAGAAATTAATCGTTTCATGTTACCTCCATTATTTTGTTAACTGCACATAAACACATGCAAGTTTATTTTAAATGGAGTAATAACAATTTTACTTACTACGATTTCTTTGACGTGTAGTTCTTAAATAGAAGCTTATAGTGCGACAAATGTCAAGATAATTCTAATTTTATTAGTACATATTAATTTTATCTAGTTCCAACATGGACATTAGAAGTTTGACTTAGTAAAAAGCTTTGATTCGTATACCTGCTGATTTAGGCACGCTAATTAAGGGAGAAGAGTCACACCGACATCCCGACTCGTTTTTCAGAAACTTTTCAGTAACTAGGGTATGTCTATTTTCCCTACAAATATTTCAAAAAGGATGTCGTGTTTGTCGTATTGGCTTGTCAGGAGAAGGTATATAACTACCAGGTGGATGCTAGGTTGTTAGTAAGCAGCCTTCGTTGCCCAAAGCAGCTCTGGCAGCTTAATTTGGAGAGAGCTTTGAAAGCTGCTAAGACTGCTTGCATGTTATGGGCAAAGGTCCTGACAATAGCTCTATTTGATACCTCGCATATCTCGTTTTAAATCACTAGCATTGCTTTTAATAATGTATTTGAATTCCAAATAGTACCGAATAACCACTTAGTCAGGTGATAAGGTATATACGCTTGAGTCAGGAAAATGTATTGAGTCAGTGATATGCCAACAAAAGTGGTAGTCAAAAAAGAAAAATGAAAATCAATAAATCAGAATACAAGAAGAGAATAGAAACGCTTCAAAAAAAGCTGCCAGAAGAAGGTATCGACCAATTGATCGTAGCGGAAGAGGAAGATATTTATTATCTGACGGGGCTGACTTATAAATCTCTTGAAAGGCTATTTCTGCTGATTATCAAAAAAAATGAAGTTAATTTCATTCTGCCAAAAATGGAACTGGCTCATTTAAAAAAAGTTGATAACGTAGACAACATAGCTTGTTATTGGGAATACCCTGCCCAAAGTCCTGAACGCTGGAAAGACATCTTAATTAATGAACTTCAAAATCATTCAGCTGTTGGACTTTCATCAAAATCACCCTATGAGTTGGGAAGTTTTTTACAAGAGCAAGGTTTTTCGGTTAGGTTAAGTAACCTTGTTGAAAAATTAAGGTGGATCAAGAGCAAAACCGAAATTGAGCTCATTAAACAAGCATCTAATTATTGTGATAAAGCAATATCTAAACTCAATAAAAGTGCTTACTATGGAATGTCAGAATTGGAAGTTCTTTCAATAGGAAAGGATATTCAAAAAAAAGTAATCAAAGAAACTGATTTTGATTATCTGTCCTCTAATATTTTAGTAGCAGCTTGGCCAAGCAGAATATCTTACCAGCCTCATGGTATACCCAAAGTCGGAGATTTATTAACTGATGGTTCTCATATCAGTCTAGCTTTTTTGAGGGTAAATGGATATGCAGCAGAACTCGAGAGAACATTTTTTACAGCACGACCCACCAATGAACAGAGAGAAATATTTGAACTGATGTTAGAAGCGAGGAAAAAAAGTTATGAAGTAATCAAAGCAGGTGTGGTTGCTGAAGAGGTTGATATTGCTTCAAGAGAATTCATAAACAAAGAAGGGTTAGGGGATAAATTAATGCATCGAACAGGTCATGGAATAGGGTTGGGGAATCACGAAGGACCTTATCTTGCCCTTGGAGATAAAACGATCCTCAAAGAGAATATGGTCGTGAGTATTGAGCCAGGAATATATATTGAGGGAGTTGGAGGCTTTAGGCATTCGGATACTGTTAGAATTACGAAAAACGGGTATGAAATAATGACGAATTGTAATGACCAATTAGAACAATTAACCTTCACTAATTTGAAGGTATTTCCGAAACTTAAAGGGAAGATTATTAAGAAACTGTTCAATATAAGGGGTTAAAAATACCGCCAACAATTTGGCCCGTCCAAGTTGTGTAAAGGACCAATAGACCAGCTATATGGACTTAGGGCACCTCATAAAAATTCAGAACAATATTTCAGGACCAAATTCTCTCTAAGTGTTATACTAGGCTTTCGAAGGGACATATCCACGTTGGGTCAATCTGAATTCCTAACACCCGCTGTTTTAAAGGTACCCATTCAAGCAAAATGAGGTTTGAATTATTAACGTTTTATACACAAGGAGGGCACCGACATCTCGACACGTTTTCCAGAAATATTTCAATAAATAGAGCAATTCTATTTTTCCTACTAAGTTTTCAATAAAAATGTCGTGTCGGTCGTTTTGGTGGCTTGGCGATTTTATAAAACTCTTAGGTGAATGTAAGCTAGTTTTGAACACATCCGGACAGATTTTAGCACGAACAACTTAAATCTGTTGGTGATCCTGAAGTCACTTATGACGTTTCTAATACTTGCCATTTTCCTGTCTATGATTATACTCTGCATTCCTATCCAAGATAGTTGTTTAGCTTTCTCAATTTAAGTTCAAGCTTCCAGAATTTTTTTTGCAAGATTCTTTACTATGATTTGTCTAACTATATAGGACAAAACTAAGTCTTAGTAAGCAGCTGAACGATGATGCTTTAATGACAGAATCCACACAACAACAAACGTTAACATTTGATGCGCTGTATGAAGAGTACGGCGATCGTATTTTGAATGTGGCATATAGAATGACCGGCGGTGAAGATGTAGCCAGGGATTTGACCCAGGATATTTTTATAAAAGTATATGAGAATCTTGACAATTTTAATCACCAGTCAAGCGCCTACACGTGGATTTACCGGATCGCACTAAATCATATTCTTAACTACCTGAAGAAACAAAACAGGTATAATTGGCTAGATCTGCTGGAACAGTCTATCTCAGAAGTATTGCAATCTGAGAGACCTATATTTGAATTTTGGGGGTATGACGGATATGAATCCCCTGATAAAAAATTGGAAAGAGAGGAACAGGAGAACCTTATTTGGACACTGATACAAAAGCTTCCCATCAAATACAGAGTTCCCCTGATTCTGCAACGCTATGAGGAGATGGGTAACAAAGATATAGCTGATGCAATGGATCTTAGTTTGAGTACTGTAGAGTCGAGAATTTTTCGTGCAAAGAAGAAATTAATGGTCTTAATAAAACCGTATAGTGAAGATTTACGAGATTAGAATAAAAATAGTGAGGTATTATCTATGAATGATAACATAGATCATGTTGACGATTATTTTCTTGAATGGTCCATGGGACGACTGGATGATAAGAAAAGGCAGATTGTCGAACATCATCTAGAAATGTGTGAACACTGCGCAAAGTATTATCATACAATGCAAACCATAATGGAACACCCCAAAACAAATCAGTTACCTTTTTTGCAAAAAGATCCGTATTTGCCGGCTCGAATAAAGAGCAAAGTTGAGAGTGAACAGGAAGAGCATGAAGCTAATAAACTAGCCTTATTGGGACTCTCCAAAGCAATGACTGGATCACTAATTCTGTTCGGACTACTGTTTGGATTTTTATTAGGCCAACAATTGGTGTACATCGCAGATGAGGAACAAACGCCAGAACAAATATCTGTAACAGAACTTTATTATGAAGGCATGGCTCAGCCAAATTTTGGATCAAAATTGGAAGAAGTTTTAACTGAAATCGAAGGTGACTGACAATGAAAGTGAAAACGATAGCCGGCGCTCTAATTTTTTTAGTGGTTCTCAATATTGGGCTTTTGGGAACGATTGTATACCTGCATGTGGCAGATCAACGCCCTCCAATAGCTCGGTTATTGAATCCAGAGCCAAAATATGAACCACCATTTGCCAGCCATTTTGAAAAAATTGAAAATCTGTCGCCTGAGCAACAGCAAAAACTGACTCAACTTGTAAAATCCTATCGTGCTGAAATTGAACCCCTTCGGGAAGAGATTCGATTACGAGAAGAGGAAATGTTTAATGCACTAATAAACCAAGAGGGGGTTGACTCTGTTAGCTCACAGCAAACCTTGCGTGAGATTGCCGATCTCCGATTAGAAATTGGCAAGCATGCATTGGAGAGTCTACAAAGTGCAAAAACGTTCTTATCAGAGGATCAACAGAGAATCTTTATCAAGCGAATTATGTCAGCTGGCCGTAGCAATGGGCCCGGTCCCAATGGCATTAATCCACCACAGTTAAACAGGCCTTTCAAAAACCAGTAATCCTCTTTCTTATCCTAGAAAAGAGAAAATTAGGTTACTTCTCAAAGATGTGTAAATGGGCTATTTCTAGTAGAGTTATTGGGGGGGGGTAAAGCCCAACTTTTTAAGTTACGTAAACCCTTCTTACTGCAATAAAATAGATTTTCTTGCACCTCTCCCGAAATACATTTTTCAATACATAAAACTGCCCAAAAACCAGCTTTACAAATTATCTAAAATAAGGGTAGTCAACTTCTCTTCAATTCTCTGCCTATCCCAATACATCAATTCCATTTATCATCAGTACCTAAAATTATGCAAGAATTTTGTTTTGCGTTTGTCTAAACAAACAAGCAGCAAATTATAACCTTAATTCTTAAAGCAGGAAAAACATGCATAAACTAAGATCAATAGCTATTCTATCACTATTTATCGTAAATGTAATTTCATGTACAGACGCACTCAATTCATCCCAAGAGAATTTATCTGACATCCAATTAATGGATCCGATGACCTCAGCACTTATCTCTATTGAGAATAATGAAGTTCATGGAAATGGCATTTTTTCTATGAATTGGAGTTCTCTTAACCCGCTATTTTCTAATGAAAATGATGAACTTGGTATGGCATTGGCCATAGGATTTGATAAAGAAGTGTTACTGAAACCACCTTATGATACACCCACAGTAGAAATGGGGAGCGTAAGTATTGAGTCTGCAAGGGGTGAATCAATTAAGTTGACAAAACAAAAAAGTCGGTTCTCTGGAGAACACATTATATATAGCCACCGGTCGTTTGGTCCTTTTACGAAACAGGCATCCCTCTCCTATGACGCCGGTAGCCAATATTCCATCAGTACATCCGGATCCGATGTTTTTCCAGCCTTACATCTGACAACCACTACTCCGAACAAACAGGTGTCCATTCTTTCACCATCCGACGAAATCCTTGAAAATCATTCCGGAGAAATTGAATTGAGCTGGGATGCGGTAGCAGGAAAGCCTGTTGCGATTCACATTCGTCCGTCATTTGATCCAAAGGCTGGAGAAAAACCGGGATCATTTAACAGGGACCATTCAAAAATGATCCTATTGGAGGAGCAAAACGGTACCTACACAATCACGGAACAAACCCTTTCGGAAATTTCGGAGCGTTCAGCAGCAAAAACACTTCATATATCTGTTGGACAGCTGTATGTAAATGATTTTCAGACTGATGGTAAAACATACCGGGTTATTATGAGATCTGCTGACCATAGATTGGTTAAACTCAATTAATTCGTTCAATAAGGCGCCTAAACTTTATGGCAGATGCAGCAGTTGCATCTGCCATAATTAAGACCGGGGCAAGAAACTCGCTTATATACGAAGCCAGCGAACGAAAATTAGGCTTTCAAGGGTGCACTGTTTTAAGCGGCATTTCCATCCTCACAATTTTAAATCAGAAACAGATCAATGGGAAAAGCAGAGAATAAGAAATACATCCAAAAAGCAATTTTAACGTTACTGATGGCTCATCTTTTTCTGCCTGAGCTCGCCCTTTCCCAACATAGTGGTTCAATTAGGGGTATTGTTAAAGATGAAAGTACGGGTGAAGGGTTGCCTAATGTCAACGTTGGGATACTGAACACAAAACGAGGTACTACAACTAATGCAGACGGATATTTTACTATCGTAAACCTTCCATCAGATTCCGTCTCTTTATCATTCAGTTATATTGGCTATAAGAGTAAGACTGTGACAATAGATTCAGAAGCAACTGTTCAGTTGTTAGAAGTGCAACTCGCCAAGGCCACAACTCAACTTGATGAGGTTACAGTTGAAGCCGAAGAATATGAATTCATAAAATCAGACCGAATTAGCAGAACATCAATCTCACCTACCCAGATACAATACTTGCCAAGTCTTGGAGAGAAAGATATATCACGTGCATTGCAACTGCTACCAGGAGTCAGTGGAACTAATGAATCAACTGCCGGTCTATTCGTTCGCGGTGGTACACCCGATCAAAACCTGATTACCCTCGACGGAATTACCCTTTACAAAGTGGATCACTTTTTCGGTTTCTTTAGCGCTTTTAATAGCAATGCTATACAGGATGTACAGCTTCATAAAGGCGGTTATCCCGCAAAATATGGGGGGAGGTTATCAAGTGTGATGGAATTGAATGGGCGGTCAGGAAATTTTAACGAGTTCAAGTTTAGCGGAGGATTAAGTGCTCTTAGTGCTGATGCAACGCTTGAATTTCCTGTAACCGATAAAGCCTCCGTTCTTATCTCCGGGCGGCGTTCCTATACCGATATCTTACAAACAGGAATTTATAATAAAATTTTTGGACTCTTCGATGATGGGAACACGGGTCCCGGTGGAGGAGAAATACAAGGTCCCTTCGGAGGCGGCCAATTTCAAACCGAGCCGGATTTTAATTTTTACGATCTTAACACTAAAATTACTTATCGCCCGTCAAATAGTGATCTTATTGCCATTAGTTTATACGGAGGGCAGGATAATCTGGACAACTCTAGAGTACAACAGTTTGGAGGTTTTGGCCCAAACAGTAGCGAGGAAGATATTACAGATCTCAGTATAAACGATGTAACCAAGTGGGGAAATCGCGGAGCAGGTCTTCGCTGGTCGCGCCTTTGGAATGACAGGCTTTATACCAATGTCGTGCTATCCTACTCTAACTACTTTTCTGACCGCGTCCGGCAAAATTCAAGTGAGAGTGACGAACAGGCATTTGGCGGTTTTGATATTAGTGGGGAAAACGATGTTCGTGATGTTACTTTTAAGTTTGATGCCGAATACAAAGTTTCGGATTCCAATGACCTCAATATTGGGGGACAGATTACCCAAAATGAGATTGATTATCGAAACACAATCAACGATACGCTAAATGTTGTAAACCGGAGTAATCTTGGAACCATCTATACCGGATATGTACAAGATGATTGGACCCTATTTGATAGGCTTTTAATAACAACTGGTATTCGAGCCAGCTACTATGATGTGACCGAAGAATTCTACTGGCAACCCCGCGCTTCTCTGGAACTCCGTCTAACCGACCGACTAAAATTAAAGGGAGCCTGGGGAAAGTATAACCAATTTATCAACCGTACGGTCCAGGAAGACATCCAACAGGGCAGTACGGATTTTTGGCTTCTGACAGGTAATGATGGCATGCCGGTTGGCTCATCAGAGCACTATATCGTCGGTGCATCCTATGAACGCCCCAACTTTCTGCTTGATGTGGAAGTATACCAAAAAAATCTAAGTGGATTGTCTGAATACTCACTTCGCTTTGGTGGACCTTTGTCCAGTATCGAACAGGAAGAGCTGTTCTTTTACGGAGATGGTATCACAAAAGGGATTGATGTATTGTTTAAACAGAATATTGGTAGATATACCGGTTGGATCAGCTATACTCTAAGTGATACTGACTATACCTTCGATGGTCTAAATAATGGAAATTCCTACCCCGCCCTTCACGATCAAACACATGAACTTAAGCTAGTGAGTAGTTATAAATTTGGAAAATGGACCCTTGCTGCCAACTGGGTGTACGCCACCGGCAAGCCTTACTCAGCCCCAGTGGGTTACTATGACCTCACTCTTCTTGACGGAACCGAATATTCTTACCTGCATATTGGGGGAAAGAATGAATTCAGACTCCCTGCCTATCACCGGATGGACTTGTCGGCAACTTATGAATTTAACCTTGGCACCGGCGGGAATAATGCCAAGTTAGGACTTTCTGTGTTCAATGTTTATAACAGAGATAATGTATGGTATCGTGAATTTTCTGTTGATGATCAGAATGTTGCAGTTACAGATATAAACTACCTGGGTTTTACCCCAAATCTATTTTTCAGAATCAATCTATAAAAGGAAATTATGAAAGTTATTAAATATTTATTTCTAGCCGGATTAATCACGTTAGTTTTATCAAAATGTGATCACCTTACCGACCCGACCGAGGTCCAAGAAATTCCTGTGGTTGAAGGATATTTATACAGCGACGGAACATCAGAACTTATTCAACTGTCCCTGATGATACCATTGTCCAGTACAGATACGATTCCTGAGCCCATTAACAATGCTGAAGTGGTAGTGAGCTATGAGGGACAACCCTATCTTTTCGCTCTTGCTCCGGGAGATTCCGGGCTATATCGTTATTCCGGTAATGATCTTGTCATCAATCCCGGAGGCACCTATGAACTTGAAGTCAACTATAACAATAACCAGATTACTTCTAAAACCAGTGTACCCCCGCAACCCAACCGTGTTCAGGTTTCTGACGACATTCTTTATATAGACTCAGATCAACCTCCCTTTGAAATCATTCGGAACCTGCCAGAGCCACAAGTAACATGGAACAACCCTGAAGAAAATTATCATTTTATTGTAGTAGAGAACCTCGAAGAAAATCCAATACCCATTATTAATGCCGAAAACGCACCCGGTTTCAATGGCGGTCTATTTGCAGGCAATTTATCATTTAGAACTACCCCTACTAACAGTGATTTCTACACGATAGACCTTAGGGGAGGTTTTTACGGAAGGCATAAAGTGACTGTTTATAGCGTAAATAAAGATTACGTAAGTCTATATGAAGAGCGAGAACAGGATTCGAGACAATTGAATGAACCACCCACCAACATAACCAATGGCTTGGGTATCTTTACTTCATTCAGTAGCGATAGCACATTCTTTTGGATTCTAGAAAACTAAAGGATAAGCTTCTGCGACTTCAGTTTATTGCCATTATTTATAGTCAAGCAACTTGGCAATCCAGATTAAATTACCGTTGTGATAGAAAATTGTTTTGATTTGAATCTCTGTGGGGCTAATCGGGTCATCTTATCAGCAGTCTTAATCAACCAGCAGCTTTAAATCACTTCCTTGGAGGGTACTTAATTCGGCACGGGTATATTATAAAAAAGGCTTAGGCTGGCTGAAAGAGGCTTAAATATATAGAGTTTGCTATACATAAATGATTGTTTTATATATGTTTTATTACATTATTTTTCTATAGGGTTACTCCTAATCATCTTCTCGGTACTCCCCATACCAACAGGGATAATTAATTCAATTCACAAGATAAATCGGGAAGATGTGATGAATAGGACAATTCAGATTTCAATAGCTTTTCTAGTAATTGCAGCTTTGATTTTTACTCTTACTGCTTGCAATCAACAATCAGAAAATATGAATCAGAATGAAGCAGCCACAGAGGCTTCACCTGTAGAACAGAATGAACAATATTCAATATCTACTTATGATCCGGCCATGGATTTAACGGTAATAGGAGCTGATAATGTAGAAATACTTGGAGATACACTAGGCATCAAAATGTATATTGGAAGAATGGAACCTGGTGATTCTGTTGGCTGGCATTTTCATCCCGATCATACTGTTTACGTAATTGAAGGAGGTACACTTGATGTTTATTTCAAAGGAGGGGATAAGCAAACCATGGAATTACCAACTGGTGTGGGATTTGTCAGCTCATCGTTAACCGACGCAGCTATAAATACAGGCAATACCACCATAAAGTTGCTTACTCATGACATATACAGGCCTAGAAATTAGTAAAAGCAACCTCCCTCTAATGTTTTTTAGTAAAAGTCATATTTAGAATCTAAGTGAAGTATTATTGAGGTAAATTTGGTTTTATACTAGCTGCTTTTAACAACCCACAAAGAGGGGAGATTTTATGTTGGCAGCCTTAACAGCACCGGCAGCTTTCCGTTATTTCCGAGCGGGCAGCTCAAGATTGCTGAGAATGTTAAGGCTGATAATATTTCACATTATCTCCCTTAGAATCCCTAGAATGGTGCTTGGGAACATTATCTGGAATAAAGATAATATCCAGGAACGACATAATATTACATTAGCCATAATTCAAATCATTCAGGAGGAGTCAGCATGCCAAAATTTATATTAGTTTGTATCAATCTTCTATTCATGGTTTGTTTATCTGCAAATCCATTATTTGGACAGGAGCAAGACAAGATGACTGAACAAGTTCAAATAAAAGAAGCAAAGGTTAATGGCGTCACATTGAACTATATAGAAACAGGAGAAGGGGAACCAATTATTTTTGTTCACGGTACATTGGGAGATTATCGAACATGGACTGAGCAAATCGGACCATTCTCTAATAATTATCAGGTGATAGCTTATAGCCGTCGGTACCATTTCCCAAATCCGTGGCCACAGGATAGTTCAAACTTCTCTGTAACCATTCATGCAAAAGATCTTGTCGAATTCATTAAGCATTTGAAATTAAAACAAGTCCATCTTGTCGGCCACTCTTTTGGGGCGTTCGCAGCTCTTTTGGCTACAAGAAATTATCCAGAACTGATTCAAAGTTTGATTTTGGGAGAACCGCCGGTCATGCCTCTGCTTGAAACGTCCTCTGAAGGAGACCCCAACCTACAAGTTCGTGAAGCTTTTATAAGAGGCGAGACTGAAGAGGCAATTCGCCAATTTATTAATATAGTATTGGGTGAAGGTGCATATGAGAAGCTTCCCAAAACAATACGGGCGAACATGATGGATAATTCACGTGAATTAGAAGGGGCAATGAAGGAAGAAAACCTTTTTGCGCCTTTTTCATGTGAAGATGCAGGTAAGGTAAATGTACCAACATTATTGATTGATGGTGAACTGAGTCCGGAAGTATTTGGTCTCATTAATGATACACTTGAAAGGTGTTTGCCTAACAGTAAACGGATAGTAATTCCATCGGCCTCCCATGGCTTCGTTTATGAAAACCCTCAAGACTTTAACGAAGAAGTGATTCGTTTTCTTAAAACCCAATGAACGTACATTTAGATTTTTATGGCAAAAAAAATAAGTGAATGCGTTTGTGTTTCACTAAATCTATTGAGAGTTGCATAAATTTCTTTATTGGTAAAATGTATATGTATGGCGCATGTGGTTGAATTATTTAACCCTATGTTTTATATAGATATACATATACATTAAGATTTATTGCTTATCATCTTTTCGGCATATCCATTTGGATATAGTATTACTCCTCTGTTCTATACGACGGCCTCCCCGTAATTTTAAAAAAGGAGGTTCCAATGAAGCAACTCAATGAATTACGCAGAGAGACCTTTAGATTGTCCAACGCCTTACTATGTGTCCTGATCGCGAGTGTCCTGGTTTTCAGTACCGCATGCGACTCTCCTGTGGTATCCAGCCAAAATATGGAGTCGACCGACCAAGTGACAAAACTAAGCACCGAATCACACCGTCCGGAGGTTGCAATCTCACATGATATGCTTGCCCGTATCCGCTCCGCAACGGCCAAATATCATGATGTGAGAAAAGCAGAAATCAAAGGGTATGGCGAGGCAACTCCCTTCATACCATTTATGGGTTACCACTATATAAACGGGGGGTTAATGGATCTAAACGTGAATATTACAATGCCGGAAGCGCTCGTATACGTACATAACCCGGCTGATCCGAATAGCAGGAGACTGGTAGCAGTAGAATACCTGGTACCGGACAACTTGGTGTCCTCCGAAGAGGAGCTCCCAGACCTGTTTCCAGGTGATCATGATCATTGGCATCACGTAGAAGATGCCGGTGTATGGGGGCTCCATGCCTGGGTCTGGTATCCCAACCCAGAGGGTGTTTTCCATGATACCAATCCTCGTGTCGGAACAGGAGACTAACCGTGGAATTGAGATTCCAGATTTAGAATTAACACTTGTTAGAGAGATTATTCGGCTTGTGGTGAGACCATATAATGATTGGTAACTCATCAGAAAAAGGATGCTGCGTTAAGGGTTCTGAACCCTCAAGTGGAATTCTGTTCCCATTACATAGATGGTCTTGGCCATTTAACAAAAAAGGGTGCCGAATATATTGGGGAGAAACTTGGTAACTATTACAAATAAGATCACAAAGAGGATACCATGAAGTCATTCATATTTGCATGTTTGATACTTTTAGTCTTGGTGAGTAATCATACGAAAAGCAATAACGAGATAAATTTTGAGGCAGAAGAAATCAAAGTTGAAGAAACATTAAAAAGCTTCTTTAACTGCATTTCCAATTATGATTATAACGGAATACGTGAAGTTACATCAGACGATTTTATTCTGGTTGAGAATGGTCCAGTGTGGGATACCGATAAGTTCATAAGTTTTATTAAACGATTCGAAGGGGATGCAAGCCTCTCTTACGAGTTCTCTGATATGCAAACAACGGTGAGAGGACCAACAGCTTGGATGGTATATAAAAATAATGGCACAATGCTCCAAGGTAGTCAAGAGCGCCATTTTGAGTGGACCGAAAGTGCGGTCTTTACCAAAGAGAGGGATCAATGGAAAATTGAGTTATTGCATTCTACAATGAATGAACCGGATTCCACGCAAAGTTAACAATACGGAGGTAGTTATTATGAGTTGGGAAGCTCTAAGTGTAGTTGCTCAAATCGCCAGTACGATAGCTGTATTTATTACGCTTATTTATATTGCTATACAGGTAAAAATTATAAACCACCAGAGAGAACTCAATGCTTTTAGACATACCTATGATTCGTTGAATGTATTCTGTGATAAGATGTCACAGTCACCGGAAATCGGATCTATTATTCACCGTGGCAGAACTTCTTTGGAAGCTCTGGATCCAGGTGAAAAAATTGTTTTTCAACATATTCACCTCCGCCTGCTAAACACCTTAGAAAGCTGGTATGTACAAGTCATGCGTACTTCCAGCAGAAGGGAAGACAAAGAGTTACAAATAAGAAATATAGGTGGCCTGGTATCTTATTATTTAAATTATCCCGGCACAAAGGATGTATGGAACAACGTAAAAACTACCTTTGAACCTATTCAAGAACTGGTAGAAAATAATATCCAGTAAACTTAAAAGTTATAGGGAATTTTAGGAGCATATGAATTTCAAGCGACATGGAATATCTGGAATCCAGATAATATCCATATATCCACTTAATATTATGATAGACAAAGAGGAGGAAAAATGAAGAAAATTCGTGCCTTTCTAGTGATATTGATTTTGATGCCTCTCATGGCTATCAATGCTCAGCAGTCGAACTATGAAACTAAGGTTAATCAAATCAGTTCATCCAATGTAGAAGATGATTTCGTATTAAATGTCGGCTTACCACCTTCTTACAATAACACAAAGAATAAATATCCACTATTAATGGTCCTTGATGGTGATAAATCATTTGGCATGGCTCGAGATATTGTGGACTGGCTATCATGGAGCAAAGAAATACCCGAATTGATAGTTGTTGGAATTTCCTATGAAGGATCCATGCAAGATTGGTGGCAAAAACGATCACGAGACTTCACCCCTACAAAAGATGAAGGGAAAATTTGGGGTGAATGGCATTTAGCAGGCGGAGCTAGCGATTTTCAAACATTCATCTCAACCGAATTGATACCTTTTATAGAACAAAACTACAGAATCACAGATGAACGAGTTTTAGCCGGTATGTCATTTGGCGGATTGTTTTGCACCTATACACTATTTACAAAACCTGATATTTTCAATCGTTATATAATTGTAAGTCCGGCACTTGCATGGAATAATAAGGTAATTTGGCAATATGAAAATCAATATTTTTCTAACAATTCAGAACTTCAGGCTCGGGTGTTTACGGCTGTAGGCGGGTTAGATCAATCAGTTATTATTGAGCCATGGAAAAACTTTAATGAGTTAATCAATAATCGTAAATACAAAGGAGTAACCTGGGAATCACACCTTTATGAGGGTGAAACACATATATCTAGTTGGCCAGTAGCACTAACCAGAGGTCTTAAAACCGTCTTTGAAACAAAATTAAAATAGATACCTTTTCGCCTACTCAAATAATGTCTGATACTTGGCTGGATATTCACTTTCCTGTAATTCATGTTTGTCTTATATATACATTTACAGCCTCATATACTTTAAAGCACGTTTTTCGGTAATAATATGCACCAAATTTCCAACTTCAGAGCTTACTGTTTAGGATAAGGTCACATGTAGCTCTGAATACTTGATTTTTTAGTCCTAGATCGCAAAGTTTGAATTATAGTAGCTAATTTCCTATTCCTCATCTAAGAAGGCTTACCTCTTATTAATATTACGCTAATAAAACGGGAGGTATTATGCATAGTCCGATGCGGTGTATGTTAGTAGCAATTCTATTTTCTTTATTTACGATGCCATCATCGTTTTTTGCCCAGCAATCACAGGAAGCCCAAACTCTAAAAGGCCGAATAGTAGCTCAGGTATCACAAGAAGACATGAAGATTATTGACGTAGGAGATGTATCCGGCCACAGTGTCATGCTTCTTAGGGCAAAGGGTCTAGCATTTCTGGAAAACGGTGAAGTTGCAGAAGTAACCGCTACAGAAATAATTGATGACATTAACGGGAATGCAACATATTGGGGATATGAGATATTAACCTTCGAAGATGGATCTACTGTTGCGAATAAATTTGAAGGCAATAGTACCACCTCTAGAGATGGTAAATTTGTTGACTTTGAAGGTACATTCACCTACACGCAAGGAACTGGTCGGTTCGCAGGTATTGAGGGTAGTGGAACTCATGAAGGTCGAAATTATGCATCATCTGGAGCGGGTTTCTATGTCAATTTTGAAGGTACTTTCACGCTTTCCTCGAATTAATAATCGGTAAACAACAAGTACATCTAGTGGATAGGCCTCGCCGTTGTTTGTAGGTTTTTGTATTCAACATTTCGGGAGTATTTTTATAATCAACATTGCCCAGTACGCTAGTTGCGTAAGCGGTTGTTAGCTGGCTTTGAATTTTTTGGTATACCCAGTTGTAGGTTTATTGGAATAAGAAGCGTAGGGAGGGCACTTTTTGTGGCCTTAGTTACCCGAAGCAGATTTTCAGTTTTAGAGGTGAGCTATGAAAGCTGCTTGGATGTTATCCAAAATAGAACTGGGTATTGATGTAATCGGTATCTTTTTAGGTATAATTTGTACTGCCAATAATTGTTCAGATTTAGTGTTGGAGAGTAAATATTTGTATATACAATTAATAATTTTTCTATGAGTGCATTTTTGGTATTTTATTTCAACAAAATATTGGTAAAATTCTGTCCAACATTTGGCCAACAAAGTCTTCATTTGCCTGCTTTTTGCTACATTGCTTGCATATACAATTATAGCCTGACGTTCTTTAAAGAGCGATTTTGTGCAAAAAAATGCACTAAAATACCAACTTCCGGACGTACAACCCTAAGTCGTAATACGTATAAATCAACGCTTTACGCCTTTTTTACTTTAGACATGGCCAACACATTTCTTTGTACGTCCATGGTTCATTTTTAAACCTCAAAAAAAAGTCTCAGCGTAGAATTGAAATGCTATCGCATAGTACACGGATAAAGAAGCATTAAAAAATCAGCCTTATAACCAACGCAATCGCATCCCGTTCAGTATCACGAGCATTACCGAGAGTTCGTGAATTAACATTCCTGCCGCCATATGGACCGACCCCATAAATACGCCCGTTAACAAAGCTCCAACGGTTAACAATGCCATCGCTACATTTTGATGGATATTTCGCAGGGTCTGTTTCGATATCCGTAAGGCCTCCGGAATATTCATGAGCTTGTCTGACATCAGCGCAATATCAGCCGTTTCTATGGCAACATCGGTGCCGGCAGCTCCCATGGCAATACCAATATCGGCGGTGGCCAACGCCGGGGCATCATTGATACCATCCCCAATCATCGCTACCTTTTCTCCTTCTTGCTGCATGTTTTGGATGATATCATTCTTTTGATCAGGCAATATACCCGCATGCACTTCTCCTATCCCCACCTCTTTACTTATAGCCTGAGCAACAGGCAGGGCATCCCCGGTAAGCATCACTATACGATTGATTCCATCTTCCCGGAGCCGTGCAATCATCGCCCGGGCATCCGGGCGGACCGGATCAGCCAGCCCCATGCCTCCGACAAAGGTGTCATCCACAGCTACCAACACCGTGGTGCGTCCCTTGCCGGCCAGCTTCGTTACCTGCTTTCCAACTGTTTCTCCAATAAAAATTCCTTGCTGATCCAAAAATTTCAGATTGCCTGCCAAAATTCGCTTCCTATCATAGGAGGCTTCTATGCCCAACCCGGTATGCGATGTAAAATTATCGGCCTCGGGAATGACCGATAATGAGGGCAATTCATCCAGTATTGCATCGGCCAGGGGATGTTCTGAAGCCATCTCTGCGATTCCTGCCCAGTATAATAGCTCGTCGATTTCCTCAGGGCGATACTGCTCTCTGAGATCAGCAACGGATACCACTGATGCCTCTTTATTCGATTGAGTAGGTTTGTCAACCCCCATACCGATCTTCTCTCTCTGAAAGTAAACAAACTCTGTCACTTTCGGCTGCCCCTCTGTGAGCGTACCGGTCTTATCCAGTGCTATTGCCGATAACTTGCCGGCATTTTCCAGGTATTCGCCGCCCTTTATCAGAATGCCTTTTTTCGCTGCATTACCGATACCCGATATTATAGAAATCGGCGTGGAAATGACCAGTGCCCCGGGGCAACCAATCACCAGCAGGGTAAGCGCGAGCTCCAGGTTCTGTGTAACCAAATAGGAAATGATACTCAATGCCACAATAGCGGGGGTATACCAACGGGCAAAACGTTCAATGAAGCGCTGTGTGGGTGCTTTTTCCTCCTGGGCTTCTTCCACCCGCCGGATGATCCGGGCCAGCGTTGTGTCGGAGCCCGCTTTGGTAGTCTGTACGAGAATACTTCCGTTTTTATTAAGACTACCCGCAAAAACCTCCGAACCGGACTGCTTTTCAGCAGGAATGGGTTCGCCGGTTATGGCACTTTCATCTACGGCGGTGCTACCGGAATCGACGATGCCATCAACCGGAATTTTTGATCCGGGTTTAACCAGTACCAACATCCCTTCCCTGACCTCACGCGCCGGTATTTCCCGACGGCTCCCATCATCTAATACCAAAGCGGTATCGGGCGCCATATTAATCAACTCCCGCAGGGTTTTGCGCGTCTTGCTCATTGTTCGCGCTTCCAGCCATCCTCCCAGCAGAAAGAGAAAGGTAACGGCTGCCGCTTCCCAATACACCTCGATGACCAGCCCACCTGCTGCGGCAATAGTCACCAGCAACTCAATATTGGTATGACGATTTTTAAGTCCCTGCCACGCCCGCCGGACGATCTCCATTCCGGCCACCATTGCAGACGCAATCATGAGCGTGTTAAACAACACGGTCGAACCCCACAGGTAGTTCACAGTCCACCCGCTTATGATGAGCGAGCCGCTGACAACCAGCAGTGCTTTTTTTCGTTTTGTAGGATTGCGTAATCCACTAAACAGCTTCTGCAGTGATTTCATAATTTCGGCCGGTTAAAATTGAGAAACTTCCGCTTCATATCCTGATTGCCGGACAACTTCGATTAGCTCCTCTTTTGAAATCAGGCCGGTATCGTGCTCTACTTCGATACGTCCGGTATTGAAATGAACCTTGGCGTCGTTTACTCCCTCCGTGTTTTTCAAGTTAGACTCAATATTATCTACGCATGATGGACAACTCAGATCGTCGCTTCGTAATGTGGTTTTCATAATGGGTTCCTCTGCAATGGGTTGTTAATTGAAAGATTTCTGTTAATTATTCCCAATACCATGGGCGGGCCCGGCCTGAATCTTTTGATACAGTTTGTGAACATATACGATATACTTCACATAGGCATCGACCCATTCACGACCGGCTTCCACGCTTTGGTGCCTGTTCTCTTTAGCCTGCATGGCATGTTGATAAAGCTCCCTCGTTTTATTCCGGATCTCTTCAGCCAGAAGCTCTGTAACCGGGGATAAATCGTTTGATTCCAGGGCTTGCTCTGCCACCTGTATATCCTCTGAACTCGGCCGGGCAGCCTTCAATCCGGTATAGGGCATTCCTTCCGCTTCGCGGTGCAACCTTACGGTGGTCTCCATGAAATATCTGGTCGCCAGCTTCCGGAAAGGGCCTCCCTGCCGGTACGCCTGCAGGCTCTTTTGAAACTTGGATGTAAGTTCTTCTTCCTGTTGCTCTCCTATCCAAATCAAGACGGAAGAAACGTCGCCCGTTTCCAACGCCTGTTTCGCCGCCACTGCCACCGGACCATTAATGCGATCGCAGTGCGCCCGGCTGTTAAAGGTGATGCCGAACAGCAAAAAAAGTGAGAATATTGAAGCTAGTATTTTCGTCTTCGGTGTTTGTAACCGTTTCATAATAAGTACCATTTTGTGGATTCCTGGTTTTATGCACTCAAAAGGTAACAGGCGGGCCGTAGCACTAAAATGAGCTGGATCAATTAAGTGCTACTAATTTATGGAAGGAGCAGGTCTTACTTAGAAGATGAAAGCCGACTTGGGGAAAGGCCTTCAGGATTCGGCTGAAATGCGCAATAATTCCGGTTTGTCTTTAACGGCTACCCATTGACGGCCGGATGTGATCAGGTCATCGTCCTGAAATTGGCTCATAATTCTGCTGGTCGTTTCGGTGGACGTTCCGGCCATATCGGCCAGGTCTTTTCGGGATAAAGGCAGTTGGATCAACAGTCCTTGACGGTCCTTTTCCCCAAATTTATTAGCAAGGGTTACAAGAATATAGGCCAGGCGTTTTTTGACAGGCAGCGTGGAAAGATGCCGAATGCGTTGGCGGGATTCCTGAAGTCGATCCGTCGTAATATCCAAAACCGACATCGCCACCGAGGCATACCGGTTCATGACGTCACGAAAATCACGGAGCCTGATTGAGAGAACACAGGCGGCCGTCTGTGTTTCCGCCGTTTCATTATACACCTCTTTGCCCGATGCGGCGGGATTTCCAAAAAATTCCCCAGGCTGCAGCATATCCAGCAGAACACTTTGCCCCTCCGAGGTATGGGAAACCAATTTTACGTTACCCGCTACAACGACCCGCAACATCGTTGAGGGGTCCCCCTGCCGGTAAATGGTTTCACCCCTTGTGTAATGATTAGCCGTGAATTTTTTATTCACTTCGCGGAGCTCTGCTTCAGGCAGATCCTGGAAAAAGGGCACCATCCCCAGCTTTTCTAAGCGCAAATCTACCGAGCAGTGGTGGCCTTTCAGCGAGGGATTGCTAAGCGGAGTTTCTCTTTTGTCAGCCATAATGCCAATTCCAACCCGTTTTGCAGTGTGATTGCTTTGTCGGTACCGGAAGATAGTTACTCTTCACTATTATTTTTGATAGTGTATTCAAGATCAAGGGATTTAATAGATTCAATAGCACCTTCCCGGCAAAGTCCGCTCATCGAAGCATCCTGAAATCCTTCCCGTGCAGCTTCAATACATGCAGCCCGAACCTTTTCCGCTATATTTTTTGCTTTGGCGTGATCCTGATTTTTATGGGTCAATGTGTTATCCGTTTATCGTCTCCAACCACCGCTTTTATAGGTGACGCAAAGTTGCATAATGCGAGGTTGATATATTAATCTGCTGTTCGACTTACTGTTTAAGCAGCTATCATTCCATGAGAAAGTCAGCCCATTCTGTGCTAAGACCCAACATGAAATATAATATTTAGAGAGGCACAAACAATATTGCCCCTCGGGTGTTTTCCGGTAATACCGGCTATTATCTCAATTCCCTATACCAAGCTTGCTTCCAGGATAATTTCGGTACCGGCCAGCGCTTTTGATACCGGGCATCCCTTTTTGGCACCTTCCGCAAATTCCTGGTAGGTGGCATCATCTATGTTGTGGATATTCGCGTTCACCTGCAGTTCAATGCCTGTTATTGAAGGCCCATAATCGGTTACTTCGAAAGTGACCCGGACAGAGGCGTCCACAGACTTGGGGTTATACCCCTCTTCAGCTAAATCATTGGAAAGTGCCATGGCATAACAGCCGGCATGCGCCGCCCCGATCAGTTCTTCGGGATTTGTTCCCTCGCCATTTTTAAAGCGGCTGGCAAAACTATACGAGCCTTCATAAGACCCGCTCTCAAATTACATCGTCCCATTTCCGTTTTTCAAATCTCCGTTCCATGTTGCCTCTGCTTTTCGTGTCGGCATAAATATATGTCTTTATTTTTAAGATTAACCGGTACTGTTAATAGTTTACGCTGAAGTCTCTTTTCTATGATTTCGCTGATTTACGGCTTGACGCACAAGCATAAATAAAATACCGCCCAGGAAGAGCATAATAGCTGCCACATTGCCGTATCCCCCAATCTTCCTAATAACAGGCATCCATAGCAGATCCCCGACCAATCGGCTTATTAAAAATATGTGTAGAAGTATCAGCGGCAGGTAAAAATATGTGTGCCAAGGAATATGCATTCCCGAGAGGGAGGGAATAATCACCGAGGCATGAGCAAATATCATGCTGAAAACAAATCCCACAAAAATCATGTGTAAAATTCCGTCATACAACGGTCCGGCCGTCGGTAAGCCTATGAATAAACCCAAAAGCCCCGCCAGGATTAGCCATGCATAGCCCGAGAGCAGACAGATGGCACTGTAGCGGGTCCATGCGGCAGCTTTGATCGTCCTCCGGGCAATATCATATTTTATGAGCCAGCCGGATATCCCTATTAGTAAAACTGAAGCTATGCTCCACCCAACCCTACGATCGATATGCATTACAGCCAGTGCCAGGATCCATCCCATGATCAATCCGGCAAATAATCGTCGGGCCTGTTTGGGAGGGCGCATGATGCGATTCAACTCCAGGCGCTCCCCGAAGATGGTAAGCATGGGAAAAGCAGCCCACCAACCTACCAGTGAATAAACGGGGTAAGCGTTGATGTATAAAAGGTTCCCGGCCAGCAGCGACACAGCCCCAAGGGCCATAATCAGGTGATATATGTTGGGTTGCAGGTAGTAAAGAAAACCCATAACCAGGGTAAGTCCCACCGATCCAAGGATAAGCGCCCATCCCGCCGGGACATGCAGACCGGCTAACATCAGGAGGGTTGATGCAGCCATAAAAACAGGAGCCGCAAAAGCCCACTTTTTCTCAAGTGCTGCGGCCCGCTCCAAGCCGATAAGCGTTCCCAGAAATCCATTGATCATCAACGGTCCGTGCGCCGTCGGAGAAATAGCATGCCCGGATCCCGCCCAAAGGCCTAAACGCGCTAGACCGGCATACAATCCGCTCAACAAACCGGCGGCCGCTAATACAAGCAGTCCCACCAGTATGGATGCAGGTACTTTATCTTGAGTTTGTGCCATGCCTGTTCAAATCTTTTCTTTATAGCTGCGGGGGTGGATTAGCGAAAAAATCAACGTCTTCTTCGATCATATCCACGTTCCATTCGGGCTCCCAAACCAGGAGGGCCTCATATTCCCTGATCTCGTCGATGGAGGCCAGTTTTTCCTCAACCTGTTGCCGCAAAAAGCGTCGCATGGGACAGCCCGGTGTCGTAGCCGTAAATTCCACAATCACTCTGCCATCGTCATACAGAATGTTATAGACCAAACCAAGGTCTACGATATTCACACCGAGTTCGGGATCGATCACTTCCCGAAGCTTCCGTGCTATCTCACGCCTGTCTATGGTCGACTCATTCATAGCAAGGGATTCAGTCGATTTACCAATTTTCAGTTACCAAATCTCGGGTCTTCTTCCGGGTAATCCCAACCGAAATTTTCTTCTTATTAAGTGCGGACATTGGGTAGCAAAGCGGAATTGTATCTTCCATTGCACCAGAAATTTT
This sequence comes from Halalkalibaculum roseum, assembly GCF_011059145.1. Taxonomy (NCBI): domain Bacteria; kingdom Pseudomonadati; phylum Balneolota; class Balneolia; order Balneolales; family Balneolaceae; genus Halalkalibaculum; species Halalkalibaculum roseum. The sequence continues at coordinate 150,451 of NZ_JAALLT010000001.1, read as the reverse complement.
CCGTTACTTTAGAGGTTTCAGTCATGTACCGACTTCAAGGGCGTTTTCCCAATTTTCGATCAGGTGCTCCCGTTTATCTTCGCGACCGCTCCACATATCCACTTCCGGCAGCGGTTCTTTCACTTCATTGATCACATGTTCTGCCCATTCCTCTGAAAGCCGTTCATTTAATTCGATATAATCCACCCATTCCATGGGCACTTCATCATCGGGATAGATTGCCTCCTCGGGACATTCGGCCACGCATGCATCGCAATCAATACACTCCAGCGGATCGATTACCAGAAAATTGGGGCCTTCACGGAAGGCATCTACGGGACAAACCGCGGAACAGTTGGTGTGCTTGCACTGAATACAGGGATCCGTTACGACGTAAGCCATTGCTTCAATAATAGGGTTGTTCTCATGTGTTCCGCTCAAAGGTAGGAGTCGAATAAACTAATATCAACTATAAAAACGGTTTAAACCCTTTTTATTGATTTATCCTATAATCATTCCTACCTTAAGAGCGGATTGAAACCGAAACGACAGTAGACTTAAACTTATGAACTCCAATCAATCCCTATCTCAATTGACCCCGGATGCAACCATCGGACAGATCATCCATGCAAATAACGAAGCCGGGAAACTGCTCGCCTCCATTGGCGTATCCCTCTCTAAGCATAGAGGGGAAACGCTCCAATCGGTTTGTCAGCAGCAAAACTGGAGTGAATCGGAAGTGCTGGACTGGGTCAAAAAACATACCGAACGTACAAACGGTGACACTCAGCACCACCCAGCCGTCTCAGAGCCCTCTCAACCCGACATCAACCGTTTAGTCCATTGGACAGAATTACTGGACCGGGATTTTATAACACCCATTCAATACCTGTTAGAAGAATTGAAGCAAAGTTTTCCCCGAGTACTAACAATACACGGAAACCAGTATACGTGGCTAAAAAATATTAAAAGCCATTTTGGGCAGTTCCGGGAGAATCTGGGTATGTACTTCGAATTCGAGCGAAAAAAGTTCTTCCCGCTTATTAAGCAGCTTTCAACCTCGAAGAAAAAAAATCTCAATCACGGTGTAATCCAAAATATCGATTGCTCAATAGGGATTATACAGCGGGACCAGGATCGGCTGCAGCGACAGATGAACACGATTCGTATTAAGAGCAACGATTTAGATAACCCCAGAAATGCCTGCTTTACGCATCGGATTCAGAACAAGAATTTTTCCATCTTATTTGGGAAACTGGAAAAGCAGTTCCAAATCGAAAGCGGCGATCTTTTACCCGCCATTCAAAAGGAATTACAAGCTAAAAAATAATCACTCATGTTTACAGGATCGAAAAAAGAGATTATCGAACTCATAAAACGCAGGGGCACGCTTTCGATTGATGAGGCCGTTGAGCAGATTTCATTGGCCAAGACAACCCTACGCGAGCACTTCCTGCAACTGGAAAGAGACGGTTATGTAAAACGGGATTATGTGCGATCAGGACCGGGACGACCCAGCCTGGAGTACCAGCTTACGCCCAAAGGCGATAGCATTTTCCCCTCTTCAGAATCCAAGCTGATCCGTAACATCATCCATTACCTTAAATCTAAAGGCAACCAGCAGCTGGTAGAAGATTTTTTTGAAGATTTCTGGGATCAGCGACTCAAAGAAGCACAAGAGCGCATTGAAAGTGCAGGAGCAGATGATCCTGAATCCAAAATTTCAGTACTGATGAAGATGCTGAACGAAGAAGGCTTTATGCCTGAATTTGAGCTGGACCGGGAATCCGAAACGATGACCGTCAAAGAGTGTAATTGTCCGTTTCGTGAAGTGATTAAGGAGACCCGTCTGCCCTGTAAGCTCGAGCAACTGTTTTACAGGAAGCTCTTCAGCGAAAAAACCGAACGTACGACCTATATCGCTGAAGGTGATCATTCCTGCACCTATAATATTCCTCTTGAATAAAGAATGGATTTGAGCCGAACCTAAGCACCCATAATTATCATGTTCATACTCTAAAAAGAGATAAAAGAGTCCTAAAAATTAATTTAGTACCGATATGATTGTCAATGACTTAGCAACCTTCGTACAACAAGTCGAATTTGAACTGCTTTCAGAAAGCGCGAAAAAGCAGCTTAAAATAAGACTTCTTGATTCACTGGGGACGCGTGCTGACCTAGAAAGATTAAAATTTAACCCATTCGAACCCTACGTGATTTTGAAAAACGTGGAGGGTTATTCGAAAGTACCATTACATTTTTAAAACCGGATTATCATGTGCAATCAACTAAAAACACTTTCAGCCAATCAGCTGGAGCACCTTATTCAGGAAGCCATTTACAACTATAATGGCGAAGAGTATGCGTATACCGTTAAAAATCTCAATTCCCCAAACGTCAACACCACCGAAGAGATACTTACTTTTAAAGTGGAGATACGCTGCAAATCAACTCTGGAAAACGAAGCAGAGGTAATTCATTAAGGCGAGATCCATCAGCCATGAGTTTCCCGATAACTCTTATTCAGAAATCCCTAAGATCACCATTCAGGTTACATATATATGCAACAGCAAGAACAACTACTGGACGTCCGCTCGCTTATCCCCATCAAACGACACGAAAAGCTCCTGGAGCTGTTCAAGGATCTGCCCGTTGGGGAAAGCTTCATTTTCATTAATGATCACGATCCCAAACCCCTCTATTACGAATTCCGATCGATCTATGGAAATGTTGTCGGTTGGGAATACTTGCAGCGTGGCGGGCAGGAATGGAAAGTGAAAGTAACCCGAACCAAAGCTTCCCGGGGGCGGGAATTCAGAGAGATTTCTACTTTGATAGATCTCCGCAAAGCGGATATGAAAGACTGGAAATATGCAGTATTTCATCGCTACGGCATGATGCTGAAGGGAGACACGATGGAGCTTATTGCTGAAAATGATCCGGAAGAAATCCGAAAAATCTTCAAGAAGAAATTCAGCGGTGAACACTGCTGGGAATATAAAAAAGACCGGCCCGGTGAGTATGTCATTCATATCACAAAAAAGGAAGATAGCGACATGACCGTCGAAGACATCTCCGTGGTGAATACCTTTGATGTCCGTCCCCATGCCCCGGCCAAACGTCACGATATGATATTTGATGCCTTCGAAGAGCTTGAGCCGGGTGAAGCGTTTGTCTTTACCAATGATCATGATCCGAAACCGCTGTACTACCAGATGGAAGCCGAAAGCGATCAACCCTTTGACTGGGAGTACCTGCTGGCAATGCCTGAAGAATGGAAGGTAAAAATCACGAAGCTGGAGCAGGGAAAGTAGGTTCCACTAATACGATTTAAGAACCATTTAGAAAATCTGATTATAGACTATCAAAAGAAATTAGAAAGAAGAATTAACAAATATCAATAAGAAACAGAGGAATGTATGTCTTCTAACAACAAGAAAAACGGCGTTTCACGAAAACAATTCATGAAAAATATTGGCGGAGCCGTACTCTCCAGCAGTTTGCTGGCCGGTGCCGGTATACCCTTTAGTGCCCAAGCCAATAATACCCCACCGATTACCGATGCAGGCCAAAAACCGGCAGCTGTTAAAACCGACCGGGTGGCGGCGGATCCGACGGATATTCCGGCTCCAATAAAGCGATCGCGCCCAAAAACCCATGATATTGAGCTGCTAACCAAAGAGGTTGTCACAGAAATTGAAGACGGAGTGCAATTTCGATTTATGACCTTTGGCGGACAAGTGCCAGGACCCATGATTCGCGTTCGACAAGGTGATACGATCAAACTCACGCTCACCTCCTCTCCCGACAATGCTATGTTGCACAATGTGGATTTCCATTCCGTGTACGGTACGGGGGGTGGTGCGAATGCCACTTACGTGTCACCGGGGCAGTCAAAGACGTTCAAATTTAAAGCGATGTATCCCGGTGCATTTATATACCACTGCGCGGTACCCCGTCTCGACTACCACATCAGCAGCGGCATGTACGGGATGATTCTGGTGGAACCTGAAGAGGGCTTGCCTGCGGTTGATCATGAATTCTATTTCGGTCAAAACGAGGTATATACCCAGCAGGCGGCCGGTTCTCAGGGATTTCTCGAATTCGATCACCAGAACATGCAGGATGAGATCCCAACGTATGTAACTTTGAACGGCGAAAAATATGCCATCACTGACGAACGACGCGGGCCGCTTACCGTCAAAAAAGGCGAAACAGCACGGGTGTATCTGGTTAACGGGGGTCCCAACCTTGCATCCAGTTTCCACCCCATCGGCAACGTGTGGACCAAAGTGTGGCGCGAAGGTGCTATCGCCAGCAATCCCGAAAAGTATGTCCAAACCGCACTGGTTCCTCCCGGAAGCTGCGGCATTTTTGAGATGGACTTTCCTGTGCCATCAACTATTCATTTGGTGGATCATGCCCTTAGCCGCGTAGCCAATAAAGGTATGAAAGCCAACATCGTGGTAGAAGGATCTAAAGAACCTGAAATTTTTGATACAACAGTTTAAAAAAACAAATCAACACTAAACTCAAACTATTTAAAAAACTAATCGACACATACCATGTATTTATTTAAACAACTAACGACCCTATCAATTCTACTCATCACCGTACTCTCGCTGTCCATTCCCGGCATAGCCACGGCCCAAGATGCCAAAGTGGTAGAAATAAAAGGGACTGACCAGCTTAAATTTACCAAAACAGAAATCACCGCCGCCCCGGGCCAAGAAATTACCGTTAAACTGACGACGGTAAGCAAGCTCCCGCCCTCGGCGATGTCGCACAATTTCCTGCTGCTTACATCCTCAGTTGATGCCACTAAAGTTGCCCAGGAATCAGCCAAGTTCCAGGATAACCAATATATCGCCCCAAAATATGAGGATCAGATCATTGCCCACACCGATATGGCCGGCGGCGGCGAAACCGTCACCGTTACGTTTACGGCTCCTGAAGAACCGGGCGACTACGAATACATCTGCACTTTTCCCGGCCACTACCTGGGAGGCATGAAGGGTACCCTAACCGTTAAAGAGTAACAGGTACATACGTTTATCAATCAGCCTGCGAAGGGATGTTTTACCGTCCCTTCGCAGGTATTATTAAGTAACAATATGTTAGATAGGAGAAACTATGACTGCATCATGCTATCCTAATACCTATTGGCGCTGCCGTTGCTTTTTCCTCCCATTCCATCAGCAAGTCAGGCGCAACAGAACCTGACGATTGATGATACCGTTGACTCCACAGTTAATCTATTAGAATGCTTTACTACCTTTCAGTCTTCATTCATATACTGTCAGCAATTTTCTGGATCGGAGGCATGTTGTTTACTGCAGCGGTACTCGTTCCGGCCTCCCGACATCAATTATTAGCCAATAAAAAGGGACAATTATTTACTCTGATCGGGAAAAAGTTCAGTCGTATCTCGTGGGTACTGTTCATCGTTCTGGTCCTTACCGGGATAACCAATCTTTTAGCCCGCGGCTATGATCTTTCAGATCTGGCCACTTCAACATTCTGGAAAGGAAATTTTGGCCACGTACTATTTATAAAACTACATCTATTTGGGGCGGTCCTAGTCCTGAGTAGCATTCACGACTTTTATGCCGGACCTCGGGCCGCTGAATTGATGGACAGCAATCCAAAAGACATAAAGACACAAATCTTCCGAAAAATATCCCGTTGGATTGGACGCCTAAACCTGATTATTGGGCTTGGCATCCTATATTATGCGATACGATTACTCAGGGGATAAGAACACAGAAAGACGAAACGGAATGGGCAATTTCTTTCGACCAAAAAGATATTATTTAACCAGTGTAAACCCGTCTTCTCTGTGCTTTCCGTGTTCCATTCAATACCCCTGACATGATCTGTCACTCTGGCTGTTATCTTACCATTCAAGGGAGTTCTAATTCTAACTAAAGTCATCATATTATGTACAGAGACGAAATAGTATTGATCATCGATAAATCGGGATCCATGGAAGCCATTAAGGAAGACGCCATAGGCGGTTTCAATTCCTTCTTATCCGGTCAGAAAAAAATTGATCGCCCGGCAAAGGTAACCTTCGTGTTATTCGACGACCGTTATCAACTCGTTCACGACGGTAAAGAAATAAATAAAGTAGAAAGCCTTACTGAAGAGACCTATGTCCCTTCCGGTACCACGGCGTTGCTGGATGCCGTAGGCCAAACCATTGATCGAGTGGGAGAACGCCTCGACAACCTGCCGGAAGAAGAGAAACCGGAAAATGTCATCTTTTTTATCCTGACGGACGGGTTGGAAAATGCCAGCTCCGATTATACGCGAGACCGCGTCAAGGAGATGATCGAGCATCAGCAGAGCAAATACGACTGGGAATTTATTTACGGAGGAGCTAATCAGGATGCCTTTGCGGAAGCCGGCAGCATAGGTATCAAGGCCCAGAATTCTTTTGATTTTGAGGCAACCGGAGAAGGCACCAGGGAAGCGTATGACGTGTCATCTGATATGGTTGCCAGCTATCGAACGAGGACTAAACCTGAAAAATCCAAAGAGAAATGATTTAAAATTGTATTGGTTTCGCTCCTGAGTATTACATCGAGTAAACGAAAAGTAGTATGCAAATACTTCCCAATTACAGGGCAACTAGGCATGGGGTAGTGCCCGCCCTTCCTCGAAAGCTGGAGGGAGCGGCACTACCCGCGTATGAACTATAACGTATCTTTCCAACGATGCCCCTTAAGGGCTTCTTAATTTTCTAATTGTGTGTATAAGTACATCAATTCCGGCCAATAAACAGCTCTCGAAGAACGCTGTTGCCTACATTGCTTTGGCTTTTACAGGAGTCATGATAGTTGCGGTATCTACTGCCTGGAAGAAATGCGTGAGCTTTTCATTTTTTGCAGTCCAGATATGCACGGCATTGGCTTTGAAAGTTTTCCCGGTTTCTTTCCAGGTTCCTGTGTAATAACCGACCATGATCACCCGGTCCCCACTTTCAATGAGCTCTTCAATTTCAATATTGAAGTCATCATAATACTCTGGAAGAAATTTGAATACTCCATTAGCTACAGCTGATGGGCCTCGAAAAACACCCTCGCCTTTGATAAAAGGGAATCCCTTACACTCATGCCACTCCATGTTGGCATCGAACATTGCGAGTACACCATCAATGTCACCCTCGGCGAATTTTTTATATCCGCTTTTTGCTAAATCTATATTTTTCATAACTAGCCTCCACTATTAGTTTCGGTGTTCTATAAGTTAATCATTTCCGATCTAAAAAGGCTCTTTTTTTACTCCTAAAAGACTATTTAATAGTTATTTATACATATTATTTTCAGTTCTTTAAATAGATAGCTCATATAAAATTCAGACCTCCGGATTTGTCCTCAGAACGCTAATAAATCACCTGCAAGAATCTCTCCCGAATCGGTCTGAATTGCCTGCCGAAATTACTATATGCTAATCTAATACTTGTCATTTTTGGGTTTATGGCTATATTGATAAAAATAAGTTCATTAATAGCCGATGCTTCACTTCTTTCGCCGCCTCCGCAAAAAACTCATGGAACAGAATAAAGTCCGTACTTACCTCCTTTACGCCGGTGGGGAAATCCTGCTGGTGGTCATTGGTATTCTCATAGCCTTGCAGATCAATAACTGGAATGAAGAAAAGAAAATCGACAGGATGGTGTCGCAGGCCTTGTCAGAAATCCGGGAAGACCTGGTCCAGGATACGCTCATATTGCAGTCCAGGATCACACTGAAACTTGAAGAGGTTGAGGCACAGACGCGGGTTATTAATGCATTGACTCATCAAACGCTCAATGAAGATGAGCATCGCAGCGATCTTGGAAAACTAATGCTGATGCGTGAAACGGTACTGCTGAGAAATGGATATGACTATCTGAATGATCTGGGGATCAGTAATTTAAATCGACCGGAACTCCGCCAAACACTATTGCAGTATTATGAACTTGATGCTGCCTGGCTTCACAAGGAAATACAAAATGATAGGTTTGAATTTGAAGATGTCTGGTTGCCCTATGCCAGAGTGCATTTTAAAGATTGGGAATTTGCTGAATATGCTGTCCCGCACAGCTACAGCAAACTACAGAATGACGCCTACCTGTTAACGACACTTAAATTTAATTTAACCAATAAGGACGGTACGCTAAGAGCACATTCCCGGGCACTTGAGAATGCGAAGTTACTGATTGGTATGCTCGAGACCCATTAAATACCTCGAAAAAATCGGGAAAACAGATGATTACATTTTTCAGAAAACTTAGGAAGAAATTCATCGGCGGAGGAAACGTTCGCAAATACCTGCTCTACGCTGTAGGTGAAATCATGCTTGTGGTGGTTGGGATACTGATTGCCTTACAGGTGAATAACTGGAATGAGGATAGAAAAGCCAAAATCCTCGAGACTGAGGTTCTCAAAGAATTATCATCGGATATGCAGCAGGATATACTCTCACTGGAGAATGATGTAGCGCTTAACAAAAGGTTTATTAATAGCATCCTTATAATCAAGAAGGCGTTAAATAGTGATCAGGCGTATCATGATTCTCTGGGTGCACATTTTGCAACCATAAACTTTAATACAACCTATACAATGAAGATCAGTGGGTATGAAAACCTTAAAAGTATTGGTTTACAGGTTATCACTGAAGATCAAATCAGAAAGGCCATTACCGATCTTTATGGTTCCGTTTATTCTTTTTTAAAAGAAACAGAAGAGGCAGCAGAACTGGCAATGAACGGGCACTTCAGCCCAAAATATATCTCCCACTTCAAGAGTATCCGGACGAGGTCCGGTATGAGTGCCCGCAGAAATTTATATACCCCTGTAGATTTCGAAGCCTTGAAAGAAGATGTAGAATTTAGCCTGCTTCTTGATTACAACAGAAGTATCAAAGAAGAGAACCTATTCAACCTGGGCAGGACTTTACCTCAAATAAAAGATACCAAAACTATGATTGATGACTATCTGAACTCAACAAATTAGGTATGCTCCGATGCTTCCGCCAAATTAGAAAAAAGCTTAGATAACTCATTAAATAAGTCTTACAACCCTTTTCACTTGGTTTATCGATAGTCTGGTTGTACCATTAACGACTATATTTAGAGACTTTATGATTTATTAAATCCTAACGAAACTATAGTTACAACACCTTTCCCTCATGGCAGAGCAATCCGGTTTTAAGAGGAATGTAGGGCTATTCATGGCTGTCATGATAGGTATTGGTGCCATGATGGGGCCGGGCATATTTGCCCTGCCTAGTATAGTTGCTGAATCGGCGGGGCCTCTCGGTATTATTGCCTATCTCGCTATGGGTCTGCTTACCCTGTTTACTGCCCTTAGCTATAGTGAGTTGGGGGCTGCCCTTCCCATTGCGGGGGGAGGTTATTCGTTTACAAACCGAACCCTTCCCCGACCGGTTGCCTTTTTGACCGGTTGGTTCTTTTGGATTGGCAATACGCTGGCCTGTTCACTTTATGCAGTGATTTTTGCTTATACAATCCAGGTTTACTTCCTACCGGATGTTAGCGTGATATTAATTGTATTGGTCACTACCGTAGTATTTACCCTAACCAATCTTCGGGGACAGGCAGAAGCATTATTGTTCATTACCTTTATGAATATTATAGAACTGCTGGTACTCGTGGGAGTCGGGGTTCTCGGGGCTTTTTATGTTGAACCGGCAAACTTGGATCCTCTGGCACCCATGGGCTTTGGTCCGCTGATACCTACCATGGGCTTGATCTATATCTCCTATGTAGGTTTCGATCTGATTACCGTAGCTGCCGAGGAGATCATCGATCCTGCCAAAAACATCCCGCGCGCGATCTTGATTACACTGGGAGTGGGTATCGCCATATATGTTCTTCTCCTCTGGGTCATGATGGGAGTTGTAAACTATACTGAATTATCCCAGACTAATACCCCTTTTATTTTTGTTGCCGATCACCTGTTTGGAGCATGGGGACGCTGGGCAGGTATCATTGCTACAATCATGGCAAGTCTGTCAGCCTTTAGCGTGACGCTGGGCGCCAGTTCGCGCGTGCTTTTTGCACTGGGACGTGACGGTCATTTCCCCCAAATTTTCTCCCGTTTGCATTCGAAATACCAGACGCCCCACATTGCGCTTTTTGTATGTGCCGGCCTCGTAACTATACTCGGCGCTTCGGGAATTGTCCGGCTTCTTGCCTCAGCCAGTAGTTTTGGCTACCTGATTGCCATTGGTATCGTTAACTTTACCGTGATTGCACTTCACCGGCACATGCCCAACCTCAGGCGGCCATTTAAAATCATATTTTACCCTTTTATACCAATCCTTGGTATTATTTCCTGTTGGTTTTTTGTCCCTACCCTGGAGCCCCAAAGCCTCATACTTGGAGGCGGACTGACAGCTGTTGGTGGAGTACTTTATTTTTTCCAACCTCAAAATCGTTCATCATTACAGGGATTCCCAAAGTTTTTGAAACGAATCAAAATTAAAATTCAATCTTATTGGAGGCCACACATGAATGTATTAATAATCGGCGGAGGCAACCTTGGAAGCAATATAGCGGACCGCTTGCTCAAGCAAGATGAATTCCGCATGGTTTTTCGTTCATCCGAATACCAGATAACATTCATCGAACAGAACGAAGAACGAGCTGAAAAACTTGGACAACGTTACAGCGTGCCCATCTTTTACGGGGATGGAACAAAACAGGAAATTCTTGAGCAGGTAGAGCCTCAAAAAATGGACGTTGCCATTGCAGCTACCAATAATGATGAACGAAATTCCATTATAGCTCTCCAAGCCAAACGTTTAGGTATCGGTCGCGTTATTGCTATCGCTCGAGATCCTTCCTACATATCATTACTGGAAGAGAGTGGTGTGGTATGTATCAGTGCTCCCTATGCTACCGCGGCCATGGTAGAGAACTTCCTGGATCGACCCAGTGTAGCAGATTTATTTGAAATCGAAAGTGGTGTTGCCAGCTTAATTGATATGAAAATTCCGGATAATGCGGTGGTCATCGGCAAGATGATTCAGAACATTGATATTCCCGATCAATGCGTTGTAGCTGCCGTAATACGAGACGAGTTGTTTGTCGTTCCAAGGGGCCAAACCGAGATAAAAGCCGGCGACCACGTCGTTTTTGTGGGCCCCGATGATGCCATTCAGGCCGCCCATAAAATCTTTTCAGCTACCAAAAAGTAACTCTAGGTAACTTTTCAAGCCTCAAGAAATAATCTTAAATAAAATGATATTAAAAATATTTTTTGAAGCTAAAAATTAGTTAAAGTAAATTGGTTATTAGGTTAACATATATTTATCAGGAGATTACCATTAATTAGATAATGACTATCATCTCTCATATATCTATTCAAACTTCAGAATATGAGAAAATGCGAAATGAGTTCAATAGAACGAATTGCTAAGTCAATTCACGGTATTTTATGGGAAGCAGATGCTGAAACATTTAGATTTCTGTATGTAAGCCCCCAGTCTAAAGAAATTCTTGGTTACGAACCTTCGCAATGGTATGCCAGTGAAACGTTTTGGGCAGATCATATCCATCCTGAGGATCGTAAAAAAGCAGTCTTTTATTGTCACCAACAAACAAAACTGGGGCAATCCCATGAGTTTGAATATCGTATGGTCGACAGCAAAGGTGGCATCATATGGCTCAAAGATGTCGTATCGGTTATATTTGAGGATGGTAAACCTTCTAAGCTAAGAGGGTTAATGGTGGATATCACCAAGCAAAAAAGCACTGAATTTGAGAAGCGACGCCTGCTGGATGAAGCATACACCTTAGCTAAAATCGGTCATTGGGAATATGACATTTCCGCACAATCTCTCTATTGGTCACGGGAAGTAAAGAGTCTGCATGAGGTTCCAAAATATTATGTGCCTGATGTAGCATCTGCTATCGAATTTTATAAAGAAGGGGAAAGCCGTCAACAAATTACAGAAGCAGTAACCGAAGCTATTAAGGAAGGCACACCTTATGATTTAGAGCTTCAAATTATTACGGCTAAAGGAAACACCCGCTGGATCCGAACTTTAGGAAAAGCCGAAATTGTAAACGGTGAAGTCGTTCGCATTTATGGAAGTACGCAGGATGTAAGCCAGTTGAAAAAAGAAAAGGAATACCTGGAAATGCTTTCAATGGTTGCCAGTGAAACCCAAAATATTGTAATAATTACTGACCCTGATCAAGGTATTAAATGGGTAAACAATGCATTTGAAAAGAAAACGGGATATCTGTTAAAAGACATCGTAGGTAAAAACCCGGGAACCCTTTTGCAGGGTCCAAAAACAGATGACGAAACAGTTAAACGAATTTCAAGAAGAATAAAATTTAGAATCCCTTTTACGGAAGAAATTCTCAATTATACCGCAGATGGCCAACCATATTGGATTAAACTCAACGTCACTCCTATCTATGATAAACAAGGAAAGCTAAAACAGTTCTTTTCTATTCAAGAAGATATTACTGAACAAAAAAAGTCAGAAATAGTTCTAAAAGAGCAGATTACATTTTCTAATTCTATTATTAACAGCCTCCCCGGGTTGTTCTATATGATGGATGAAGATCTTAAACTTTTGAAAGTCAATAACAACGCGAGAACATTTTTCAATATTCAGAAAAGTAATCTTGCACGCATTGATCCATTCTCCGTAGTTGCACCTAAAGACCGTAAGATCTTAAAGTCAAAAGTAGAGGAAGCCTTTCAAAATGGATACATGGAGCTGGAAACTACGGTAATATTAGATGACAAAAAGTACATCTTCTATGTTAATGGAAAATTAATTGAGCTGGATGAGAATAAATATCTTATTGGCAACGGTCTTAATATTACCGACCGCAAAAACATGCAAAAAAACAACGAAATACTTCTTAAAGAAGTGCATCATAGGGTAAAAAACAATTTGGCTATTGTATCGGGACTCTTAAGTTTAGAAATGGAAGAGTTGCCTGACGTCAATGCAAAGCTTCCAATGCAGAGGTGCATAAACCGCATTTCATCTATGGCAAAAGTACATGAGCTGCTCTATGTTAATCAGAACTTCACAACAGTAAACATAGGAGATTATATCCGGGAGCTTACTAAAGTTGTCGAAAATACTTTTTCTAATGAACGAAGAGTACATGTCAGTTTGGATATTGAACAAATGGATATGAATGTTAATGAAGCCATCCCGTTAGGAATGTTAATTAACGAGTTGCTGACCAATTCCTATAAGTATGCGTTCGAAGATAATGACGGACAAATTAAGATCACCATTCAAAAGATCAGCAGCCGTTATCACGTTGTTTATCAAGATAATGGCAAAGGAGTAAAAGGTGATATCAGTTTAGGCGAGGTGGAAACTTTGGGCATGCTAATAATAAAAACACTGTTAGATCAACTTGAAGCAGATTACAAATTTAACACCGAAGAAAAATTTGAGTTGAAAATGGAATTTGACCCTAGATTAAGAGGCTCTCATTCCAACCTATCGGAAGGTCCTCAAGAAGATATGGCGAGATCTCGATTGAACTGAAAAGTGACAAGCTGCAATCACCTTTTTAATATTCCATTAACTCGGTCTGAACGGTTTAATTGAATCTGATTATTCATTTGAACTTCTCATTTAAAGGAATTCCGCCCGGACCTACTAATCATTAATGCCACCAGATTGACCCCCTAGCCTGATTAGATAACTCCAAACTGTTGTTCTTAATGGGATTATTTCTAATATTGAATTATTCTGAAATTCCAACCGGTTGGTAGCCGGCTTCATAACCGGGTGGATTACATATCGGTTATGATTGGTCAAAGTATTAATCAGTATAAGATTATCAGCAAGCTGGGCAGTGGTGGGATGAGCATAGTCTACAAAGCTCTCGACACCAAGCTTGATCGGTTTGTTGCACTCAAGTTTCTCTTTCCTCATCTGAGTCAAACCGAAGATGTTAAAACCCGGTTTATGCTGGAAGCTAAAACCGCTTCCTCTTTAGACCATCCAAATATCTGCCCCATTTATGATATTGGGGAAACAGAAGATGATCGCCTATACATCATAATGCCATGTTATGAGGGCAAATCATTGAGAGAAAAAATTAATGAAGGCCCCATTCCGATTGATGATGCTGTAGAGATCGCTATTCAGGCAGCTCGAGGATTATCTAAAACACACTCTAAGGATATTGTTCACCGGGATATCAAACCGGGAAACATTATGTTTTCAGAAGATGGGGAGGTAAAGATTGTTGACTTTGGACTGGCTAAACTGGAGGGTAGAACCCTGCTAACTACTGAAGGAACAACTCTAGGAACCGTTTCCTACATGTCTCCGGAGCAGTCCACCGGGAAAGATGTCAACCAAAAAACAGACATTTGGTCGCTGGGAGTCATATTGTATGAGATGTTAACCGGTGAACGGCCATTCAAGGGAAATTATGAGCAGGCGGTAATATATTCCATTATCAACGATGAGCCTCAACCAATCAGAGATATCAATCCAAAAATTCCGAAGGAACTGGCTCGAATTGTTCATCGTGCTCTGGAGAAGGACGTAAAAGATCGCTATGCATCCATCAACAATATGTTGGAAGATCTGGAAAATCTGTATGGGAATACTCCTGTTAGAAATGATATCATATCTCTACTGAAAAAGCCCGTTGGTTTTGTATCCGTCGGTGTAATTTTGGTGATGCTCTGCATTGGAGGAATTTGGTTGTACCAGCGGCAGGCTAACATTCAGTGGGCTAGACAAGATGCCCTGCCAAAAATTGAACTACTTGCCGAAAGAACATGGAGCGATTACTCTGAGATTTATACTCTGGCATCACAAGCAGAAGAGTATATTCCCAATGATCCTAAACTCACCGCCCTCCTTGATAAAAGTTCATTATACATAAATGTACATACGGATCCCGAGGGTGCGGCTGTATATGTGAAAGATTATAATCATCCGGACAATGAATGGAGGTATCTTGGGACTTCTCCTATTGACAGTATCAGGGTACCTATAGGTATCTTCCGGTGGAAGGTAGAGAAAGAAGGTTATGATACCGTTCTGGCTGCAGCAGCTACATGGGATGCCAACCTGACGGGCGATTTATTTGTCCCCAATGACTTTTTCAGAGAACTGGATAAAGAAGGCAGCATCCCGGCAGGAATGGTACGTGTAAAAGGTACTGATACACCCATAGGGAAGCTTGACGACTTTTTTATTGGGCGTTTTGAAGTAACTAACAAAGAATTTAAAGAATTTATTGATGATGGCGGTTATCGTAACAAAGCGTATTGGCAACATCAATTTATTTACGAAGATCAAATATTGAGTTGGGAAAATGCCATCTCAAAGTTTGTTGATCAGACCGAAAGGCCCGGCCCATCTACCTGGCAGGAAGGAAGCTACCCGGAAGGACAAGGCGATTATCCTGTATCGGGAATCAGTTGGTATGAGGCAGCAGCTTATGCTGTTTATAAAGGTATGAGCCTGCCTACCGGCACACACTGGGGCTTAGCAAGGGGCGAAAGCACTCCTCTTATCCGATTTCCTCAAATGGGTGGGTTCGCGGTATTCGCTCCATTTAATAATTTTGGTGAACATGGGCCTGTCGCAGTTGGATCAATGCCGGGTTACACCTCTTATGGTGCATATGATATGGCCGGTAATGTACGGGAATGGTGCTGGAATGAAACACAATACGGAAAATTGATACGCGGCGGTGCATGGAGTGATAATACCTATACATTTTCCACGCCAAGTCAAGCCCCGCCATTTGATAGATCATCAATTAATGGTATTCGGCTTGCCTATTATCCGGATGAAGCATCCATTCCTAAAGCAGCCTTTGACCCATTCCAGGCTCCCCCTGAATTTAATTTTTATGAACAGGAACCTGTTTCAAACGAGATTTTCAATATTTATAAAGATCAATTTGCCTATGATCCAAGTCCGTTAGACAGTGAAATAGTATCTCGTGATACTACATCTGAATACTGGATCCATGAACGCTTGGAATTTAATGCTGCATATGCAGGAGAACGTATAATCGGACATCTGTTTTTACCCAAGAATGCACCCCAACCGTATCAAACTGTTATCTATTTTCCAGGTGTCGGGTCTCTTTATCACCCTAACAGTGAAAACATGGTTGAATACTATGAATTTCCGACATTTTTGTCCTACCTGTTAAAAAACGGAAGAGCCGTATTCTATCCCGTTTATCAGGGTACTTTTGAACGACGAAGAGACCACTTGGCAATCAGTAATTTGTTGGAGAATGCTCATATGTACACCGAATTCCTTACTCAGGTTGTAAAGGATTTCAAAAGAAGTGTTGACTACCTTAATACTCGGGAGGAAATTGATAATGAGAAAATTGCCTATTACGGAATGAGTTGGGGAGGTAACCTTGGTGCCATTATTCCGGCCGTGGAAGATCGCTTAAAAGCGAGCATATTGATTTCCGGGGCACTGTCTCAACTCGGGCGACCAGAAGTGAATCAGATCAATTATATAGGGCGTGTAGAAACCCCTACGCTAATGTTAAACGGTATTTATGACTCTTTAAATCCGTATAATACCTCCATAAAACCTATGTTTGATCTGCTTGGTACGCCGGTAGAGCATAAAAAGTTGATTACTTACGAAACAGATCATATACCGCCAAAGATTGAGTACGTAAAAGAATCCTTGTCTTGGCTTGACCAATATCTTGGTCCGGTTCAATAGGGAAGTCAAAGGTTTATTTCTTTAGAATTATTATACCTCCAGTCCCAATTTCAAGACTTAAATCGAAAGTGCTTGTCGGTATCTATGTTCGTACTTGGCACACCTTCATCAATTTTTATATCAACTGACATATTTACTCATTTTTTTATTTGTGGTTACTCTTTTGAATCGGAGTACCTGTTAATGATTTCAACAAAACGGACGTCTTCTCGCAATTCAGATAAATTGACATCGGTATTTTTGTTAAACTCATCTAAAAGGTACCCGTTTTCAAATGCTTTTTCTATCCATTTCAGGGCCATATCACGATTCCCCAGATACTCATATGTTGTACCGATATTCATTTGAACATTGATGTCACTGGGTTCCAACTTAACAGCTCTGGCCAACAGTTTTTGGGCAGTTTCCTTATTGCCCAATGCAGAATTAAAGCCGGCAAGGCTAACAAGCACTTGAGGATCCCGAGGGTTAACTTCAAGCTTCCTTTCCGCCAGATCTTTAGCTTTACGCATTGTCTCAAGGTATTCGTCCTCTAGCGGAGGTGTTGATCGTTTATAGGCACTGGCAAGATAACTCCAAACCCTGTAATCGTTATCGTTCAGCTCCAAAGCTTTGGAATACATCCCTGCGGCTTCATTAAATTCCTCATTAGAATAATACAAGGTTGCAAGGTTGGAATAGGCACCGTAATTCGGTTCAATTTCAACAGATTTATGAAAGGCTTTTATAGCTTCCTCCTCCCTGCCCAGGTAATAATAAATACCTCCCAGGTTTCGAAATGCACTGGCATTTTTGGGTGTCAGCTCGGTTACTATACGAAACTGATCTGCAGCCTTCTCAAATTTCCCGTTTTGATAATAGAAAACACCCAGCTCGGAGTATCCGGCCCAATAATCAGGCTTCATTTCGATTGCTTTGTGATAGGTAGCCTCTGCTTCCGTAACTCTTTGTTGTGCCAAAAAGGCTCTCGCACGCCCGCGGTAGGCCTCAAAATTGACTGGGTCAATCTCGAGGGCACGCTGTAGCATTTTTTGGGCTTCTTCGTATTCCCCTTTCTCAATTAATAACAGTCCATATGTTGTGAAAACAGGAGAGAGCTCATCTGTAATCTCAATGGCCTTATCAATATTTTCAATTGCCGGCTCCAGCCATTCCGTATTTTCAGTACGCCGATAAAGAGTAAGATAAGCATCGCTTAACCCCGCATAAGCCCGAGCGAACTCTGGGTCTTCCTGCAGAGATCGCTTAAATTGTTCTATTGCAGCATTAATCTCATCTATTTGGTCAAAGCGATGGAGGTGGCCGATACCTCTGAGGTAAAATTCATAGGCGCCGGGTTCAGAAGTGCCCCCGGCAGTCAATATGCGTCGGGCTTCCGGCTGTAATTCTATTTCAAGCATACTGGCCAGGTTAAAAACCGCCTCGTCTTGTAATACAGACTTCTCAATAAAAGTATCATCAATAATCTTTGAATCGAGCTGCCGCAGAGTTTGTGCATCAATTAAATTGATCGTCACTCGCACTCCTCTTTCAAGTTGTTGTATACTTCCGGTTACAACAAGGTTTACTCCAAAGGCTTCATGGGCTTCGCCGGCACTTCTGATATTCCTGGAACTGGTTTCACTGGTTGGAACCACTAAATATTGGTCCTGAAACTGTTCAAGCTGAGATAATTTACTGGTCAGTATTTCAACCAAACCATCAGCAAAGGATTCATTTTCGGGTTGGTCACCGATAATACGAAATGGGAGTACCGCAATTTGTTTATTAACCGGAATAGTGGAGGCGGAAATGAAATTATTGTCGGGTATCGGTACGACCGATGGATTCCAGATAATTATGGCGGTTACTAATAAAATGATCGCAATTCCCAATCCGGTTAATAATCGCCTGCGACTCTTTGAAAAGAAAGATTCCGGCTTAGATAATTCCATTCCCAACTTTTCGAAAGCCAATTTCTTATTTTCGACATTTCCGCTTTTAAGCGATTCAAGAAATTGAACCATTTCATCCATATCCTGAAATCGATCATTGGGATCTTTTTCCAATGCCTTTTCTATGATCCAAGCCAGTTCAACCGGTAGGTCGGGATTAATTTCATTTACCGGGGCCGGATCGTCATTCATTACCGCGTACATAATACCGTGATAATAGTCACTCTTAAATGGATGGATCCCGGTAAACAATTCATATAAAACCGTACCGCAAGAAAAAATATCACTTCTTTGATCAACAGTGCCACCGCTGATCTGTTCAGGCGCCATATAAGCAGCTGTTCCAACAGTAGCACCGGTTTTAGTAAGCTGACTTGTATCTGCGAGCTTAGCCAAGCCAAAGTCAACAATCTTAACATCCCCTCGCTCGGTAATCATAATATTACCCGGCTTAATATCTCTATGGGTTATACTTGACTGATGGGCACAAGCTAGGCCCTTTGACAGTTGAATTGCGATATCCAATGCTTTTTCATATTCAGGGATACCTTTCTTAAGACTTTCTTCCAAAGACTCACCTTCATAATATGCCATCGTTATGAACAGGCTGCCATCACTGCTTTCGCCGATTTCATGGATTGTGCAAATATTAGGATGGTCCAGTGCTGAAGCCGCTTTAGCCTCTTGAAAAAATCGTTTCTTGGCATTTTCATCATTTGTCAGATGAGGGGGAAGAAATTTTAAGGCCACAGTACGGTCTAACATAGTGTCAGTAGCTTCATAAACCACACCCATGCCTCCACTGCCGAGCTTCTCTGTAATCAGATATTTAGATATTCGCTTCCCCTTCATGGTACCGATAATGCTAAAAGATTGGAGTAGATAGATAGTCGTATAACCATCAATTTATGATATTTGGCTTTATTTACAATATTAAATTGGATTTAAACTGAATAAAACCAATCTGTTTTAAACCAAAAATATTCGCTTGAAAACAATTGAAGTATTTATCAAAAGCCGCCAAGGTAGATGATCACAATATTATTATATAGACACTATATTAACATCTGCATATAGAAATAAAGCCATTCCTATTTAGGCCACTCCTAAAATTGAAGACTATTTTACACATCATTTCTGTGGCCTGGAAGGGATCTCTGAGAATATTTGAGAAGTAGTATTTCCCGAATCAAAGTTTTGCCTCAGGCAAATTATAACAGATTCAATTTTTTGATCAAATCGATAAATCTGGGATCATCCCGCATGTAATCAAAGATGGGATCCACACTTATGTAGGGCATGTTTAGATCATTGTCATCAAAAGCTTTTTCCAGATAATCCAACGACTCAGATTTCATTCCTGCTCTTGCATATAATGTGGCTATTTGCCAGGGGGTTACATATTCTTTTTTGGAGCGCCGAATATACAGCTCAGCTACATTCTTTAAAGCTGCTTCATATCCATCCCGTTGATAAGAATTGGTTAATACTTCTTTGGCTTCGGGATCATTATTTTCTTCAAATGTTTTACGCCATATGTCTATGGCCTCCTCATGCATTCCTTTCTGGTGGTAAGCGGATCTCAGTGTTGCTAATGAAACACGATTCCCCGGAGAGGTTTCTAAATTCTTTTCCATTCTCGCGATAACCTCATCATATCGTTTTAAATACATCAAGTCCATGCTGTACATAGCTTGGAAAAGAGGGTTGTAGGGATCCATTTTCAGGGCTTCTTCAATGTGGTAAAGAGCTTCATCTTCGCGCTTTAAAATGAAGAGCAGATGCGAATAAACGGCTCTGGCTTCCGAATAATTCGGATTTAATTCTATAGCTCTTGCATATTCTTCATCAGCCTTCTGCCAGTTCCAATAGACCCAGGCATTAAACACAGCCAACATATTGTGAATCTCTGGAATCGTACTGTCAATTTTTAATGCTTTTTGAAGGGCAATTTCGGCCGGTTCAATGATATCATTGAGTGAGACATAACCGGATTGGGCTCTCGATAAATAAGTAAATGCCACCCCGCTGTAGGCAGGAGCAAAATCAGGATCCATTTCAATCGCCATTTCGTAATAATCCTTAGCCTTATCAAGAGCTTCTTCTGAAAGTTGCCATCGGTGATAATTACCCTTCAAATAGGCTTCATATGCTTTGGGGTTTATATCTTTTCTATCTGTTAGGAGATTTCGTTCAAAGGGAGTGAGTTGTACTTCTATTTGTGCGGCAATGGCTTTGGCTACTTCTCCCTGCAATTGCAAAATATTTTTGAGATCATGGTTATAGACTTCACCCCATAAATAACCGTCTTTTTGGGCATCAATCAGACGTATACTAATTCTTACCTGGTTACCTGATTCCAGGACGGTTCCTTCTATTACATAGTCAACACCCAATTCGGCAGCAATTTCAGATGCCGTTCTATCCGTGCCTTTATATCTCGTAACAGACGATCTGGAAATGATTCTGATTCCACTGATTCGGGCTAAATCAGTAATCAGTGCATCTGTCATCCCATCAGAAAACCATTCCTGGCTTGCATTGACTGAAAGGTCATCGAGAGGTAACAGGGCAATAGAAACCGGTTGTTCATGTACCTTGGGACTGTGTAAAAAGAATGCTGCAATTAGGGCTAATAAAAGCATCATTACAGAAGTTATATAGACAGCCTTTTTTTGCTTTCGACCCAATTTGAAACCGGACCGTGGATGACTTACACCACTATCCATTTCTTCCAATGCTTCTTGCAGTGCAGCCTCCATTTCTTCCATATTCTCAAAACGCTTCTCAGGATTTTTCTGAAGGGCTTTGTTGATAATCGATTCGATTTGAAGGGGTACTTCCGGGCGAACCTTGGATATATACTCAGGTTCTTCATTGGTAATGGAATACATAATAGCCTGTGCAAACTGTCCGGCAAAGGGGCGCTCGCCTGAAAGCATTTCATACAACAATACCCCTAGCGCCCAGATGTCTGTTCGATGATCAACACCGGCACCTTCCAACTGCTCAGGAGACATATAAGAGACAGTACCCATTGTTGTACCGCTTACAGTCAGCATAGACTGATCTGCAAGTTTTGCCAGTCCGAAATCGATTATCTTGACTTCATCATCTTCCGAGAAGATGATATTGGCAGGTTTAACATCCCTGTGGATAATGTTTTTGCTATGCGCTTTATGAAGACCGTTAGCGATTTTCAGAGCTATGAGTAGTGCATCTCGAATGGTAAGGGATTTCTCAAGAATTTTCCCTTGAAGAGTATTGCCCTGATAAAACTCCATCACAATAAAATATTGATCATCCGCTTTATCAATTTCGTATACCGTCGCGATATTTGGATGATTCAAAGCTGCTACCGCCCTTGCTTCCTGCAGAAAGCGTTTTCTGTTTTGCTCATCGTGTGTTTGGAAGAAGGGAAGAAATTTAAGGGCAACGGTTCGATCCAGTCGGCTATCATGGGCTTTGTAAACCACCCCCATACCGCCTTCGCCAAGCTTCTCAATGATCGTATAATGGGAGATAGTATGACCTATCATCTTCTCCTCTCTACTCTATTTATAAAAGCAGCGAATTAACCCTCACCAACATTCTCAAAGGTTTAACTCTCCAAGTCTACCTGATAGTTATGTATTTTCTATTTTAAAAGCGAGTACAGTTTGTAAAAAATAGATATTGAGGTCTAATTATATTATTAAATGAGTGTGGGGCACTTGAACATTCAACTTATGCTGAGTCAGCTCTCAGATTTAGTACTAACCATTTTCTGACTATGACAAGTTTAATTGATCACATCTGCCAGAGATATTTACTCTAACAGTGGTTTGAAGGAAGGGATACAATTACATTTACTTATTTACACCCGTTATCTACGAAACTCTTATTCTGCCTTACCGATAGATCAATGAAGAAGCCATCTTTCAAATTCAAATCACTCACGGAAGCAGATCTCCCGATGCTTGCTGACTGGCTATCAAGAGCTCATCTTCAAAAATGGTGGAGAGAAGAGGAGATAACTATCGAGCGAATTAGAGATAAATATTTACCTCGTATTTTCGGTGAGGATGACGCCAGACCATATTTAGTGTATTTGGATAATAGTCCGGTAGGATATATCCAGTTTTACCATGCCTGGATTAATCAAGCCTGGTGGCCCGATAAACCAGAAAAGGGAGTTTTGGGAATTGATCAATTCATTGCTGAGGAAAATAATTTAGGCAAAGGAATCGGGAGCAGGTTTATAGCGGAGTTTGTGAAACAGCTATTTGAGAATCCGGAAATCACTGAAGTTCGCGTGGACCCAAAACCTGATAATGAACGAGCTATTCGTTGCTACAAAAAAGTGGGATTTAAGAAAGCAGGCCAAATTAATACCCCGGATGGCCCTGCTATGATGATGGTCCTCAAAAGAAAAACATTCTTAGGTAAATACCAGTGATAACCGGATTGGCTGCAACAATGGTAATTTAATATGAAAAACCTGTTTTCTAATCAGACTCCAAGAAAAGCTGCTCTCGTAGTAGGAATTGCTTTTATAACCTCCGTTTTCGTTGTGACGCTAATTGATGATTTTCTATTAGCAAATTTTGTAATACCCGGAGATACAGCAGCTTTAGCCAAGGATATTAAAGCAATTGGTAAGTTATTTGGTTATGCAGTTGCCGGTTATCTATTCGTACTCACGCTTGATTTTATTATTGGTCTCGCATTATATGTTGTACTTAAGCCGTCCGATAAGAAACTTGCAATGATTGTCGGTGTTCTCAGACTGCTATATGCTTCTATTCTGATAATTGGATTATTAGCTCTTGTATTTCAATTTATTGATGTATACAGCTATGCCTCCATAAAACTTGTTGGATACATATTTTTTGCCCTGCACATCTTTGTTCTTGGTTATTCGGTTTTCAACTCAGGCTATATACCTAAAAGCCTTGGCCTATTACTGATTCTTGCATCATTTACCTACATCGTATTTTCTGTTGATTTGCATCTACCCAGCTCACTAATGACATTTATCATGTTAATAATGGGGATAGCGGAACTCTCACTTAGCATCTGGTTAATTGTAAGAAGGGAAACACTACCAACAATTAATTGATTGAAAGAAAACACGTGCAACAATTCGATTTTGCAGGCATCTAAGGTACAGGAAAACATTAGAGATGAAATTACCTAGCCTGTAGAGAAAAGGATATTATGATTTTGAATGTTCCGACACCCTTTCGACCAACCATAGAGCTCCTTGTATGACCCGTTTATAAAGCTGACTTCATGCTCATTAAATGTTGAAAGGATAGATTGAAACCCGGCACTTCTTTTGACTTCCTAGGCGATTAATAGTGAAATTATGTTATATATAGTTAAACAACTTTTCGTATAAGCCTTAATAATTTACCTTTACTCCTAAAATAACTATTATTTATTAGGAGAGTACTTTGTTGTTTTAATTTGGGTTGCAAAATCTAGACCCATGACCGGGAAAACTATCCTTCATTACCGTGTTATCAAAAGACTCGGGGGAGGCGGGATGGGTAAAGTCTATCTGGCAAAAGATACCAAACTTAACCGTAACGTCGCCCTAAAATTCCTTCCTGATTTTATCACATGGGATCCACCTGCCCGTGAACGCTTTCACAACGAAGCGCGTGCTTCCGCCGCGCTTAATCACCCTAACATAACCCAGATTCATGCACTGGAGCATTGTGAAAAGGGATTTTTCATCGTGATGGAATATGTGGAAGGAGTTGAACTCAAAAAGCTTATCCAAACCGGCAACCTGTCTCTAAAGCAGAAAAAGAAAATAGCACTACAGGTAGCGAATGCGCTTGAAACCGCGCATCAAAAAGGGGTTATCCATCGGGATGTGAAATCCAGTAACATCATGATAAATAAAGATGGACTCGTCAAAGTCATGGATTTTGGGATAGCCCATATTTCCGGAGAAACTCATAGTACCAATGCCAATAAAAGCCTGGGGACGCCTAACTATATGGCTCCGGAACAGATACTGGGCAATGAGATTGACAAACGCACTGACATCTGGTCATATGGTGTGCTACTTTTTGAGTTATTCTCAGGGGAATTGCCATTCAAAGGTGAATATAAGCCCAGTCTATTCTATTCCATTCTGAATAAGGAACCCCCACCTTTGGAAGAAGTTTCTGTAGGTGTTCCATCACATTTTTCAAAAATTATTAGTACGTGCCTCCGTAAAGATCCGCGAAAACGATACAGCAGTTTTGATGTAATAATCAAACTATTAAAAAATACCGGAGCTCAAGCTTCTATTTGGAGCAAAAGTAGAACTAAACCTCTTTTGATAACAACAGTTCTCATTTCGTTGCTTGTAATTTCAGTTGTTCTTTACACTTTCATTGGTTTTTCAACAGGGATCAATTCTGTAGCTGTACTTCCATTCAAAAACTTATCTGAAGATCCCAAACAAGATTACTTTATAGAAGGTATGCACGGTGCATTGATTAGCGAACTTAGCCAATATCCTCACTTAAAAGTTATCAACCAGGCTTCGTCAATGTACTTTGAAAATAGCAATAAACCCCTACCTCAAATTGGACAAGAACTTGAGGTAGATGCATTAGTTATAGGGTCGATATATCAAGCTGAAGATCGAATTCGTTTTTCAGCTGAACTGGTGGACCTTGAAACAGAAGAGAATATTTGGACAAATACGTACGAAAGAGAACATGAAGATGTTTTTTCACTTCAGGGCAATGTAGCAAAAGAAATTGCCCGGGAAATTGGTGAAACATTAAATACTGTTGATCAAAGTAGTGAGTTAACAGTTCTCCAAAAGAACCAACCCTACAGACCCAGTCCGGAGGTTTATGATATCTACCTTAAAGGTCGCTATTATTCCACACGCACCGGCAAAGACATGGATAAAGCAATACAGTATTTTCAAGAAGCTATTGATAGAGATCCAAACTTTACCAAAGCTTATGCAGCATTTGCAGAAGTAGCTCAACTGATACAAGATCCTGTAATTATTAACAGAGGCATTGAAGCAGCTTATAAAGCAGTTGAGTTGAATCCGAACCTTTCTGAGTCTCAGGCAGCTCTAGGTATTGCAAAAATGATAGAATGGGAATGGAAAAGTTCAGAGGAAGCTTTTCAAAAAGCAATTGAGCTAAATCCGAATAACTCTATGGCATATCAGTGGTATGCCCAGCTACTGCGTCAAACTATGAGATTTGAAGAAGCCTATGATATGGCCCGAAAGGCAGAAGAGTTAAACCCGTTATCTCTGATGGCTAAAAGCATGGTTGGATGGGTATTATTTAATATGCACCGCTACGAGGAGGCTCATAATGTTTGGGATGAAGTTCTTGAACTGGATTCTGAATATGGTCTTGCATATTACAACAAGGGATTGGCTTATTGGATGCAAGGAAAAGGGGACAAGGTCCTCGAAATGGCAAAAAAAGCCATATCTGTGAATACCCCGGTTTATGATCTCCATTCTAAATGGCTTTCTGCAGTGGGATATTGTTTAAATGAGCAAACAAAAACCTGTGCTACTATTTCCCAAGAAGTGGAAAAGGAACATGGGCATAAGAGTCCTACTTTTGTTGCAATCTTATACCATGTACAAGGTAAAAATGAGGAAGCTATTGAGTGGCTGGAAAAAGCTTATGAGCAACGTAAGCCTTGGCTGCCAAATATGCTAACAGAACCTCTTTTTGACGGTTTGCGTGATTATCCAAGATTTATCGATCTGTTTAACCGCATGGATTATCCGGAATAATTCATTGCGATCTATAATTAGTATGGGAAAACATGCCCCACCTGCTTCAAAACAATTTCTGGAGGTAAAATGCATGAAATTCCCAACCAGATTCCCTTATAAAACAGCTAAAGGCCAAGTAATTAAGTAAACTTTTAGAACACGGATAAAACTGAATGGACTGATTATCGAGGTCGTGCAGTAACAGCCTCTGGGAAAACCCAGTCGTATAATATCGAGATTTAAATTACCGGTTTCCGCAGGTAAAAACTTAGGAAAACGCTACAGAATCATTTTTCTCAAATTGTGCCAGCAGGGCCGGAATCACAATCATGTTTAGCAAGGTGGAGCTGATGAGTCCGCCCAGAATCACCTGCGCCATGGGCGACTGAATTTCATTTCCGGGTTCACCGGCGGCCAAGGCCAGCGGAATCAAAGCGAGACCGGCAGTGAGGGCTGTCATCAGTATTGGATTGAGCCGCTCCATCGCACCCTGTCGGATTGCTTCAATAAAGGTTTTACCCTCCTCCCAACGCAGGTATTGGTAGTGCGAAACCATCAGTATCCCGTTACGTGTGGCGATACCAAAGAGGGTAATAAAACCAACCAGGGATGCGATGGATACTATACCGCTTGTAAACCAGACAATAAAAATCCCACCGATAAGTGCGAAGGGCAGGTTTACCATCACCAGTAATGCCGTTCTAAGTGAACCGAACTCAAGGTATAACAACAGGTAAATGGCCGCTATGGCAATAATGCTGAGCAATGAAATCGTCCGAGTAGCTTGAGCTTCGCTTTCAAACTGGCCGCCATATTCCACGAAATAGCTTTGAGGGAAGCTAATATTTTGAGATACATTGGCGCGAATCTCATCCACCGTACCCCTCATATCTCTTCCGGCAACATTGGCTGAAACCACGATCTTCCGCTGTACGTTTTCCCGGCTAATGGTATTAGGACCACTTCTTGATCTAACTGAAGCTAATTCTGCCAGTGCAACAATAGTCCCGTCTTCCAGGTTGAAAGTGGCCTTCTGAATAGCCTCGATACTGCCCCGGTGGTCCTCGTCAAAACGAACCAGCAGGTCGAACATCCTATCGCCTTCCAATACCTGTGAAACGACCTCCCCGGCAAAAGCTACATCTACCATTTCAGCAAGTTGCTGAATGGTTATACCATACCGGGCCAATGCTCTTCTATCCGGACGGATCTGTATCTGCGGAACGTTCTGTTGTTGCTCCACTGACAAATCTACCACTCCATTGACCGTTTCCATCTGACCGCGCACTTCTTCTGCCAAAGCTCGAAGCCTGAACAGATCAGTTCCGAAGATTTTCACAGCTATATTGGCCCGTGTACCGGAAAGCATATGGTCAATACGGTGCCCGATGGGCTGACCAATGGTAATATTAGTCCCGGAAACCACACTTAGTTCTTCCCTAAGTTCAGCCAAAACTTCTTCTTTAGTGCTTCCCTCAGGAATATCCAGTTCGGCATCGATTTCGGAAGCATTCACGCCCTGAGCATGTTCATCCAGTTCGGCGCGACCGGTTCGTCGTGAGGTAGAGGTGATAGCCGTGTGCTCCAGCAGAATCTGCTCAATACGTTTACCGATCTCATTGGATTCGCCTAGTGAAGTCCCCGGAATTGTGACAGCACTGATCACCAGCGTACCTTCATTGAATTCCGGGAGGAAAGAACGTCCCAGAAAAGGAACAATTACCAGAGTTCCAAGAAACAACACCAGGGTTCCGGTCAGAATGGTTTTCTTAAATCGAAGTACAGTGTTCAGTATACGTTCATATCCTGACTTCAATTTCTTGGTAAACCAACTCTCCTCCAGCTTTCCTTTCGGAGCCTGACTTGGGAGCAGGTAATAACACAAGGCCGGGGTCACAGTCATAGCTATTACTAGCGAGGCACCAATGGAAATGATATAAGCAAGTCCCAATGGCTGCAGCATGCGTCCTTCAATTCCGCTTAAGAAAAACAAGGGAATAAACACGATCATAATAATCAGCGTGGCATTGATAATGGACGTCCGTATCTCCTTGGAACCTTCAAAAACGACGTCAATAGCAGGTTTTTGCTCTGCTTCCGGAAGTTTCGAATTTTCCCTGAGCCGCTTGAACACATTCTCCACGTCAATGATGGCATCATCAACAATCACGCCTATGGCAATCGCCATCCCACCCAAGGTCATCGTGTTGATGGTGATATCAAAGAATTCCAGCACAAAAATCGAGAAGATCAGTGCAAGCGGAATAGCTGTGAGTGATATCAGGGTGGTACGGAAATTCCCGAGAAATAAGAAGAGGATCACAATGACCAGAAAAGCACCGTCTCTGAGGGCTTCCACCACATTATCTATCGCAAGCTCAATAAAATCAGCCTGACGAAACAGGTGGGTGTTGATCTCAAAGCCTGCCGGCAGACCGGCCTCAATTTGAGCCAGGGTTTCATCTACCCGATCCGTGAGGTCTAAGGTATTCGTACCCGGCTGTTTCTGTATGGATATAATTACCGCCGGTTCGGCATCAACCGAGGCATCTCCGATCTTTTGTGCCGCTGCTATTTCAACGGTAGCAACATCACCGATGGTAACCGGGATATTGTTTCGCTGAGTGATCACCGACTGCTCAAGATCATCCACCGAGTACGCCCGTCCTATCCCGCGAATGGTATATTCCTGGCTGTATTCTCTGAAGAAACCACCCGAGAAGTTTTCATTGGCCTGTTCGGTAGCCTTTAATACCTGATGCAGCGTAATATTGTATTGCTTCAGCTTTTCGGGATTAACCCGTACCTGATATTGCTTTTGTCCGCCCCCGATGGGTATCACCTGGGCGACACCTGGAATAGCCAGCAGTCGCCTGCGAATATCCCAGTCAGCAGCCGTTCGCACTTCCAGTTCTG
This sequence comes from Halalkalibaculum roseum, assembly GCF_011059145.1. Taxonomy (NCBI): domain Bacteria; kingdom Pseudomonadati; phylum Balneolota; class Balneolia; order Balneolales; family Balneolaceae; genus Halalkalibaculum; species Halalkalibaculum roseum. The sequence goes on along the minus strand of NZ_JAALLT010000001.1, from coordinate 121,141 downwards.
AATGCTTATCACTGTCCACACTCACCAGCATGATCTCGCCCATAATGGATGAGATAGGTGCCATAATTGGCGGGGGGACTTCTTCAGGTAGACTGGTTGATACCAGCTGCAATTTTTCATTTACAATTTGACGGGCCCTGAAAATATCGGTACCCCAGTCAAATTCTACCCACACAATGGATATACCTTTGGCGGTGGATGAGCGAACCCGGCGTACCCCGGTAGCTCCATTCACGGAAGTCTCAACGGGTATGGTTACTAATCGTTCTACTTCTTCCGGTGCCATTCCATGTGCTTCGGTCATCACCGTTACGGTGGGAGCAGTTAAATCTGGAAATACATCCACCGGCATACGGTCCACGATGTAAATACCTGCTGCAACCAGCACAACTGAGCTCACTAATACGACCAGTCGGTATCTTAACGATCCTCTGATTATTGAATCTAACATAGGTTACTTTCCTGAGTCTTTTTAATGAGTATGTCCGTGTGCAGGTGCTTCGGAAGACAATGAAGCCAACTTGACCTGATACGCATTGGTTGTGACGATATGTTCGCCTTCATTCAGACCGGAGAGGACTTCTACCCATCCCCGGTTTATGATGCCGGTCGTGATGGCACGTTTTTCAAATGATTCACCGGCTACATGCACATACACTACGAAATTGCCTTCTTCCTCGATCAGCGCAGATTCCGGTATAGCGATCACGTTTTCTTTTTGGTCGGTGTCGATCTCGGCGGTCACAAAGAGTCCGCTGTGCAACCCTTCCTTATTATCAATTTCATATAGAAGCGAAAGTGTTCGGGTTTGCGGGTCTACCTGTTTTCCGGCACTGATCAAACGTCCGTTTACCTCATCCATACCATACATTTTCTCATTGCCCTGCACGTAGAATACAGCATCACCCGGATTCTGAATTGCATTTCGCTCTGCAGCCGGAACATGAACACTCAACCACATTTTGCTCAAGTCGGCAATTTTAAGCAGAGGTTCTCCGGCTTTTATCTGCATACCCGGTCTTATGAAAGATTCAATCACAGTACCGGAAATTGGCGCTTTCATTTCAAAACGATAAGATCCCCCTGATTCGCCATAGGTATCCACCGACGCCGTGTCAATTTGGGCGATCTCATTAATCGTCTGAAATTGGGTGAGCGCCTGACGATATTCGATCCGTGCTTTTTCCAGCTCTAATTCAGGAATGGCCTCTTTTTCAAATAATCGCTTCGAGCGTTCCAGATTTTTCCCGGCTAATGACAATTGAGATTGCGCATTAATAAACTGCTGGGCGTAGTTTTCCCCATCCGCCGATTGTATGGATGGATTCAGTTGCACCAGCGACATACCTTTATTGATACTCTGTCCCTCAATGGGCAATCTCTGATTGGCACTGCTCAGAATAATCCCTGAAAACGGAGCGGATACAACGACTTCTTTGCTTTGAACCGGTTTGAGTTCTCCGTGCGCATCAACGCTCTCAGATAACGTATGACGTCCTACCTCTTGGGTAGCAAAGGGAATTTTCCACTGCTGTTCCTTCAGAAAAGTGATCAGGTTAGGATCTTCTTCCCCATGTGTAGCAGGCACATCTTCTGCAGAATCATAAACGGGAATGCCGTTGACCTGTAGCGTATCGTCAACCATTCCTTGAATAATGATGGTCAGATCGTATCTTCCTGCTCGCTCAAAGACAACATCAGGACCATATATTCCGGGAATTTGAACCTCCGTTTCGGTAAGAGCCCCCTCATTGCCGCGTTCTGAGCTAAACACAAACTGTACTTCAGATTCAGAAATGGGCTGAAAATCGGAAAGTCGGGTCAGATGAACAGCGAAGGTAGCTTCCTGTCCTACAATCAGTTCAGGATATTCCATGAACAGTTCGGTTTTATCCGTCCATTGCGTAATGACACCGGCTCCTTCCAGTCGAGGTTCTCCATCCCCATGACTGTGATCCGATTCTCCATCATGGGAATGACCATGATCTTCCCCGGCCTGTTGTGTGGTCGGCTCATGAGTATGATCGCCTTCTTCACCATGCGAATGGGCTTCGTCACCGGCACCCCCGCATCCCGCCATCACCAGGGATGTGCAAAGTATTATTAACGTTATAAGTCTTTTCATTGCATCAAAATTTGTTCGAGATAAGTTGTTTGGATGGATGAGAATTAATGGCTGTGCTCCTCATCTCCGTGTGAATGGGTCTCCTCTTCATGGGTATGATCCCCATCTTCCTCGTGACTGTGGTCGGCATCTTCATCATGGGTATGAGTTGAATCTTGGCCTGATGTTTGGTCACCGCCCCCAATACGGACGGCGTCGCTATCGTCAGTAGTTGATTGTTGAGCCGGAGCTTCATGAGTATGATCCCCGTCTTCGCCATGACTGTGTTCGGAATCATCCGAGCCACATCCGGTTATCGTTAATCCTGCTGCAATTGAAAGAATAAGTAGTAAGCGTTTCATAGTATTATTTGTTTTGAGAGTTAGAAATTCGTCCTGCAGATTGTACGTTTAGTTCAAAGAGTGCCTGATTATAGTCAGCTATGGTTTCGTAGACCATGGCCTTTCCATCGATGTAAGCCCGGGTGGCATCGAGAAGTTCAACCAGCGAATATCGCCCCTGTTGGTAGGCAGCCCGGGCTGCTCCCAGCATTGAAACATCCATTGCTTCCTCCTGCATCGCCTGCCACCGGTCGAATACCATTTCAACTCGCTTGAATGCTGTTGAAACCTGGTTGCGTACCGCTTGCTGTTTTAGTGTAAGGTCGGTCTGGAACGAACGGGCTTGTGCTTGGGTGATTGTTACATTACCCCGATTCCTGTTAAATATGGGGAGCTTTAAAGACCCACCGATGACAAATCCTTCCGCCCCGTCTGACTGTTCTTTGTATCCTACATTCAGATTCAGATCGGGCAGGCGATCTCGTTTTTCAACCTTATACTGCAGCTCGGAGGCATCGACCATCTCATTTAAAGCTGCAAGGTCGGCCCGATTAGCAAGCGCATATTGTATAAGTGTTTGTTCCTGCAGGTCGATGGGAACGACCATCAGGCTATCAGAAACCTGTATCCGGGTATCCAACTCTTGCCCCGAAAACAAATAGGTGGCCAGTTGCTTGCCTGCCTGCTCACGATTCAGTTGGACTTCATCCCGTTGTTTTCGGTAACGACTGAGCTCTACATTAAATCGCTGCACCTGCAGTCCGGAGAAACTGCCTTCCGCCTGACGAGCCTTAGCAGCCGAACGGGCTTTGCGAATAACATCCAGCGCCTGATTATGGATTTCCAGTTTTCGAGATAGCTGCCAGTATTCGGTATACAAAGATTTTACCTGCCTGATCAGTTGAAGCCGATCGTATTCAAACTGAAGCTCCGCCGCCTTTTGAGATTTGGAAGCACTACGATTGCGCAAAAAAGGTTGACCCAACAACTGAATAGGTTGAGATACCATGTAGGTTGTTTCATGGTACTCAACTATTCCCGCATTTAATTGCTCCCGGTTTACGCTGAATGAAGGATTGGGATATGCTTTATATCGGATCGCTTCTCCCTGCCTGCGTAAGCGTTCATAGCGGGAGAGTTCTTGCTGAAGACTGTTTTGTTCAAAAAGCTCGACGGCTTCGTCAAGCGAAATAGTTGAAGATTGTGCATGGACCAACGCCGGAAATAATGCCAGCAATAGGGCCCACCGAATATACCTTGTCATGGTGGTTAAATTGTAATTAGTTGATACGGTTAGGAAATAAAGTCCCTAAAAAGGAAAATTATGCTGCAGGAGGGCCGCGTAGTGAAAAAGAAGAGAGGTGATATTGATTACCGGCAGGCCTCGGAGGTGGCAAATCATACAGAGTCGGTGACTGACGAAGAGTTATTTTGAAGGCATCAGATCCGGCATCAAAACCAATTGCAATGGATGACTGAATATCAGGATCTACCTGGATTGAAGAGGTTAACGTCCCAATAATATCATCGGATGTATTTACCTCATGCCGGTGATTATCGTTTTCCCGGTTGTTTTCAGCCTGGGTATGCTCGCCATGACTTTCATGAGCGTGAACATGAGCATGGACGTCAAGCTGACTACCAATGTGGATGTCTAAATCATGAAGATGAGCCCCTTGTCCAAAGAGAACACAGAAAAGGATTGCTGCTGTGACCAGCAGACCATTAGTGGTTTTAATGATATGATTGTGACCTTTAAACACCCCAAAGGATAGCTAGAAAGGGTATTAATATCAAAGCGTTAGCAAGAGAAAAGTGAATTCAACATAATTTTACAAAACGGATTACTGTGAATAATGTTGGTGACTGACAACTTTATTCAATTAGAAAACGGTTTACAGGGAAGATATTAGTAGCGGTATACTTAGAAAAATCAACCCTTGAAAACCATGCCCAATCAGTGGCACCCGTGCTCTATACAGATTGCTTATTGAGCATTTTATAGTTATCTGTCATTATTCGACAAAAGCACCACAGCTTAACCTGTACACCTTAAAATCTTCTCGCCATGAGTTTTGACGATTCCATTTCACGAAAGGACTTCATCCGAAAAGCAGGATTGGTCTTCGGCGGTACGGGCCTCGTGACTTCCGGCTTCCCGTCCCTACTCCTTTCCAGCTCCAAATCTAAAACCTCAAACGGTTCCAACGGAAAGCTGGGAGTGGCGCTCGTGGGGCTTGGGGGTTACGCTACCGGACAGCTGGCACCGGCCCTGCAGCAGACCGAGCACTGCGAGTTGCGCGGTATCGTCACGGGTTCTCCCTGGAAGATCCCGGTATGGCAGGATAAGTACGGCATACCAGACGGCAACGTCTACAACTACCAAACCATGTCAGAAATCGCTAATAATGATGATATTGACGTAATCTACATTGTTCTGCCGCCCAGTATGCATGCCGAGTATTCCATCAAAGCTGCAGAAACCGGTAAACACGTCTGGTGTGAGAAACCGATGGCCATGAATGAGCAGGAGTGCCGATCAATGATCGAAGCGGCTGACAACAACGGTGTGCAGCTCACCGTCGGTTACCGTATGCAACATGAGCCCAATACCCAAACCATCATCCGTTATGGGGAAAATGAGACCTATGGAACCGTGCAATCTGTCAGGGCCGGGGCCGGCTACAACGGAAGGCCGGGACCTGACAGCTGGCGGGACGATGCCGAGATGGGCGGTGGGGCGCTTTATGATATGGGGGTATATGCCATCAACGGGGCCCGTTATGCTACGGGGCTGGAACCGATAGCTGTTCGAGGCAGGCAGTGGTCAGAACGCGCTGTTTATAGCGAAGTAGATGAGTTTACCGAGTTCGAGCTACGTTTTCCCGAAGGCGTCACGGCCACTGGTGAGACCTCTTTCGGCAAGTCAGTCAACTATCTTGATGTAGAATGCACTGATGGCTGGTATCGGCTGAGTCCCATGCAAAGTTATTCCGGGGTGCAGGGAGAGACCAGTGACGGCACCCAACTTCGCCCCTGCGGCTGCAACCAGCAGGCCCTGCAGATGGATGACGACGCCTTAGCCATCAAAGAGGGAAAAGCTCCTATAGTCCCGGGTGAAGAGGGCCTTCGTGACATCCGCATCGTCAGGGCCATCATGGAGTCGTCGGAGAATGGACAGGAGTGGATTGAACTTTAAACTTCGCAAAAGACAAGTTTCAGCTTCAAAATTCAAACAATTCCAAAGCACAAATGTTCAAAATCCGAAACGATTTTGGGTCGTGGATGGAGTGGATCAGGGTATGTTTCCGTGTGATCCTTTTAAGGAACCCTCGAATGAGAAGTCGAGTGCAAACCGCTTATCTGTCTGCAGTTTAAATTCGGCACCTAACTGCTTAAGCAGGGTACTGATAATATTCATGCCCAGCGTCTCCGGATTCTGAAGGTCGGGTTCCTTTTCAAAACCACGCCCGTCGTCGTGGTAAGAAACATGAAATTGTCCGTTTTTAGTACGGATGCCGATATCAATTCTTCCCTTGCCATTTTCAAAAGCATATTTAAAAGAGTTGGTCATAAGCTCGTTGATGAGCATTCCAAGAGGAATAGCCACATTGATATTTACTTCCAAATCTTCAAAATCAAAATAAACGCTCACCCCGTCACCTACATCAAAGGTATCACGGATCACCTCCGATAATTGCTGCAGGTAGTCTTTGATATTGACCGAAGAAAAACTGCCGGTATTGTATAGCAGTTCATGCACTTTAGACATGGACTGTATTCGGTTAATACTCCGTTGCAAAGGCAGCTTGGAACCATTTTCATTCATACCGTAAATCTCAAGCGTCAATAATCCCGAAATGATGGCCAAGTTATTCTTAACCCGGTGATGGACCTCCTGAAGCAATACCTTATTATCCTTCTCAGTCTTCACCTGATCGGTTACATCGAGCAAGAGTGTATCCCATATAACACTTCCATCCTCCTCATTTTTCATCGGGGTGCCATAAGCCTGAATCCATTTTAGCTTGCCGCTGGGCGTTTCTATACGCCAGTTCTCGTTCCATACCGTAAGTTGTTGAGAATTTTTTAAAACCGACGCCCTGACTTTTTCAACATCTTCATCCAGTATTAGATCCCACATCAAATTGACATCCTTCAGCACCTCTTCTTCAGTGAGCTCGCATAGGGTTTCGATGCCTTTACTCACGTATAGCAAATCATGCACCCCTTCAGAATTCATGCGATATTGGAGAATCAAGCCATTAATATTGTTCGTTATGTTTTTTAACCTTTGCTCACTTCTAGCTTGCTCTACTTCGGCTTCCTTCCGCTCTGTAATATCCTGAACAATACCGATTAACCGGACTAACTTCCCCTCTTCATTTCGAACAGGTATACCGATATGTTTAACATATTTATCTTTGGTGTCGGTAAAACTCAGCCTGAAATCTTTCTCATACCTAACCCCATTTTCTATGGTATTATTAGCGGTCTTTAAAAATTCTTCCTTGTCACCCGGGTGATAATACTCCAACAGCTCTTCAAAACTCGGAGGACCCAGCGATGGCTCGCGCTCATAGATTTCATATACCACCGGTGACCAGGAAATATCCCCGGTTTCAATATCATAATCCCAGTCACTGATCTTTCCAATATGCTGGGAGCGTTCCAAGCGCTGTTTCTGTAAGATCAACTCCTGCTCTGCCTGTTTTTGCCTTGTAATATTTTGCGTACTTCCATAAACCCGAATGCATTGCCCATTTCTGTACTCTGCTTCTCCAACTGCCCGTATCCACCGTTCATTATTCTTAGCTGTGATGATCTGCAACTCTACATCAAAAGGTTCTGCACTATTTATTGCCTGCTCTACAGCATCTGAAATTGTTTGACGATCATTGCCTTCTTTGTAGAATGCAATGGCATTCTCAAGGTCCGGCTTATAATCTTCGGGTACTTCATGCAATTGCTTTACGGCATCTGACCAATACAACTCCTCTTTCACGAGGTTCAATTCCCAGTGACCTATATCGGCCATTTTGTACGCGTTATCCAGAAGATGCTGTTGCTTGTCAAGTTCAATTCTTGACTTAATTTGGTTTATTTTAAGCTCCAGTGTAGATCGGATGGATTCCAATAACTGACGCTCCTCAGGTAGAAAAGGTCCCATACCTTTGCCAGACATCTCCTTCAAATAGGCAATATCTATCTCAAAATCGTCATTTGATAGCCTTTCCGACACTGTAGTGAGCACCCATGGAGTCTTTCTAAACTTTTCGGTCTGAAAAGTCCGCCCGTTCAACCTAATCTGCGCCTCGGTAATGTCAGGGTATTGCCATCCGTTCGGGATAAGCTGAACAGCTGTCTCCAGGAGAGATTCGGTGGTCATTTCCAATTCTTTCAAGCTGGAGATTTGGTACAAACAGTCCTGTTCCTTGATGCGATTCTCCAGCTGTTTAATCGTGCGTTTACGCCTTCTTTGTTCTTTCTTAGCTTCATCATAACGCAGCAGTTCGCGCCTGACAATGGGCTTCAGACGATCAAGTTTGTCTTTCATAGCGTAGTCGGTAGCACCGGCAAGCATAACTTCCGCAGCTTTCTCTTCACCGATATAACCGGATACCAATATAAAGGGCAGGTAATCAAATCGTTTCCGAACGGCCATCAACACATCCATTCCGGTATAGTCCGGCAATTTGTAATCACTGATAATAAGATCGGGCGGTTGATGCTGTATGCGGTTCAGCACTTCTTCCCACTCTTGAACTACCGAGAATGCAATATCCAGATCTATCTGTTTGAGTTGAATGCGGACCAGTTCCGCATTACTCTCATCATCTTCGATAAGTAATACATGATATTGCTTCGCCATATATTGTATACCATGGAAACCCTTAATGCTTTAACGCAGGAATAAATCTTTAAACCCGGGAAAGCGTACTGTTCTCCGTTTTGAAATTATTTTCTCATCAATGAACTGCTTTACGGATTTTTTTTATCCGCAGTACAGTATAGTTTTTTATACAATAAGCTCAAATATGTTGAACGGATCCTAATAAAAGAGAATTGCAACACCCATAGCAATCTTTATCTGAACAGAAACTGCTCTTGAAAAGAGCGAAATGTGCCGGGCAGATTCGTAATTTTGCACCTTGATATGAGACTCTGAACAAAGACATATATGAGCAAAGTGCCAGAGACAGGATGGAAAATCGATCACATAGAGAATATCCGTGACATCCTGTAACTCTGATCTTTTGAAATACTGCAACTTGTTGTACATCTAATTCCTATTCAACCTCACTTCAATAGGCAAATTCTGATTCATTTGATCAGAAAAAGTTGAATTATATAAATGGTTATGATATATAGCTTAATAATATCATTTCTTTTTAGTCACATCACCCCTTATCATCATAACGGTTTGCCCACCCAGACATAGGGGATATGCTATAGCACTTTACTATTTAAAAACGGGAGGATATGATGAATAGAGCCATTCAATTTTCATTAGCTGTTCTAATTATAATCGGACTTACCCTCACATCTGTTGAGGTTTCATATAGTCAATCAGACAATGATTTGGCCGGACTGGCAACGGCAGCCTTTGTATCATTGGATGCCAAGGTTAACACCGGTTTCACCAAGGGGTTTGCCTTGAACAATGATGGCCTGGAATCCAATGATCCGGTTGCCCCGCTATTTAACAATATGGGCACACACGGGTATACTATTACCACCAAGAGCCGTGTAGCACAAGACTACTTTGACCAGGGCCTGAAACTGTCTTATGCCTTTAATCACGCCGAGGGACACCGATCGTTTGTGGAAGTGGCCCGGCAAGATCCGGAGGCGGCAATGGCTTTTTGGGGACAAGCGTATGCCCTTGGACCAAATATCAATGATCCCTTCCCGGATGAAGAGCGAAAGATGGCTGCTTTTGAGGCTATCAAAAGAGCTGATGAACTTAAGCACCAGGTTTCGGACAAGGAAAAGCATCTTATCGAAGCGCTTTCAAAGCGATATGGATATCGTTCATCGCCCGATGATGCTATTTCATACAGCTATTTGGCAGGGGAGAACACCGACCTGGCAAAGCTAAACGATATCTATGCCGAGGCCATGAAAGACCTGGCAGAAGTCTACCCCAATGATCCGGATATTCTGACCATGTACGCCGCTGCGGTTATGGATATGATGCCGTGGAATTACTGGGATAAAAATGGCAACCCTAATCCCGGTATTGGAGAAGCAAAACAGGCATTGGAAACGGCAATTGAGATTAATCCTGAGCATCCGGGAGCGCATCATTACTATATACACATGGTTGAATTGCCCCAACCTGATCTGGCCATACCGAGTGCCGAGGTTCTGGCAGGCCTGATGCCTGCAGCGGGTCATATCGTACATATGCCATCTCACATTTTCATCCGGGTGGGTCGCTACCGGGATGCAGCCATGACCAATATAAAAGCCATTTATGCCGATGAAGACTATATATCGCAATGCCTTTCACAGGGTCTGTACCCGTTGTCCTATTATCCTCACAACATCCATTTTCTTTGGGCTTCTGCCAGCCTGATGGGAAACAGTGAAACGGCTTTAGCGGCTGCCCGCAAGACTGCTGAAAAGGTGCCCGTTGGAATGCTTCAAGATTTAAGTTTCCTGCAGGATTTCTACAGTACTCCTCTGCTGGCTTACGTGCGATTCGGCAAATGGGATGAGATTTTAACAGTGCCGAACCCAATGAACCAGAAGCATACTTCTGTCATCTGGCACTATGCCCGGGGCATTGCTTTCCTGAGAAAAGATAATATCCCGGAGGCAAGGCAAGAGTTGCAAGCTCTTGAAGAGTTACTGGATGATGCCTCACTTGAATCCTTTATGGGTAACTTTACCAATTCAACTTCCGGCATCGCCAAAGTGGCCTACCATGTTCTGGCCGGTGAAGTAAAGGCTGCAGAGGGAGACTATGATCAGGCCATCGCATTGTTACAGAAAGGGGTTGAATTTGAGGATGCGCTAGTATACAGCGAGCCTTCAGCCTGGTACATACCGGTTCGGCAGACTTTAGGTAACATACTTTTGGAAGCCGAAATGCCTGCAGAAGCTGAAATGGTTTACCGGAATGACCTGAAAAAAGTGCCAAGAAATGGTTGGTCGTTAAAAGGGCTCTATAACAGCTTGGTAGCACAGGACAAAACCGATCAAGCCCGGGAGATTGAAAGACGATTTAACGAGGCCTGGAAGGATGCAGATATTGAAATAGATTCATCTGTGCTTTGATATTTGTATGTAGATATTCTTAGCAATCTGACACTTTTAAAATCATTCATTATGAAAAATTATTTCCCGTTTTTTCTGATACTACTGATTCTTGTTGGGTGCAACCAGCAATCGGAAACTATGAACCAAGATGTAGCCACAACTGATACAACAGCTGAAGAAGTAAGTGAGCAACGTACCCTACCTGATTATGACCCGGCTATGGATCTAACGATCATGGATGTTGAAGGTATAGAAGTACTAGGAGACACCTTGGGTGTAAAAATGTATATCGGGACCTTGCAACCGGGTGATTCCGTAGGCTGGCATTTCCATCCCGATCATACGGTCTATGTAATAGAGGGAGGTACCATGGAGGTGTATTTCAAAGGGATGGAGAAACAAACCATGGAATTAACTTCAGGTGTGGGGTTTATCAGTCCGTCTTTATCAGACGCAGCTGTGAATACCGGCAATACTACTATCAAGTTGCTTACCCATGACATATACCGACCCAGAGAATAATTCTAATATATTATACTCCTTCAACCGGGAAACTTGAAGAACATATTGAATCTGAGAAATCAGTAGCTAAACTTTCAAATCATGACCTTTCATCATATCGGCATACCTACAACAGAAAAGTTCGAGGGTGAGATAGATTTACCCCATTTAAAGATGACGGTCTCAGATCATGAGAATAATCCCTATGGCATTCAGTGGCAACGATACTGGGAAGATGCTCCCTATCCCGATTTGGTAAAGACCGTAACCCACGTAGCTTTTGAGGTTGAAGATCTGGATGGTGAACTGCAAGGTAAAAATGTATTGATCCCGCCGAACTCACCCAACAATGGTCTGAGGGTTGCATTTATCGAAGTCAATGGAGCACCCGTGGAATTAATGGAGTACGAATAAGTGTCTCGCTTTAGATGAATGCCTTTGGGATTTTACCCATGATATAAGAAATGACAGCAATAAACAGTTGTCATTTTTCAGTTTATGGCTATATTGATAAAAATAAGTTCAAGGATTGTCAGCGCTTCATTTCTTTTTAGTATTCCGGAAAATTTCGTGGGACAGGAGAAGATGTTGCAGCCCAAACTATAAGAACGAAGAGATATACCAATAGCTGTCCGGTACATCGCATAATCTAGGCTTTAAAAATCATGGGGTGAGGCTTTTTAGCAACGCGTATAATTGGCATAAGCGCTATGATTACGATTTGTTTATGAAGATCGGGATGAGATGATAAACATTAAGGAAGAACATCTTAACGCAACCTACGACATCCTTGTCAATGTCGCGCTGAAGAATCATCCGATCGAAGGGATTGCCGGCCATATCGACGATCGTTTTATGGCTTACGGTACGGCCGCCGATGAGAGAATTTTTGGCTTGGATGGGTTCACCTGGATGATTGAACGACAATGGGAAGAGATGAATGCATCCAAGACAGAAATACGACAGCTTCCCGTATTCAGGCAAGTCTTTAATGGTGGCAATTCCGCCCTGATTGTTGAAGAGATTGAAATGCTGATGGAGGAAGAGCCGGAAATCCCGCCAATACTCTTAAGACTATCGACCCTGCTCGAGTATAACGGTAAAAGATGGATCATCCTGCACTTTCACAGTTCGATGGCCGATGCCAACACCCTGGAGGGCAGTGCCTGGCCCATAGAAGAGCTCAAACGCAGAAATATAGAACTGGAGAAACAAGTTGCAGAAAAAACTGCCGATATTCAGCTGCAAAAGCGGGAGCTGGAGATAGAGGCAGCCCTTGAACGTGTCAGGGCTCAATCGATGGCTATGCATAAAAGTGAAGAGTTGGTAGAAGTGGTTCGACGAATCAACAAGGAAATAAAGAGGTTGGGGATTCATTTTGACACCACTCAAATTATTACTGACTTCTCTGACGATCTAAAGGACGGCTTTAACGACTGGGTTGCCGTTGAAGGCCTTGATTATCTTGAAAAGTTTCATGTTCCATTTATAAATCATCCAATCATCTCAGAACTGTTTGAAAATGCTGGAAATGGTATTGGTTTTTATGCGGATACATATTCAAAGTCAGAAAAAAATTCGCTTTTCGATTTGTTGTTTGAGCATTCCGATTTTAAAAGAATTCCTGAAGAGAGAAAGGACCATATTTTAAATGCTCCCGGTTGGGTAGTAAATACCATTTTTTTCAAAAATACGTGGTTGCAGATTGCCCGATATAGCCTCAATGAGTTTACAGGGGAAGAAAAAGAAATTTTTAAACGCTTTGGAAAAGTTTTTAGCCAAGCCTACACCCGTTTTCTTGATTTGAAGAAAGCCGAAGAACAGGCACGCAAAGCTCAGATAGAAACCGCATTGGAACGAGTTCGTGCCCAGTCGATGGCGATGCATAGTAGTGATGAATTAATTGAAGTCGTCAGGGAAATCGGAAAGGGAATTCACGAACTGGGGATACCGCTCCACTATTCTCAAATTTTTACTGACTATACACATGACCCCAAAACGGGAATAAATCTCTGGGTGGATGCTGAGGAGCAAAATTACCTCAAAAAATTCCATCTTCCGTATATCGACCATTTTATCACACAAAAATTCTATAACCCATTAAATGAGGGACTGGAATTTTTTGGTAATCAATTTTCAAAGTCTGATAAGGACAGCTATTTCAAACTATTGTTTGAAAAGTCTGACTTAAAAAGGATTCCGGAAAAAAGAAAAGAACTGATTTTTGATGCTACCGGGTGGACACGCTTTACAGTAGTACAGGATAAATCCTCTCTGAATTTTGGTCGTTACAACCTGGATGCCTTCACGGATGAAGAAAAAGAAATTTTCATACGATTTGGAAAGGTTTTTGGGCAGGCCTACACCCGTTTTCTGGACCTAGAAAAAGCGGAAGAACAGGCACGGGAAGCTCAGATCCAGCTTGCCCTCGAAAGAGTGCGTGCCCGAACCATGGCCATGCATAACAGTTTCGAGCTTGGAGAGGTTGCTTCGGTTCTGTTTGAACAGATCGGTTCCCTGACGTCTACACCCGATCGATTCAACATTGGAATTATCAATGAAGAACAGGAATACGTGGAACTATGGCTCACGGATCAAAAAGGGCATGAAATAACTACAAAGTTCGTAGCACATCCTAAGAACTCTCCGATCATTGCGAAAATATTTCAGGAGTGGAAAAGTGATGCAAGCTTCAACATCCTGGACCTCCACGGAGAACGATTGGAAAACTGGGTCCGCTACATAGGAGGTGAAGTGGGCGTCCCATTCAGAAAAGATAGCGTAAAGGATCATCGATACATCACGAGTGTGCCTTTTTCCCATGGTTTTATCGGAATCACGACTCATCAGGAACCGGATCCTGAATCCATACCTATTCTAGAACGGTTTGCAAAGGTATTCCAACAAACTTACACCCGCTTCCTCGACCTGCAAAAAGCAGAGCATCAGGCGCGGGAGTCTGAAATTCAGTTGGCACTGGAAAGAGTTCGATCTAAAAGTATGGCCATGCACAAAAGTGAAGAGCTGGCCGATCTTTCTCTTGAATTGGTTAAGCAGGTACAGGCGCTCGGTATAGAAACCTGGTTTTGTGCCTTTAACATCTATGAAGATCATCCGGAAGGGTCCATGGAATGGGGTAGCAATGGAGAGGATACCTTCCCAAAATACCGGACACCTCGAGAAGGCATCTTTTTACGCTACTATGAGGCGGGACAACGCGGTGAGATTCTCCTGATTAATGAGATCGGCGAAGAGGAGTGTCCCGCTCATTATGACTATCTATGCAGCTTGCCGGGCGTTGGAGAACAGCTGCTGAAAATGAAAGATCATGGTATTTCCTTTCCAACCTCACAAATTGACCATGTAGCTTATTTCAAGTATGGATACATCATCTTTATAACCTATGAGGCCGTCCCGGAAGCCCATGACATTTTCATGCGCTTTGCCAAGGTCTTTGAACAGTCCTACACACGGTTTCTGGATATCAAACGGGCAGAAGAACAAGCCCGGGAAGCCAAAATCGAAGCGTCCCTGGAGCGGGTGAGGGCTCGTTCCATGTCCATGCAAAAAACGGATGAATTGCATGATGTGCTGAGTGTTTTGTTTGAACAGTTTTATGTATTGGGAATTGAACCGGTTAATGTTTTCCTAAGCTTATTTGACAAAGAGAAGCGAACCCTTACCTACCGCGCCACCGGCACCGGGGGAAGCAGAACGCAGGGACAACAGGTGGTGAGTTTAGACAGCCTTGATGTGTGGAGAGAACTTTTTGAAAAATGGAAGAATGACAACTCCGATTCTGTTGAGGTGATCTATTACGAAAAAGAGATTCTTCCTACGCTATTCGGGCTGTTAGATGAAACATTTTCTGCCATGCCCGAGGATGAGAGAATGACGATGGATCAATTTCCTGAGGGCGGCTACACGGCTCACGGTTATACTCCTTTTGGCTACATCGGCTTTAACCACACACGTCCCCCGACTTCTGAGGATAAGGCTATACTGACCAAATTCGCCTCGGAGTTCAGCCGGGTTTACCAGCGATTCCTGGATATAGAAAAGGCGGAAGCCCAGGCGCGAGAAGCTGAGATCGAAGCGTCTCTTGAAAGGGTTCGTTCAAAAGGTATGGCCATGAACAGCACCGAGGAGA
Source organism: Halalkalibaculum roseum (assembly GCF_011059145.1). Classification (NCBI taxonomy): domain Bacteria; kingdom Pseudomonadati; phylum Balneolota; class Balneolia; order Balneolales; family Balneolaceae; genus Halalkalibaculum; species Halalkalibaculum roseum. The sequence continues at coordinate 105,777 of NZ_JAALLT010000001.1, read as the reverse complement.
TTGAATCGGCCACTGCGATCGTGTTCAAGGAGCTTAAGAAATTGGGAATTGATATGGATCGATGCGGGATCATTCTTTTCGGTGATACTCCCGTTGCAGAACTTTGGTCCACAACTTCCGGCCAGAAAGACAAAGAAGATATTGATATAATAACAGGACATTTGGATTTCAGTGTTCACCCGTTGTTGCAGCAAGTATACGAGGCGTGGTTAAAAAGAAGGGAGTTTTCAAGCTATACGTTAATCGGGGATGAAGTACGAAAGTACTATTCCAAGCTTGAAAAGCAGCCAGAGTATCAATTTCCCAAGGCATCTCATTACCCTGTCAAACAAATTGTTCAAACCTTTTTATTTGAGGAGGGAGTAATTTTTGTCTTTACCAGAGAAGCGCTATCTGATGATGAAAAACAAATCTTCCAACGGTTTACCAGGGTATTTGCGCAAACCTACACCCGATTCCTCGACCTGCAAAGAGCCGAAAAACAGGCCCGGGAGGCTCAGATTGAAGCGGCATTGGAGCGAGTTCGAGCACATTCAATGGGAATGCATCGAAGTGAGGAATTGATAAATGTTGTTCGTGGGATTGGAAATGGTTTGAGTGACCTTGGTATAAAAGTAGATCAAACAAATATTTTAACAGATTATACCTCTGACCCAAAAGATAGCTTTAATGTTTGGACCGATGTCTCCGACCAGAACTATCTTGAGAAATTTCATGTCCCCTACATAGATCATCAAATAACTATTAAATTTTTTGAAGAGTTAAATAGAGGGACCAATTTTTATTCAGAAAAATATTCAAAAACCCAAAAAAACTCTTTTCTGAAATTACTATTCGAGCATTCAGATATAAAAAAGATACCCAAAGAAAGAAAAGATTTAATTTTAGAAGCCACGGGTTACGTTCGGTTTACAGTTATTTTTAAAAATACTAGTCTGTTGTATGGGCGGTTTAATCTGAAAGAGTTTAGTCAAGAAGAGAAGGATATATTTAAGCGTTTCGCTAAAGTCTTTCAACAGTCCTATGTTCGTTTTTTGGATCTAAAAAAAGCCGAAGAACAGGCCCGCGAAGCTAAAATTGAAGCAGCCCTGGAACGTGTGCGCAGCCGTACGATGGGCATGCAGCAAAGTTCAGAACTCTCTGATGTTGGGAACCTGTTATTCCAGCAAATAACACAGCTCGGTATTGATGCGGAAGGATCCTGGTTCTGGTTTATTGAACCCGATACCGAAACACTGGAAATCTGGGTTACCGTTGATGGCAAACTGGCTGAACCCATCACCGTTTCGGGAAGCGATTTTTGGACCTTCGAGAAAGAAATTAAGGGATGGAAGAAAGGGGAACCTTACCTCAAGCTAACCATGCCCTCTGAAGAGGCCAGGGAAATTGTATACAATTTCTTCGGGATTGAGCTTTCAGATCAAAAAGAGTCATCTACGTATCACCTGCTCCAGGTTCGTCATGATTACGGCTTTCTCGGTTTGGGCACCTGGCAAGAAGCTACTGACGAAGAGATTCGTATTTGTTCTCGTTTCACAAAAGTTTTTGAACAAACCTACACCCGATTCCTTGACCTCCAGAAAGCGGAAAAACTGGCCGTTGAATCCTCGCGTCAGGCCTCACTCGACCGAATACGGGCGGAGATTGCCTCCATGCGAAGCGCCGAGGATTTACAGCAAATCACCCCCATCATCTGGGATGAGCTTAAGACCCTGGATATACCTTTTATTCGCTGTGGCGTGTTCATCATGGATGAGGAGAATCAGCTGAGTCATACGTATCTAAGTACCTCCCAGGGTGATCCGATTGCCGCCCTGCACTTGCCGGTGGAAGGTATTTCTCTTGTGGAACAGATCAGTAATGCCTGGGAAAAACAAGAAGTGTACACCGTTCACTGGGACGAACAGGATTTTCGGGATTGGACTCAAAGTCTGATTGAAAAGGGGTTCATTGATTCCCAGAAAAAATACGAGGCCGGCTCCGCACCAAAGAGTCTAGACCTGCATTTTCTACCTTTTAAACACGGCATGCTCTACATTGGAAATACGAAATCGCTTGATCGGAAAAGCCTTGACCTCAGCCAATCCCTGGCAGATGCTTTTTCTGTGGCTTATGACCGGTATGAGGATTTCAACAAACTGGAACATGCCAAGAAAAAAATTGAAGAGGCCTTTCAGGAACTGGAAGCCGCCCAGGATCAGCTTGTACAGCAGGAAAAGCTGGCTTCCCTGGGACAGCTCACAGCCGGCATCGCCCATGAGATCAAGAATCCTCTGAATTTTGTAAATAATTTTTCGGATTTGTCCGTCGAATTGATTCAGGAAGCCCGTGAAGAAATCGAATTGGTAGGGACGTATTATAATACGTCCCTACCGGATAATGTGCTCGACGAACTTTCTGCTATCCTTGACAACATCGAGATGAATCTCCGGAAAATCCACGAACACGGCAGCCGCGCCGACAGTATCGTTAAATCGATGCTGGAGCATAGCAAGGGCGGTTCCGGCAAACGGGAGCCGACCGACCTGAATGCCCTGGTCAGGGAGTTTTCCAACCTCTCTTTTCACGGGATGCGGGCGAGCAAGCAGCCCATCAACGTAGATATTGACCTGCAGCTGGATTCCTCGATTGCAAAGGTACCTTTGATTGCCGAAGACTTTAGTCGGGTGATTGTTAACCTGTGTACCAATGCCTTTGATGCGATGAGGGAGAAGTTGTCAGCTGACGGCCAACAGCAATCGAATACTAATGAAAATCACTATGAGGCCAGACTTACGATTAAAACCTATCAAAAGGACGCAAATATCTTCCTGGAAATCGAGGATAACGGACCGGGCATTCCAGAGGAGATCAAGGATAAAATTATGCAACCTTTCTTTACTACCAAAAAAGGGACGGCAGGTACCGGCCTTGGACTAAGCATTACCAATGATATCATTAAAGCACAGGGGGGATTTTTAAACTTGCGTTCCACAGAGAACAGAGGTACAATTTTCACAATCCAATTACCTACATGAAATCGAAATCCCTATTTGGTAGCTCAACAGACGAAATTCGTTCTGTATTGAATCAATGCCTGACTGATGGGTTTAAACCTACAGTAGCCTTTCTTTTTACTTCAATAAAACAGGACAGCCAAGACCTTTGCAGCATCTTTAAAGAAAAGGGAATTGATATTTTTGGAGCCACATCCTGCGGTGAGTTCTCTGACGGTCACCAAGGAGAAGAGGGTATTGCCGTACTTCTCCTTGACCTGAACCGGGATGCATATTCCATTCTGTTCGAAGATATTGGAAACCGGACTATTGAGGATACAGCCAAAAGGATTGCAGTAAAATCCCTTAAAACATTTTCGAACCCATCTTTGATTCTTTGCAGTTCTGGTGTAGATAACAACGGTGAATTATTTGACGGCACGACACTGGTGCATAGCTTAGAAAAATCGCTTGGTGAAGAACGTATCTTTTTTGGAGGGATGGCAGGTGATGACATGACGTTATCGGGTACACGTGTTTTTACTCACAGCAGGGAATCTGATTTTGGCATAGTAGCTCTGGTTTTAGATGAGAATAAGGTATCATTGTATGGAATGGCCATTACCGGTTGGCAACCCATGGGCATTTCCAGAAAAGTGACCAAATGTAACGGCAAGCTGCTCTACACAATTGACGACAAACCCGCTGTGGAAATGTACCTAAAGTATTTGGGCAAGAGTGAAATGACAAATAATCTAGATTTCGACCTGCTGGATGAACTTGCTTTCAGCTATCCCTTTATCGTCCAGCGTGACGAAAGCGGCGAAACACTGGTAAAGTCACCCATGAGAATTGATCACACCGAAAATGCACTGGTTATGGACATCGAAATGCAGGAAGGTGAACGGTTTTGGTTTTCCATGCCACCCGACCTGAATATTTCAGAAGAGATTATTGATGAAGCTGTTCAAATTAAAAGTAAGTTGGGAGAAAATGTAAACGCGGATGCGCTGCTCATTTTTTCCTGTGCCGGAAGACCACCAGTACTTGGACCTTTAGTAACGATGGAAAATGAAGGACTCACTGAGGTGTGGAAAAGTCCTATGGCAGGCTTCTTTACCTACGGCGAATATGGTCGGACAAAAAACGGGAGACAACATTTTCACTCAACAGCCTGCTGCTGGGTGGCTTTAAAGGAAAAAGGAGCTCTCTAAAAGCGAAAACAATCATAAAAAATTAATCCTATGAAAGTCTTTATTGAATTATGTAAGGCCAGGGATGCCTGGTTAAAGCTCTCACTCAAAGAGCGACAGGATTATGTAGCACAAATTGGCCCTGTGATGGAGGATCTTATTAATAGAGGAGCTGTTATTGAAGCCTGGGGTCTCAATGAAGACGAAACAGATTACAAGTCAGAATATAATTTCTTTATGGTCACCAAACTGCCCGATGACGATATGCTAAAGGAATTTCAATCAATTGTAGAGTCTGCAGGATGGTACGACTATTTTGAACAGGTGAATCTGTCCGGATCTCTGATGTCACCCGACGAAGTGATTGGCAAGATGCTTGAACTGTAATTTCTTTTAACCAAATGAAAGCAAAAACAATCACAGATAAATCAGTAGAAGCCATTCGATCTGCTCTCGAACAGGAAATGGCAAATGGCTATAAACCGTCGTTGGGAGTGGTTTTCGTACCATCCGGTTTCGATTCATCGGGTATTGCCAAAATGCTTGACGAATTCGATATCACAGTTTTCGGAGCCAATACACCGGATCTTTTTACAGACCGGGGGATAACCAATGATGAAGGCACCGTCCTGTTAATGGACCTTGATCCTGAATATTTCAGGCTTGAAATCAAGCCTATTCCCACAGGTGATTATGAATCCGCAGTCAACGTCGCTCAGAATATAGCCCGGTTGGGATCTGAAAGGTTTGAACGACCTGCTTTCATCGTCTCTGTTTCACAGATGGACGTACCCGGGGAGGCCATTGCTGAAGGGTTTTTGTCGGGAGCCGGTGAGGACGTCACTCTCATGGGGGGCATCTCAGGCGGAAAACCTTTCTGGGCAAACCACATTGTTTTTAACAACCATGAACAATACCAGCATGGGATCATTTGCCTCATCATAGATCAGGATCACGTTGAAGTCAACGGTCTTGCCGTCTCCGGATGGAAACCGGCCGGAACCCTGAAAACCGTGACCGAAAGTGAAGGCAACTGGGTCTATACCATTGATGATGAACCGGCTTTGGATGTACTGTTACGCTTTACCGGAGCTGACGTCGATCTGGATGACAATGACGATCTGTTAAGGCAAATTGGAAACCCCCATCCTCTCCAGGTGACTCCAAAGGAAGGCAACCCGGTCATGAAACCGCCAATACAGGTCAAACCGGAAACCGGTGCAATTTTATGCGGTGGACAAATTCCTGAGGGATCAAAAATACGTTTTTCCCTCCCCCCTGATTTTGATATTGTCGAAACTGTGATTGAAAGTGCACAGTCCGTAAAAGATCAAAAATTACCAAAAGCAGATGCTTTATTGATTTTTTCTTGCATAGGCCGGCAAATGACCCTTGGACCTCTGGTGGATGATGAAATTAATGGCTTAAATGATGTATGGAAGGTACCGATGGCAGGGTATTTTAGCCTTGGTGAATTCGGTTCAGTAGAAGGAGGAACAGCAACTTTCCACGGCACTACGTGTAGCTGGGTAACATTAACTGAAAAACAACCAACCAAATAAAAGCAACATGAAAACAGGAATGATTAAGGTAAGTGTACTTTATCCCAACAAGGAAGGCAAATCGTTTGATATGGACTATTATCTGAGCAAACATCTGCCATTGGTGTCAAAAACATTGGGTACGGCTCTTCAGGATTCCAGCTATGAAAAGGGACTTGCATCAACAGAACCGGATACGCCGGCCCGGTATGTAGCTATCGCTAACCTCTACTTCAAATCAATGGAAGAGTTTGGAGAAGCTTTTGAAAAAGCTGCACCGACATTGATGGCCGACCTACCCAACTTTACCGATATTGAACCGGTTGGACAGATCAGTGAAATTGTAGGTTGATACAACTTCTCTTAATCTTGTTCACAAATAGGCTCTTCACTTAAACTGTTGATTCAAATGATCGCAAAATCCATTAAAGGTACATCTCAGGAGGAAATACAGACCTCACTTCAGGAAAGTATGCGTGACGGGTTTACTCCTACCCTGGCGATCGTATTTATGTCCGTCTCCCGTGACAGACAAGCAGTTTCCCGAATGCTTGATCAAAAAGGGATTACCGTATTCGGCTCAACCACCAATGGAGAGTTCATTGACGAAACACCGGAATCTAAATCTATTGTCGTTCTTCTCCTCGACATGAACCCCGAAAACTTCAGGATTTATCACGGGGAGTTTGAATCAGACAATTATCGCCAAACAGCCGCTTGGCTGGCCGGGGAGGCTATGAAAGAGTATTCGGATGTGGGGTTCCTGCTGGCTATCAGCGGTGCGGCCACTGATGGTGAACAGGTATTGTTAGGATTGCAGGATGAAGCCGGCGAAGAGGTCAACGCCTTTGGAGGAGCCGCCGCGGATGACTACAAGTTTGAGGAAACCTTTGTATTTACCAATAACTGGGAAAACAACAAAGGGATCATATTGATGGCTATTGATCAGTCGAAAGTAAAAATGAAAGGGATTGCCACCTGTGGCTGGAAAGCCGTGGGTACAGAAAAGACCGTGACCAAAAGCGAGGGCAATCACGTATTTACTATAGACGGATCCCCTGCACTGGACATTACTACCAGGTACGGCGGTCTTGAAAATATAACGCCTGAGAATAAGGATGTTATGGTAGAGCTTGCTGCTAATTTTCCATTGCAATTACAAAAGGAAAAAGGAGACCCGGTGATGCGTCCGCCTCTGGTTGTTGACTGGGATGACCACTCCTATTACACGAGCGGCACGGTACCTCAGGGTTCAAAAATTCGATTTTCGGTTCCGCCGGACTGGGATGTGATGGAAAAGGTGGTAAAAGGTGTTCAAAATCTGAAGGATTCTGAAATGCCCGAAGCCGATGCCCTGGTAGTATTCAGCTGCGGAGGCAGAATACTCTCCTTTGGACCTATGATGAATGCCGAATTAGAAGGTATCAAAGAGGTTTGGAATGTGCCCATGGCAGGCATGTTTTCCAATGCCGAATTGGGAAGAATGTCAGGCGGTAACCTGGAGATGCACAACCTAACTACGTGCTGTGTAGCACTTAAAGAGGAGTGATGTGAAAGCTGAAACAATAAAAGGAGATTCTTCCGAAGAGATACAGGAAAAGTTGACTCAATGCCTGGATGGTGGCTATAGCCCTTCACTGGCGATTGTCTTCATGTCAATTAAACAAAATATCGAAGCAGTTTGCGACATCCTGCACCGGCAGGATATTCAGATTTTCGGAGCAACGTCATCGGGAGAATTCATCAGCAGTGATATTCAGGAAGAAAGCATTACCATCATGCTGCTGGATATGAATCCGGCCCATTTCAGGCTTCTGTTTCTTGAAGCCGTAAATCACAATGAGTACGATATAGCCAGACAATTGGGGGAGCAAGGCAAAAACTTCTTTGAAAATGCCGGTTTTATCCTTTTGTCAGGATGGAGCAATCACATGGATGGCGAAGATATTATCAAGGGACTTGACGAAGGGTTTGGTGGAAACGCCACCATATTCGGAGGAATGGCCGGCGATGATCAGATGCTGACCGGCCCAAAAGTATTTACACAGGGAAGAAGCAGTGTCACGGGAATATTGGCCTTGATTATTGATCAGGACAAGATCAATTTGTCTGGAGTGGCAACCTGCGGATGGAAGCCCATTGGCATTGCCAAAACCATAACCAAAAGCAAAGGCAATGTTGTATATACAATAGATGATCAACCTGCACTCGATCTGGTTATGAAATATCTGGGATTAAGCCTCAGCGACGAACCGATGAACAACACGGTGTTCAGCCTTGGCGCCTATTATCCACTACAGCTTGAAAGAGAAGGAGCTCCGGCAGTAATGAGAACAGCCATGCTGGGAAATACGGAAGATCGCTCTCTGGTCTGTGCCGGAAAGATCCCCCAGGGAGCCAAAGTACGATTCTCACTGCCGCCTGATTTTGACGTGATAGATACCGTTGTTGAAGAGTGCACCGCGGTTAAAGAAGAACAGCTTGAGCAGGCCGATTCCGTTATCATGTTTTCCTGTATTAGCAGGTACCTGTCTTTCGGCGTTATGACCAGCGAAGAAATAAGCCGTGTAAGTGAGGTATGGCAAACTCCAATGATCGGGTTTTTCTCCTATGGTGAATATGGAAGGTCAAAAGGTGGAAAACATGAATTCCATAACAACACCTGCTGCGTTTTGGCATTGAGGGAAAAATGATATGAAGGCAAAATCAATAAAAGGAAAGTCTGTTGAGGATATCAAAGTAGCACTCGAGCACATTGCAACAGACGAATTCAAGCCTACCTTAGCCGTTGTATTTCTCTCCGTACAACAAGACCGGGAAGCTATATCAAGATTACTTGACGAAAAAGATATACAGATTTTTGGTGCCACCACGGCGGGAGAATTTATTGATGGTGATATCGAAGAAGGTAGCACTGTCATGCTTTTATTCGATTTAAATCCGGATTATTTTAAGCTGGAATTTATCGAAGTAAATCCGCAAACTGCATTCAAAGATGCCAAAAAACTAGGTGTCATTGGGAAAAAACCATTCCAGAATCCCGCTTTTATTGTTGCAACTGGAGGCGTGTTCATTGATGGTGATCAAATCATGGAAGGCATCATACAAGGGTTCGGAGAACCTCTAACGCCCACTAATGGTGAATTAACCATATTTGGTGGCATGGCCGGAGACGATTTAATAGCTGAAAAACCACTTGTTTTTACCAACGAAAAGTGTCACGACAACGCCTTGCTTGCTATGATTATTGACGGGGATAAAATTGATGTAAGAGGCATAGCAACGTGTGGGTGGAATGCCATTGGTACTGCAAAAACTGTAACGAAAAGCGAAGGCAATATCGTCTACACCATAGATGATAAACCGGCTTTGGACATGTTAATGAAATATCTTGGTGTTGAGGTGGAACAAGAGCAAAATAAAGGCATCGTGGCATTTCTAAATTCCTGGTATTACCCACTGCAGCTGGAGCGTGACAACGGGGATACCGTGATACGTGCTACCCGATTTGCCAATAGTGAAAACCGATCACTTATTTGTACAGGCAGTGTGCCACAAGGATCCAAAATCAAGTTTGCAATGCCTCCTGATTTTGATGCCATTGAAACCGTTGTTTCAGAGTGTGCCAGCATTAAAGATGATGAAGAGAAGCAAGCCGATGCGTTAATCATGTTTTCATGTGTGAGCCGACATTTGTCGTTTGGAGCTTCCATCAAAGAAGAAATCGATCAGGTTCAAAATATTTGGAATGCACCTATGGCGGGATTTTTTACATATGGCGAATATGGAAAATCAAAAATCGGTGACAATGAATTCCATAACAATGCCTGTTGCGTTGTTGCATTAAGGGAAAAATAAACATGGATAAAAATCTGCAATCTGTAGCTGACTTCATTCAGCAAAATTCAAACATACCGGATGAGCAGAAGGAATCTGTTTTGAAGTCATTAAAAGCCGCTGATAAAGAGCTTCAGATTTTATCCTTTAAACTGGATCGCACGGAAAAAGTAAAGCGCACAACCGCGATCCTTCTCGAGGAGACTATCGAAGAACTCGAGCTGAAAAGAAAAGCTGTCGAGGAGACCAATGAAGCTCTGCAAAAATCATTGAAGGATTTAAAGGCCGCCCAAAATCAGCTTGTCCAGCAGGAAAAGCTTGCTTCCCTAGGCCAGCTCACAGCCGGTATTGCCCATGAGATTAAGAATCCACTCAATTTTGTGAATAATTTTTCGGAACTATCCATTGAGCTGATTGAAGAAGCACGGGACGAAATCAAATCCGTAGGGGCGTTGCATGATACACCCCCACAGGGTGATCTACTTGTTGAATTGAATGACATCCTAAATGATGTGGAGATGAACCTGCAAAAGATTCATGAGCACGGAAGCCGTGCCGACGGCATCGTTACCTCGATGCTGGAACATAGCCGGGGCGGCAGCGGAGAAATGGTAGCAACACCTTTTAATCAGCTAATCAAAGAGTATGTGAATCTGGCCTTTCATGGTATGCGCGCAAGCAAACAACCGATCAATGTGGATTTCGATATGCAGCTGGATGAATCCTTAGGTACGGTGCCGCTCGTTGTCGAAGATTTTTCTCGTGTTATCGTGAATCTTTGTAATAATGCCTTCGACGCTATGAGGGAGAGGCTGTCAGCTGACAACCGACAGCAATCGGACAAAACTGAAAATCACTATGAGCCCAGACTTACAGTTAAAACCTATAGCAAGGACTCAAATATCATCCTGGAGATTGAGGACAATGGGCCGGGTATTCCGGAGGAGATGAAGGATAAAATTATGCAACCCTTTTTTACCACGAAGAAAGGAACAGAAGGCACGGGACTCGGTCTGAGTATCACCAATGATATTATAAAAGCACACGGTGGCACCATCGAGGTATATTCAAAACCCGGTCAGACGATATTCAAGATTAAACTTTTCGGTTAACCTGATGCCAAGATTCTTCCGGTGCATTGAATTGAAATCTCAACCTAACCGGTTTCCGGATTAGGAATGATTGTTAAATGTCCCGTTAATATTTTCTACCGACATGCGGTCCCCATGGGACCGGTTGCTAGATGAAGAAATTGGAAAATTCTTCCGCCATAGCGTTAACCACTTATTAGGACTTCTTTAAACACTGGCAAAACATTCAAAATTATGCTAATCTCAGTGCGATTTGCTGCACCCTATATATGGGATTTTGCACTTATAAATAGTATTCACTTTCAAGAGAGAAGGTAATCGATACTTCATTTAGGGATGTTGCTATTCGGTTATCACTCATTTGCAATCAAAAGAGACCTAAATCATGAAAATAGAGCCCATAATCCTGGAAGTCAGTAAAGGATGGAAAATCTACCAGGTAACCGGCGGACTTGTGGCCATTGCCGGGGCATCATATATGGCTGTTAAAAGCCTGGAGATTATAGAGTATGCAGGAATGCAAGCCGTACTGCTTGCCATATTCATGGTCCTGGTGTGCCTGAGCGCCCTCTATTCCATGCTATACGGCTTCCGACACCGCATTGTCTTTCAAGACAGTAAAATGTCGCGCCAAGGAGTATTTCATACAAAAGAGATTCCGTATGAAGAAATCAGCAATATTCTTTTCACCCACAGCTACTGGAAAATAAGTCCGCCTTTTAAATTGCTGGGCGATCCCAAAGCCATTCATATTGATTTCAAATATGATCGAGATAAAAAGGAGAAGGCCACCCGTTACCTCAAGAACAAGTTTGAAAGAAAAGGCGGCCCAAAGGTGGTTAAACAGTGAATAGTGCATTAAATCAAGCTTATCCCAACCTTCATTTTAGGGTGAGAGCTTTCCTCCCAGCTGAAATCCCAATATGTTGTAACCTCGCAAACTTTCATATCGTGGGTATCATCTAATTTAATTCTGAGGAATTTTTATCAACAAATTGGCAATTTTGAATTTTTTCTATTTTCATAAGGTAATATTTAGCTAAGAATAAATTATTGGGATGGGTATGAAATCGATAAATCAAGCAGTTCTTCTAGTTTATGTATTTGGAATATTTGTTGGATGCAGCACCGAACAAACCAAGGATACCTCTTCCGAGGAACCCCCTGTTGTAGAAGTTAGGGCAATATACGATACCGAAAACGACAGGCATCTTTTTCGAACCGAAACAGATACCATCGCCGCAGGCTGGACAACCTTTCGACTGATCAACGCCAGTCCTTTCATCCACTTCATCTTTTTCGACTATTTGCCTGGAGACAAAACCAGTGAGGATTTTTTAACTGAAGTCAGTCCGGTATTTCAGGAGTCCTCGTATCTGATGATGGAAGGTAAAAATGAAGAAGCCATGGCTAAATTCGGTGAATTGCCGGAATGGTTCGGTGACCTGGTATTCCGGGGAGGTACCGGGTATACTTCACCGGGACGTACTGCTGAGGCCACCCTCTTTATGGCTCCCGGCGACTATGTAATGGAATGCTATGTAAAAATGCCTGACGGTACCTTCCACTGGAACATGGGCATGTATGAAGACTTGCATGTGAAGAGCGATACGACGCAAGCCCGGGAACCACAGTCACCTGACATAGAAATTACCATTACAGACGAAGGGTTAGATGTGGAAGGGCAACCCAGAGCCGGAGAGCAGCTGGTAGCAGTGCATTTTCAGCAAGAGAATCCGGGACTCATCGGCAAGGATGTGCATGTTGCCAAGCTTGATGAATCAACCGACATAGAAGAGGTTGCCAGATGGATTGACTTTATGAGGGCTGAAGGACTGGTATCCACTGCTGAAAATCCCGGACCGACAACCTTTATCGGTGGTACCCATGAAATGCCAATGGGGAATACAGCCTACTTTACGATAGACTTTGAACCCGGCAGGTATGCCTGGATTTCTGAGCAGGAAATTGCCAACAAAGCGTATCAAGAATTTACCGTAGAAGAATAGACAGATTACATTACTTCGGTATACTCTTATACCAAATCATTTTATGAAACCCGGTTCGAGGCCGGGTTTCATATATTAGGGTTCCTTATCGAAACTGTCTTCTTTTAGGTCGATTAGTCCTAGTAGATGGCCATACTCTCTGATTCAACCTCCTCCTGTTGCCTCTGTATCTTGTTAAGGGAGGTAATAGTATTTCCTTCCTGCGGATCCATCACCGCGAGATAAATCCACTCGTTTTGCACCAGTCTTCCCAGCGTATCGTTATGCTTTTGGATGATGGATTCTACCCTTTCTTTAGGTGCCTGTATGAGTACCGTGAGTCGGAGGGGAATATGTTGCTGCCTGGAGTCATCCACCTGCAGTGATTCTTGCGGCAGCCCGCACCGGAGGTCTCCGCCATTGCCCTGCACGACTCCGTATTTACCCGTAACATTCTGGGTTACTTTACTTCCTCCCCCGAAATGGTCGTTGTCAACCGAGGAGAAGTAGTAGTGATTGTTGATCCACTGGGTTACCACCATGGGACCCTGTAATATGGCGGTCAGCTGATCTCCACTTGGATCTTTTTCCCAGTTGTAGGAGTGTAGGAAGCTGCGTGCCTCCAGATTAAGATTTGAAGTCAGTTTACGCGGCCCTATGATGAAGGAGGCGTTACCTGCCAATCCCCATTCCGGCCTGGTCTCAGCCCAATCCGAAGCACGCCGCGCTGCCTCGCGGGCGGTAAGCTCTGCATCTGCAGCTGGGATATCGAATTGCTCCTTGTTTGCATAGACCTGGGCCGTTGCCAGATTCTTTTTCAGTTCATCCACCTGTTGCCTGAACCGGGCCGGTACCTGCTGATCATACAGCTCAATGTGATTTGTAGTGGTATTATGTTCAGCAGCTACAAACCACGTTTCATCGGGAATTTGAATATCGTATTCGGCTGCCAGCAGATTCCGCACGTCAGTATCATTGCAGATCCGAGCCATCACACGTGCATTATGACGGCCTTTGTTGCCGGCGCATGCCCCACAATCCAGGCTGGAACCGAAGGGATTGTTGGCCGTTTCGCTACCGTGTCCCGCCCAGACCACTATGGGAGCAAAGTGCTGCCAGCCCATCGCCTCAAAAGCTGCTTTGGCTATTCCCGCTCTCTCTGCGGTTGAAAGATGCTGCTCGGCATTATTGCCCTCGTGTTCGTTATGAGTCAAGGTGACTTCGCTAAACCATTCCGGCTTTCCGGTATAATTTGTGATTCGTTCAAAGAAACGATGGACCAGATCCGGGACCAGTGTTTTCAGGAGCAGTGCCAGTCCGTAAAAGAAGCCTGCTGACTCTACATAGCCAAAAGAGGCCGGTATGTTGTTCTTCAGTGTGAATCTAAACCGAAGCAGGGCTTTTCTGAGGTTGTTGTAGTAATCAAATGTTTCCATTTTTCCGGTCCGGCTTTCGTCGGTTACTTCGGTTGCCAGATATGCGGAGTTGACAATCGGGGGACAAGACTTGTTGGTGATATTCTTTTCGGGATGTTTGTAATCCATGGCTATGCCAAAGAATCCTGCATATCCGAAGGTCTGGTATGGTCCCGCCTGTTCCACGGCACGCCGGATGCGCTCCGAGCGGGTGTCGATGCAGAACACCATCTGGGCTTCCGGAGATTCCTCGGTGTCCGACTGACCGTTTTTATTTCCGGCTGACACTTTTTGAAACAGTTTCTCCTGATAAGTCTGCTCCATTGCTTTCAACCAGGCGCCTTTAAGGATGTCCTCCTCGTTTTGCTGCTTATTGTTTTTCGTATCTCCATCGTGTTTGATATCCTGCCCGAAGAGAGCATAGAGGGCAAGGCGAACCGCAAGGTAGTCGGTCAGCGTCACCGGACTTACCTTTTGCCAGTCGTGTTCGTTTTCCTCGCGATAGGCAATATAACCGGTCCATCCGGGCAGAGCCATCAGGTGATGTTTCAGTATCTCCCTCTGATTCTCAGGATCATTTGCACTTAGGATCTCCTGTATTGCTGCATAAGAATCCTTTGGTAGCGCATTGAGCATTTCCCTATTTGGCAGGGAAGTGTCATATGAGGCAATCTCACGCCAGGCTTTGTAGAATCCCGCTTCGCGATTGGGCATATTCCACTCCGTGGATCCCTGATCCATAAAGACCGTCAGCCATTTTATCAGGTGGCGATCAACATCCCCAAGCACCTTCTCTTTCTCGTTTTGTTCTTCCAGTAACTTCATCCGCTCCAGGGATTCTTCTACACTGAGCGTAATCCCTTTTTGAAGGAGATGGTTCTCAATGAGTTTGTGATTAATTTCATCCTCAAGCAGGGCCTGTCTGAATACTGACGTAGATGGATATCCCTCTATGGAAATATAGTTGCGGAGTTGAGTGACCGCATCCTCAAAATGAAGCTCTTCCAGGCCACTCAGAGGATTGGACGTCACAAATGAGTACAAGGGCCAGTTTTTAACGAGTTGCTCCGAAAGTTCCTCTATATGAGATTGAATACGTTGATATTTCATCTATTGGAGAATGGTATTTGATTTGGGTTGGGAGATATTGAGCAGGCTTACGTAGAGCCGTCTGGATTTTCTATACAGCTTTAGTTCAATGATTAGAAATGTGACCAGGTAGATAATTCCGATTGTAATTTGATCCCAGGTAACGGGCAGTGGGGTTTCGGCCATTGGCATTCCCGCAAGTAGCAGGGATATAGCATCAAAAAACAGGGCATAGGCCAGCAGGGCCGGCACAATCACCACGGGAAGCATGATGAGCTTGATCTTTGCCGAGAGTGCAGCCTGTTTCATCCAGTCCTGGGCACCGTGGATGACTGTGAGGACAATCACCAGGGTCAGAAATAAACCGCTATTCAGTTCTAGGCCCTTGCCTGTGGTGTAGGCAAAGAGGAAGCCTCCCGCAAGTCCGCTGGCAATGGTTACCGGAAGCTGCCAGGCACGCCATTGCTCGTTATCTGAAGCATAAGGTGTTTCCTGACTCACTCCACTCCCGGAAGAGAGGAAGAGATAAGCTTTGTAAAAGCCGTGCAGGATGAGGTGGGTTATGGCTGCGGAAAAGAATCCCAGTCCGCACTGAAGCAGCATGAATCCCATCTGTGCGGTAGTTGAACAGGCCAGCTTCTGTTTGATATTGGCCTGCACAAATTTGCTGAATTTCCCGATTAAAGCTCCGATGCCACCGGCGATCACCAGTAACCAAAGCAAGTCGGTGACAAACAAGAGGGGAGCCGTACGTGTAAGCAGAATGGCTCCTGCGTTGACAAATCCAGCGTGCATGAGTGCAGAAGCTGGTGTCGGCGCCGTCATCGAAGACATCAGCCAGCGCTGAAATGGGAACAATGCTGATTGTATGAAAGCCGCCAGGATTAACAGCAGAACAGCCGCTTGCAGCATCCAATGTCCGCCTGAGGCGGTTTCAATGGCACTGATTATACCGGTAATAGTCCAGGTACCGGTTTGAATCCCCAGCAAGCCAAAACCTCCGGCCAGCAGCGAGGTGCTCAGCAGGAAATACTTTCGGGCATTCTTCCGGGAGGCTGCCCCTTCAAGAACGTGGGTGTACCCGCCGATAAGCTCAGACATGCATAAACCCATGCCCAGCCAGGCTATAGTGAAGAGCAGCACATGATCGGAAATGACCATCAAAAAACCGGCTGCAGTAAACATCAGACAGTTTAGGAGAAACCGCGATAGCTTAGCATGTCCCGCCAGGTAACGGCTGGAGTAGCTTATCACGATGCCACTGAACAGGGTTAGCACAGTACCCATAAGCAGGCTTAGCTGGTCGACCACCAGGATTCCCTCAACGCTCCAGCTGACCGGCATGAAAAATGAGATACCGGTTGCCGTTAAAAAGAGCAGGAATAAGGCCCAAATAATACTGATGATCACTTTGGAAAAGCTCCTGTTCTTATGAGTTATATTTTCGGTAGGTCTGATATTCATGTTCAATTAACTCCTGACCGGTTTTAAGAACTTGAGATTTATGGAAGCTTGAAGCTCTACCATGCAATCCTCTTCTCTGGCTTCGTTGAGATCTTCCAGCAGCTGTTTTCGAAGTTGCTTCAACTCCTGAATACGACTTTCTGAGTTGGGATCTGTTTTACCTGATTGCTCATAAGCCTGCAGGTTCTTTTTACTGTGAAACCGGAGTTTACTGTTGATCAGATTTGTCAGTACCTCGCGGGCTTCAGCCGTTGTGAATTCACCCTTTACCAGCTCAAACCCGGTATGGTTGTTTCCTGGGTTTTCCATATATGTCTGTTCAAAGTTTAGGTTACGGTTTTTATGTTGATCGTAGCAGAGACGTGCCAGGTAGCTCATCTGTTCTCATTTTACCTTTGGAGTACCTTTTGTTTGCCTTTGCCGTCATTCCCACTATTTGTGGACTTTTATTCTTCAAAACGCCCTAGATTAAGTTGTTTTTTATATTTATTAAAATTAATATTTTTGATCTTTTGCATAAATAAATGTTTATGATATGAATTTCACTCTTCATCAGCTTCGTGTCTTTGGAATGGTTGCTCGCCATAAAAGCATGACGGAAGCGGCTCGACAGCTGCACATGTCACAGCCGGCCGTCTCCATACAGATAAAACAGCTTCAGGAATCTGTGGGTATACCGCTCATAGATGTAGTAGGACGAAAGCTCTACCTTACCAATGCCGGGGAGCGCCTTTACGATGCATACACCAATATCAATCAGGAGCTGGAATCCTTTGATTCAGCAGTATCTGAATTGCAGGGCGGACTGAAAGGTACGCTCTCCATTTCCGCTGCTTCCACAGCCAAGTATTTTGTTCCTTATCTGCTGGGTGAATTCCAGCAACGTTACCCGCTGGTAAAAATCTCTCTGAAGGTGACCAATAGGAATGAAGTACTGCGTCATTTGTCAGAAAATGAATTTGATCTGGCGGTGCTTACACAACTGCCTGATGGTGACTCTATTGAAGCGATACCATTCTTTGATAATCCGCTGGTTATGGCAGCTCCACCTGAGCATCCCTTAACGAAGTGTAAGACTGTTACAAGTGAGCAGCTGGCAGAACAGACCCATATCTATCGTGAGCTGGGTTCAGGTACACGTATGGTAATGGAGCGCTACCTAGGCAAAAAAGGCATCCCGGTGAAACCGGCTATGGAACTGAGTACCAATGAAGCTGTGAAGCAGGCCATTATGGCGGGAATCGGTATCTCGGTAATCTCCAGGCTAAGTATGGGAAATGAACTCTCTTTGGACCAGATCAGTATATTGCAAATTGACGATTTCCCTATTCTGACCCGGTGGCACATGTTGTATAAAAAAGAGAAGAAGCTATCTCCGGTCACCCAGAATTTTATCTCTTTCCTGCAAGAAAAAAATCTGGAGCAGTATACACCCTAGTGGTAAAGAGTTTTTCCCATAGCTTTTATCTTGTTTCTACTCTTCTCATCAAATCAAGACCTATATTTTGAAAATTGAGTAACAAGCATATTACTATTGTTTGAGCATACAACAATATTATAATAAGCTCTAAACAGCTATTTCATCCCTTTTAAGTTGTTATCCGATGCTTTTATTCGCTTTGTTTAAGGGTGTGATAATTGAAAACAGCAGGACGACTGAAAGAAACAGCAGTACCCACCCCAACAGTGACGACCCAAGCGGGAATACTGAGGAAAGGAACAGGTACTCCTGGTTCACTGACCAAACTAAAATGGTAGTGATAGCTACCCACAGCAGGAATTCAAGTGCACGTCGCGTTGTTAACGGTTGCAGTTTGAGCAACACTTTCCGTCTGCCGCCTCTCCATTCATAGAATGTTCTGATGCCCCGGTAGAGTGCCAACAGAAAGAACATACCGGTGAGTACCCAAAGTGCTGTGACCAATGTTATGATCCGGCTGAATTTGACGGGTCCGTATCCTTCCCATTGAGACCATTCATTAAGTATCTCTGCCATCATGGGCCAGCTGCGTTGGCTGTTGGTAAAGACTACGATCGCATCGCCTGTTTCCGGGATCAGATGAAAATGGGTCATCCAGCCATGACCCTGTCCCCCGTGCCAAACTGCTTTTTCTCCCTCTGGCAAGGTCTCGATAAAATGACCATAACCGTAAGAATCGGCCACAAAACCAAAAATACCTGACATGGGTACCTGGGGTGTATGCATTTCACGGATACTCTCCCGGTCCAATAACTTCGACTTTGTTTCTTTCAGATTTACAGCCCCGGCAATTGCAAACCGTGCGATATCTTCAACCGTGGCAAAGAGTCCACCTGAGGCCCGGTAAGGATATACATAGGGTCCGACAGGTCTCTCCTTCAGATCATAACCCACAGGAACACGGGATGACCATTCCTCCTCCCAGCTAAAGCTTGAGCTCTCCATTCCAAGCGGACGTAGCACCTCATTCTGCATATACTCGCTGAAATCACGACCGCTTACCTCTTCAATGAGCAATTCCAGCAGGTTGAAGCCCGGATTCGAGTACACAAAGGTTTTTCCAGGGTTACGTTGAATCTGCACCTCCCTAGCCAGATACTCTTCTAAAGTAGGCTTTTCAGCATTGGGTGGATATTCCTCGCCCAAAGATCCGGGCGGTAGTCCGGCACTGTTGCTCAATAATCTTCTGATAGTAACCTCTTCGGCGGCAAAATCGGAGTCCGGAAACTTCCATCCCTTCATGTACTTAAGGATCGGATCATCCAAATCGATTAGGTTTTTCTCAGCCAAGGCTAGTACGCCCCATGCAGTCACCGGTTTTGATATGGATTCCGCCCTGTATATCGCATTAATATTCAATTTTTTACCGCGCTCTAGGTCCGCGTACCCATAAGCTGCGGTCCAAACCGGCTCTCCATCTTCTACCAGTGCAATCGACAACCCGGGTACAGTATACCACTCCATCAAAGCCGGGATGCGTTCATCCAGGTATCGTGTAAAATCGTCCAGCGATGCCTCCAGCTCGACGGATGTACCGGAGCATGAGCTAAGCATCAAAAGTATGATTCCACAGATAGACAAGCTCATAAAGCTATTGGCAGATTCATTTCCTGATTGATTATTCAAAGAGTGACAGCTCATCGGCGTTGTAGGTTATTTGCTCCAGATGGATTTTGGCGTAGACATAGTCACCCTCCGGTTTATGCCAGATGGCTTCACCATAAGAGGCCCGTTTCCTGCCGTTGTAATCCCGGTAATCGCTCAGTGGTGTGGTCCACCGATAATTGGTATAGCTTTCGCCATCCATGGATTCGGCCCTATCTTCGGAGGAAAAATTGACCAGCTCACCCTTTTCATTAAAATAGAGTGTGGCCGAAATAGTATTGCCTTGATTCGTGAATGTGGCATTTACCGTAGTGGAATCAATAGTCTCCCATTCGATATTTTTATCGATCAGTGCCGCCGGGGCAAGATAACATAGGTCATTAAAAAGTGTCACGGTCTCACTGCGATTCATCTCCGGGCCCTTGGCATCCACCACTTGAAACAGTCCGGCAAACCTGATCTGCATGGCAGCAGTAGCTCCGACATAACTATGCAGACCCGTAAGGGGCAGCCCGTAAAGAGCCGACTCAATTAAAAAAAGTCGCTTTGGCGGATGCATAAAGTTGTACTGCACAGACCGAAAATCCACAAAATCCGCATCGGATTTCAACTTGAAATCACCCCGGAATATGACCCTCACGTTCTGCAGTTTTTCTTTACCGATAGCACCGGTGTAACGAATATACTTTTGAACCGGCTGAGGAAGGTGTGCAATATCTTCATTTGTAAGTAACTCACTGGCTGCATTCTGATTGAGCCCTTTTTCAACCTCTGCCCTAAACCTATTTTCATAGCTGCCCGGAAGCTGTCCCATGAAGGCGATTAGTATCGGTACTAGTAAGATCAGGTTGGCAATGGTTCCGAATTTTGCATCGCTCCAGGCGCTGAAAATGAGAATCTGAGAGAAGACCACGGAAAATAACCCTACCGATGCCCAGAACGGGTATTGCAAGAGATATAAGAGAGTGGTCACAAGAAATAATATTCCCAAAGAAAGCCATATGAGTCCTGCCGTTCTGGTCATTTCTCCAGTTAGCTCTTTGAATTCACCAATCTCAAAGGCTTTGAAAAATCCCGCGAAATGGATCACTCCGTGCAAGACCAGCAGAAATGAAAAAAGAATTTTGGCTACCATGGTGATTGTGACTTAAGAAGAGTTGTAGGTTTGACGGACGGAAAGATTCTGTAAATCATTTAGAATTTATAGTTGATCTTATACATAAGTCTCTTGCTTTCTGTTGATTAGCACTTCATTTACACTCCTTCTAAATGAGAATGGCATTTTTTCCGAGTACCCGAATCGGATTAGTAACAGCGGGAAACCCGGGTCAAGATTTAATTCGCTGATAAGTTTTTGTCGAACTTCAGGCTCTTCACATGGCATATTTACGTGAGCATGGCTAATACCCAGCTTCGTGGCGGTGAGACCGAAGCGTTGAAAAGCCCGCCCCAGCCGAACCCAATGAAGGATGTCATGTTTTTCAGCAATAAACAGGGCAAATCCGGCAGTGGCACCGATAAGCTTCTTCCATCGTTTTGCTTCACTATTGGCGGAGACAAAATATTTCATAACAATATTGCCAATGAAGCTGGGCATATTAGGTAGACCCATACATTGTGTCCACAAACCGTCGCCCCTCTCTTCGGCTTCCGACTTTGAAAACCGGAACCAATTCACCAGTTCCTCAACAAACCGATTATTCTTGAATTGATTATTACTGCCTTCAATAATCAAAGGCTGCAAAGTATCAAAATCTTTGGACTCCGTGAATGTCAGCATACTAATGCCATCCAGCTCAAAGGATTCTTTCAAGGCATCTAGATCTTCTGTCGGTACTTGCTTCTGTAAATATTCGTTTCTGGTGGATTGTCTCCGGTTGATGAAGTCAAACAGTTCATCCTTTTCAATAGCAACATCAGGACTCAGAGATATTTTTAAATATGTAGCCTCATCATGGGATTCAGAAATGCTGACATCACCACTAAGCCCCACCTTGCTTGCAGCGAGAATAATATTTTCAGCCGCACATCCCAGGCTTATATAAAGCGCATGGTTATCCCCATCCACTACAGGTAGTGTTCGTGTAAGATCAGGGTGGATGTGAATTTCATCACTTTCTATAGAAAAAAGCCAAGGCTGGGTATTATGTCCGGAAGGTGCTCTCACTCCATAACTTATAAGCTTTTCGTAGTCAATCGATTTCTTCATCATTCACCTGCTATTAGTTAAGGTCATATTGATTTGAAGGCAGCAGGGTAAGTATTAATAATGCAATCCCTAGAGATCCATAAAAAAGTTGCAAGGGCGGTTCGGACTGGTAGCCGATCAGGACAATTTCTACCCCGATCCAAATGATCAGCGCGATACTTACCAGAACCGCGCCGGTCCAGGCCCAGGATGTCCCCCAAGCCAAACCATATGCCACAACGAGCGGAAATAGGCCGAGTACCAACAAAAGAATGACGCCGGGAATGAGGTAGCTTTCAAAGGGAGTGCCCTCCAGCAGACTTATCGGCAAGCCCAGCATTTCACCGCTGGGATCCAACACCAGGGCACTGCCTCCGTAAATTCCGCTTAGCCCCTGAAATAGCATCAAAGCTGTAAGGATGTAAAAACTAATGGATCTTGATTTATCGGTAGTCATAGCGTGATGTTTTTGTGGCATATGCTTGCCATTTCATGAGTGAGAATAGGCATAACCTCTCTTATTTCTTCGGTTGCGAATAATCAACATGGTTATACCAACGACTCCTGCCAGTACCAGTCCCATATCCTCATAAATCGTCAGCCGGAACGCCGCAGAAAATCCAATAAGCGACCAGAGAACCGGGATTATCAGCAGCCAGATCGGAACCTTGCCTTTGGTATGGAGTAGCATCCCGAAGGTAAAGATGGTGGTCGGGCAGGGGGCCACCCCGAAAACCGGTGACTGGGGATATACATGTCCTAAAGCATAGCCCAACAGAGGATAGATCACCATTCCATAGAGGATAAACAGAGTGCCCACCATTCCGTAAGCATCTTTTCTGAATGAGTAAACCACTCTATCTTTTAGCCATACCAGCATGAGAAAAACAACTCCCTGCAGCAGGAAAAGTGACCCAAATACGTAGGCTGCGGTATTAATCTCAGTAAAAAAGGTGATGTGATATATCCATCCCATCCACAGCCAGAAAACACCCAGAATGAGGTTGATCCACCGGTTGGCTTTTTGCTTGTCTGATACCATCAGCCAAACAGCCATTCCTCCCAAAGCATAGGCAACCGGCTGCGCGGGCCAAATGGACCGATTATATTCCGCAAATACCTGCAGAAACTGATCGACTGTAAAGGGTAGGGGACCCATAAAATTACATTTCGGTTAAAATGTATAGAGAGTATAAAATTACCCGGATTAAGATTTCGGAAGGGAATCCGTGGTATCCTTGTAGGGAAAAGTATTATCTATATCTACTCTTGCCTGCCACGAATCAGTTAGTGAGTGACTTACAAACTCTTCGCCTGAGAGATCCTATAAGAGTAAAAGTGAACAAACATCTCACTCATAAATAAAATCCGGGATTAGCTTACTTTTCCGCTGCTATTTAGTTATTTACGGTTCTTATGAATAACAGGAAATACCTTGTACTTCGAAATGTAGTAATACTGGTTTGGGCCGTTCAGATGGCGGCTTGTAGCAGTATTAGCCAACCCGAAAAGGCTGTAAATCGGCTACAGAGCCAGCCGGGAATAACGAAATCCCAGGTCGACAGCATAGGCCGGGCGCTCAGCTACCTTCCCAATGGGACACAATTGGCCATTGCCCTGGTAAACGACAGTACTGCCACTTATTACGGTGCCTTACGTGAACGTGACACGCTGAAAACCATCGACAACAGTGATCGTGTGTTTGAAATAGGTTCTCTCTCCAAAGTCTTCACCTCCGCCCTACTTGCCGATCTGGTTCTGGAGGATCAGGTATCACTGGATCAACCGGTGCAGGAAGTTCTGGATCTGCAAATCAATGACAGCCTCCAGATTACCTTTAAAGAGCTCTCTAACCACACTTCGGGCTTGCCACGGATACCATCGGGATTTATATGGGAATCAATCTGGCATATGGACAATCCCTACAAGGATTATGATGAAGTGATGTTGCGAGAATACCTGAAGAATGAGATCACGCTGGTAGGGGAACAAGGCAAGACCTTTCAATATTCAAATATAGGTGCAGGGCTGCTTGGATATGTATTGACCCGGGTGACCGGCCAAGGGTATGAAGAGATGCTTCAGCAGAGGATTTTCAATCAGCTGAATATGAACAGTTCTACAACGCTGCGAAGGTCCGTCACCGACCGGCTTGTGGAGGGCCGCAACAGAAGAGGGAATCCGACTGTCAACTGGGATATGGGAGCGATTCCGGGAGCCGGTGCAATACTCTCCACAACCGAAGACCTCTCTAAGTTTGCTATTGCCAATTTTGATAGCACCAACAGGATGCTGGCTCTTCAGCATGAAAAAACGTATAGCAATAATGAAGGTACCGAAATCGGGCTGGGCTGGTTCATTGTCAAAGATGATTCCACTCAAAAGTGGCTTTGGCATAATGGCGGAACCGGGGGCTATCGCTCTTCCATGGTGATTGATATTCGTAACAATAAGAGTACCATCGTGCTATCCAATATATCTGCCGGTCATAGCCACTCATCCGGTATTGACGATCTTAGCTATTTCTTGCTGGAAGAGCTCACGCAGCCGGTAGACAGTTCAAGAAACAATTAAGCTGCCAATTAGTACATTTCTACCGTCTATGGATTACAGACCTCCAAGGTTCGGTTGAACCTTGGAGGTCTGTAATTTCAATTATTGATTGCTCTTACAAATAGAAAATAAATGGGGATAGACATTCATTCACTAAAGTCCCCTTATTTTGATTATTGTCGCTGTGATTGAGAAAATTACGTCCGTTTTATACAAAAACGTATATTGGCTATAACTATCATCGGCTATTCCCCTCTTAACACAGATAAATAGGAGGGAACATGATTGCCAGCAGACTTTACCAAACTATAGCAACTGCATTTCTGATCATTGGGTTATCAGCCGCAGCAGTTCTAGCCCAGGAACCGGAAACCGTACAAACATTTGATACGGGTGAGGTGACGCTCAGCTATGAACTGACCGGGTCCGGTGAGCCCTTGGTGCTGATCCACGGATACACCCACAATAAACGTTCGTGGAACCTCCAAATGAATGCCTTAACGGACCGGTTTCTTGTTCTGCGTTATGACCGCCGGGGATGGGGAGCCTCAAGCGGGCATGCCGATGTATCTGCGGATCCGAAAGACCTTGCCCTATTGCTCGACCACCTAGATATTTCTTCAGCCCATATTGTGGGACATTCACAAGGCGGTTATGTTGCACTTTCGTTTGCTATGAATTACCCGGATATGGTAGACCGGCTTGTTCTTTTCGGAGCGGCTCCTCCTGCAGGCTTTGGGGTCCCCTGGACCGGTCCGGATTCTTTCCCCTCCAACATGCCACAGATTGCACAAAATCACGGGCTGGATTCCGTCGCAACTATCTTATTCACACATCCTATAGCCCGTGGATTTTCGGATGGTACAGAAGGAGCCAAGCTGGCATCGGAAATGTGGGAGAGCTATGACGGAGACGATCTGCTGGACCCTAGACAGCCTTCCGGTGACACACCGGCCCCGTCTGTGGAAAAACTTCCCAATATTGATTCACCAACTCTGGTAATTACGGGAGAGATGGAAATGCCCTATTTTCAACTCGTTGCGGAAGCCTATAACTATGCCATCCCAAACTCTGAGCGAGTCACCATCTTAGGGGGCGGACACGCGGCACACCTCCAGCAACCCGAAAGGTTCAATGCAGAACTATTTCGATTTTTGAAGGAATAGAATTTTCCCAGCGTAACTGCTCTTTTTAATCTTAGATACAGATCACTCCCCGAAAATCCCAGTCACCTGTAAGAGTCGGAATATCAAAGGTGCCTTTGTAGGTCAATTTTGCTTTATGTACGCCCGACAAATCATGCATCCGACCCATATTCTCAAATATGATCGCTGGTGAACCAGGCCTGTCCGTCGTAATATTTCTATTTTCAATAGTAGTTGAGAATGTATTCAGACCGGGTATGCTGCCTCCGGTGATATCCCAATCGGCGGATCCGACCCAATACCAGGTATTTCCCCGCATCTTGATATTAGATTCGACTCTAAAAGTGCTGGTACCTTCCAAATCGCCTGAAACTACGCCTTCAGCTCCCGCCGGTCCTTCCTGAAAAACGACATTGAATGAAACCGTATAACAACCGGAAGTAAGTTCACCATTAGTTGCGTATGGTGCTTTGATCGCCTCTTTACTATCACTATCGGCTGTTGGTGTTACTTCTTGGCATGCGGCAAGTCCTAAAGCGATAAAAAAGAAAAGCGGAATCGTAAAGATTGGTTTGAGAAAACTTCTGCTGATGAATTTCATAACTACACCTCATTTAATTTTAGATTAGATATGAGGCAATAGTCGGCCTTCAGAATTGAGGAAATAGTTAATTGCCGATAGATGAGCTTTCAATACCTTCGTACAGGTAACTAAATAATAATTGGCCAGCTTCTCAAATATGTTATAATGGATCTTTAAACTTTGAATAGATTAATCAAATCGATTCTGGAAGGTGTGTAAGGTCCTACCACGGTTAACGGTGTTGCCTACAACGGTTCCATGCAGAGCTACGCTTTCAGCGACCGGTAAGTTTCCGACCTGTTAAACTTCATGCGGAATTCCTGGGGCAATGAAGGAGATGCTATCCTGCCCGGTGAAATACAGCCGGCTTTACAGGATGAGGAAGGCAATTAAGGTCCCTTTTTAATTCAGTTACGGGTTTCCTGTTTCGGTCATGTTTTAGTCCAATTCACTGAGCAGGTCCTTTAGGTCCAGCGGCTCCGTGACCATCTTGACGGAGCCGTCTTCGGCATATTCCCACTCTTGCCGCGGGCGGTCTCGGTAGAGTTCTACCCCATTGCCATCGGGGTCATTTAAATAGATTGCCTCGGATACGCCGTGGTCACTGGCCCCCGATATGGGATATTCATTATCGATCAGACGCTGCACAATCTTAGCCAGGTCTTTTCGCGTGGGATAAAGGAAAGCTGTGTGAAAGAGTCCGGCGCTGTTGCGCGGGGCGGGCGGACCTCCTTTGCTGTGCCAGGTATTGAGTCCGATGTGGTGATGATATCCGCCGGCCGAAAGGAAGGCTGCGTTTTCCCCATACATGGTGGTGAGTTCAAATCCCAGTAGATCGCGATAGAATTCGAGAGCCCGGTCAAGGTCGGACACCTTTAGGTGTATGTGTCCGATGCCGGTCCCGGCGGGTGCGGTGTAGTTGGTTTTCATGGTTATTGAGTTTAAAATGGTTTTGAAAATAGAACACTGATGACACGGTTTCTACGGGTGTTGGCAGATTCATCACACAAAGATAATTTTTCCGCTGGGTCAATCCATTGATATCTGTAAAGAAAAACTCTTGATATATATCAACTCTATTATCTTAAGTATAAGCTGTTGATATTTCCTACATTTACCTGTGCGTGGACGAGCGATTAGCCTCATTAATTCAAAACGTATACTCTATGGATATTCAACACAACGACGGAAGCAGCAAGGGTTCCTTTTTCATTGAGAAAGACGGGAATACTGTTGCAGAAATCACTTACTCAAAAGCCGGGAAAACTACTATCATCATAGACCACACCGAGGTATCAGATGCCTTGAGAGGTGAAAACGTCGGGAAAAGACTAGTGGAACACGCCGTCAATTATGCCCGGGAACATGAATTGCGAGTCATCCCGCTATGTCCCTTTGCAAAATCCGTCATAGAGCGCGACGAGTCCCTACAGGATGTTCTGAAATAGTCCCGCCTATTACGGGGCACTATCCAATAACTTACGCTAACGCATATGAAAACACCCGGAAAACCAAACAATACCTCCTGGCCGGAACTCCCGACACCTGATAAGTGGCAGGAAACACTTGACACTGTACATCTCTGGTCCCAGATTATCGGAAAGATCAGACTGGAAAATATGCCATGGATCAACCATAGCTGGCACGTTCCACTATATGTCTCGTCACGCGGCTTAACTACCTCGTTCATCCCACATCCTTCAGGCGGTTTCGAAATTGAGTTCGACTTTTTGGATCACCGGCTGATAGTTCGGAAGGCAAATATTGAAAGTGTCTCTTTTCCACTGAACTCATTGTCAGTCTCCGATTTCTACCATAAGACGCTGGACATTCTCGATCAAATGGATATCAAAACCCGTATTTATCCCAAACCTGTGGAACTCCCCGATCCCATTACACCTTTTCCCGAAAATACGGATACGATCACTTATAATGCCGAAGCCATTCATCGTTTCTGGATGGCTCTCACACAGGTAAACAGGGTCTTCATACGATTCAGATCGAAATTCTGTGGCAAAGTGAGTCCGGTACATTTCTTTTGGGGAGCCTTCGATCTGGCCGTGACCCGCTTCTCCGGGCGTACAGCTCCTAAGCACCCCGGCGGGATTCCCAACTGTGCGGACTGGGTTATGGAGGAGAGTTATTCCCATGAATTATCCAGTGCCGGATTCTGGTCAGGCAGCGGATACGGCGAACCGGCATTCTATGCCTATGCTTATCCCGAACCGGAGGGGTTTAAGAATGCCGAGATAAATCCTAAGGAGGCATTCTATTACGAAGAGCTTGGTGAGTATCTTCTGCCTTACCGGGTGGTGAGTAACGCATCGAATCCGGACCGAACGCTGCTCGACTTCCTGCAAACAACCTATGTAGCCGCGGCAGTAAATGGGAATTGGGATAGGGAAGCACTGGAAACCAAACGCATCTTTTAGGTGCTCATCTGCCTGCGAACACGGCTCAGGGTTTCTGGACTCATTCCCAGATAAGAAGCAACCAGGTTGAGCGGTACTCTATTCATAAATTCAGGATTATGTTCAATGAGGCGGGCATATTTTTCTTCTGCCGTAAGCCCCAGTGCATTTTCCACCCGCTGCTGTAAGGCCACATAAGCATTTTGAAGGATAATGCGGTGGTAGCGTTCATAGGCCGGAATTTCTTCCAATAGTTTCTCGTGCTTTTCCCTACCGAGCATCAGCAGCTCTGAGTCTTCCAGAATTTCAATATGCATGGTAGATGGCTTATTGGTGAAGAAGCTTTGCAGGTCTGCAATCCACCAGCCTTCAAAAGCGAAACGTTGCACATGCTGATTTCCTTTCGAATCAACAGAATAGGAACAGAGGGCACCACTTTCCACAAAAGCAAGGTCACGACAAACATCACCCTCCTGAAGTAAAAACTGCCGTTTGAGCATACGCCTCGGACGGAAACTATTCTTACAAAATTCCCACTCCTCTTCAGTGAATGTGACATGCTCCTCAATACTTTTTTTCAGACGTTCAAACACTGGCAATCAGTTTTTTGGTTGTTCTCAGTGGTCCAAAAAAAAGTACATGAATATTCTACAAATAAAAAAGCGGGCATCCTCATTGAGAATACCCGCCCGGTACCGATTAAAAAATGTGTCTGCTAGACTGTTAATTCCTAACAAACTGTACGTTCAGCTGCAGTTTAATTTCATCGCCGACAACCACATTACCTGCTTCGGTTACGGCACTCCAGGTAAGCCCGAACTCTTTCCGGTTGATGATACCTTCAATTTCAAACCCGGCCTTGGTCTGACCGTATTGATCGCCAACCGTACCGCCATGTACCACATCGAGTTCAATCTCTTTGGTAACATCGCGTATCGTCAGTTCTCCGTTCACTTTGTATTTTCCATCCCCAATCTTATCGAAATTTGTGGATTCAAACCTCAGCTGTTGAAAGGCTTCAGCATTAAAGAAGTCATCTGACTTCAGGTGCTTATCGCGATCTTTATTATTGGTTGAAATACTGTCGATATCTGCGGTAAAAGTTGCCTTAGCATTTTTGAAGTCCTCTCCTTCCGCTTCTATTTTTCCATCATAAGAGCCAAAGCTGCCGGTTACCGTAGAAATTACCAGGTGCTTCACTTTAAATTGCACTTCCGAATGCATCGGATCTATTTTCCATAATGTTTTGGTTGCTGTAGTCATGGTATAAATTGCTTTGATGTTAAACTAATTATGCATTTCAAACATACTACACCGGATCCTTCCCGCCATTGATTTATGACAAGAATTTCTCTTGATATATATCAATGTAGAGCGGACAGGTCGTCAAAAGAGAACGTCTTTCTTGATTCCAATAAGTCCATGTCTAATAAAGAGTTGACAAACACTGCATCAAGCAGGAATGGTAGCGTATTTTCATAGTAACCCTAGTGTTACTGATGTAACCACGTGCATAACCGCTTGATTACATTAGATATTATCTCTAAAATGATGGCGGTCAGACTCCCGGGATCATTTAGTCAGGGTTACTGGCCACACATCAATTGAGTTTAGGAAAGGAAACTTCTTAACATATTAACATAATAAATAATTAGGGATATGAGGATTTCAACACCAGGTGATCGGCCGACTATATATTCATTTACTTTAACTTGTATGTTAATGGGACTGATGTTTATATCAGCCTGCAGCAGTAGCGATACAGAAAACGAAAATGAGAACGATAATGAAAATGTCGTCGAAGTCACGGCAACCCATAATGCGGAAGAGAACCAGCATCTTTTTGAGATGGGTACCCATGAGTTAACACCGGGCTGGACGACCTTTGAATTCAGTAACGCCTCCCCCTACGATCATTTCTTTTTGATCTGGAAAGTGCCTCAAGAAGGTATAGAGGCCGGCGGTGAGGGAGAAGCACTGGTAGATCACTGGCACAAAACCATTACAGAACCCTTTCAAAATGCCTTTGATCCCTATATTGAAGGGGAGATCGAATTCGAAGAATTTACCAAAAATCTCATCGGTGCGGTTTCGGAATCGGCTCCCTGGTTTCTTGATCCAGGTGCCCAAACCCTGGGTGGACCCGGATTTACAGCTGCCGGCAGAACCTCAGAGACTACCGTCAACCTGGGGCCGGGACACTATATTGTGGAGTGCTACGTGAAGAATGAAGAGGAGGTTTTCCACTCTTCTATTGGCATGCTTACCTATTTCGACGTGGCCGGAGAGGATTCTACTGCTACAGAACCGGAACCAAGCAGTCAGGTGGCCATTTCATCTACCGAAGGCATACAGTTTGATGATTCCGTATCAGCTGGAGATCACACTTTTGAGATCATTTTCGAGGACCAAGCGACCTACTCACATCTTCAGGGTCATAACGTGCAATTGGTAAGATTAGCCGACAAGGAAGATCAGGAGCTGCTGAATGAGCTGGCTGTCTGGCTGGATTGGCGGCAACCCGGAAGCCTGGTGAACCGGGCTCCTGAAGGAGCCACACTCATGGGTGGAAGCATGGAAATGGCAGGCGGCAGCACGGCTTACTTCCATACTGAACTAGAACCGGGTGATTATGCCTGGATTGCCGAAGTGCCTAATCCGTCTGATAAGAACATGTTGCAAACCTTTACCGTCTCCGGGTCAGGAGATGATATGTAGTACAATCATTCAAGGATGGTGGTATCGATTTTTTCTTTTGTTATTGTGAAATAATGGAATAACCATTCGAAGTTTATAAATACACACCTCCAAGGTTATGCAACCTTGGAGGTGTGTAAAAAAATTTTCTGCAGTTCAAAACTTTAAACACCACCCTATCCCGGTTAAGAAATTAGCCGGGATTTTTTATTTTTGTGTTCAACAATTCGGCAGTCAATTAAACCAAAAAACTGAGGTTAAAGTAAGCCTTATCGATTAATCGACCGCTCTTCCAAAACATTGCCTTCTTTATTATAAACAACGAGATGCATATCCCTTTCCGGCAATGAATAACTTGTCATTTCTCCGGTATCGACCAAATGGGAATCATAGGGGATTAATTGATTATACCCGAATTGTTCACTCTTCTCATCAGCCAGAAACAGCGATACCTGGACGCGTTGCCCGTAGGTGTTTTTGAAAGTAAAGTCAGATCCAAAATTGTTCGGAGAGATATTGTTGATCAGATGCATATCAACACTGGTCAGCACGTGATCTGAAAAGGCTGTGCTCTCTACCAGTGCGGTAAATTCTGCCATATCCTTAAAGTACTTCAGGTGATGCTGATTAATAGTGAAGGGATCCAGATCATAATCTTCCTTTAAAACAGCGCCAAGCCACCTCTTGCCACGCTGGGTAGGCACTTCCAATATATGGTCCACGCCGGCCAACACCAGAACCTTTGCTGATTGATCCCTGCCGAATGTAGCCGCATACAGGTTGGCTGCCTGCCCCTCTTCACGATCCATAGTTCTATCGGTGTTTTCGTAGGCGACAAATTGAAAACCAAGAGACTTAGCAGTACGTATCAAATTTGCGAAGTGAGGATCCTTTAGGTAAAAACCCGATTCTATTGTTAGAGGATACCCGGCATTCAGCAGGCTGTCTGCTCCCGGTGCCAGAGTTTCCAGAGCCAGGTAATCGAAACCGGCTTCGGCAAAACGGGGAAGTAATGATTCTACCAAGATCCGGTGATTGGGATAGTAGTGGTGCTCGTTGAACATAACCAGGTTTTGACCGGAGGTTCGCTCCAGGAGTTCCTGACGCACCCGTTCATGGTCAAAGATACCCTCATCCTCGATGGCTTTTTTAATATCATTAGATCGGAAGCGATGGCGCACCCGACTTAACAGCGAATCATACACACTATTGGGAGCCATAAAAGAAGCGATGGGAGTCATAACTGCCGACTTCATGGATTGCTCCATACGGTCCTCCGTTTCGTAGCTCTGCAGCTCGTCGAGTACTTTGAGATAGCGGTTGCCACCCTCATTTCTAATATCGAAGAAGGAACGCTTCTGCGATAGTTCACCCGAAGATTCATCAGACTGAGCCCAGCCTGTACTCGATAGGGTTAAGAAACAGGTGATGAACAGACATATTCTTAGAAACATAGTTAAATGTTTTTGTTCGTTGTGTTATTTCGAGCCGGGATTCAAAATGACGCCATATAGGACTTTATCTTTTTGCGATAGGTTTTGCCGATCGGTAGGGCAATACCATCAACCTTTACCCGGTGTGTTTCATATTCCTGCAGGTAATCCATGTTTATGATATAAGAGCGATGCACTCGTATAAACCGGTCCGGCAGATGCTCTTCGATGAGTTCACTCAGGGTATGGTCAACGATAGCCTTCTCCTCCTTTAGATACAACTCCGAATAATTTCCGGAAGCTTGTATATGGCGAACGTCATTAGGATTAAAGGAGAGTAATTTGGTTCCACTTTTCAGCAACAGAGAAGTAACCGGTTTGTTGATGGTTTCTTGAGATAAGGAGGCAGACGATTTCTCCTGATCCAAAACCCGCATCACAGCTTTATAAAATTTGGGAAATTCGATCGGTTTTAGAAGGTAACCTGCCGCCTCATGGTCATAACTTTCCACCGCATATTCTTCATAGGCTGTAGTAAATATTACGGCGGGTTTATTGTTGATCGTATTTAGCAGAGACATCCCATCCATATCCGGCATATTGATATCCAGAAACAGGAGATCTACCCTGTGCTCTTTAATGTACGAAACGGCCTTTAGCGGAGAGGTAAAAGAAGCCACCAGTTCAAGCTCATCTATCTTAGAAGAGAAATGCTCTATAACATGGTGAGCACGCGGTTCATCATCTATAGAAATGGCTTTCAATATCATCTAACAGGTAATTTCAGAACAACCTTATGCCATTCCTTAGTTGAGGTAATGTCCAAATCGTAGTCGTCATCATAGTACAAGGATAATATTTTTTGGGTTTGTACGGTACCAATACCTGAGATTCCTGTATCCTTATCGGATGGATGATTGCTGTTTTTAACCGTTAGAGCAAGGGAAGAATTTGTCACTATTAGGTTAATCATAATAATGGATTTCCCTTCATAGCTCACTCCATGCTTAAATGCGTTTTCCACAAAGTTGATAAGGATCATGGGTGCAATCCGGGCTTCCTCAATATTTCCGGATGTCTGAACCGTGATCTCGACCATTTCCGGGTCAAACCGCAATTTTTGCAGCTCAATATATTGACTTACATAATTCCATTCATCGCTGAGCGGTACGAGATCCCGGGTGCTGTGCTTTAAGGTATAGCGCATCATTCCGGTCAGGTTTTGAATCCCGTCAGCCAGGGCTTCATTTTTTGTTTCAAGGGCCATCGCATAAAGGTTATTTAAGGTATTGAAGAAAAAATGTGGTCTAAGTTGGGATCGGATCAATGCCAGTTCAGACTGCATATGATCGGCCTGCTCAAGTTCACGATAGCGATAGAGAAATTGCATGGCGGTTTGAGTCATAAAGGCGATCACCCCAATTATAAAATATATGACAAAGATGGTCTGCCCCAGTTCATAAGTAACCGGAAAGTTTAGTATAGAGTCCGTCGCGTTCGGTTGTAAGGAGGGGAGCTTAGTGATTATAAATACCAGCCCCATTTGTGTAAGACTAAAAATGATCCATCCGGCAAATCCGCCTAGAACTTTCTTTTTCAAAGAATGTTCGAATCGCTTATAAATACCGAAATAGAAAAGAAACCATGTTAGAGTCCACAGCCCGTAAATAATAATGTGCCAAAAGATCAGATTGATATTCGTTGTTATGAGCAGACCGATGCTACGTGCCTCAGGTATATACCGGGTACTTCTCTCATAATTATCCACGGCTACCAGTACGAATACAAGCACCGCCAGCAGTTGAACACCCCATTCCGTTATTTTGACCTTAGTAATCTGCATAAGTTTGATTCTTTTGGGGGAATATAGTCCGACAGAAGGTCATTCTCTTCAGAAATGTGTGAACGAGGCTTTATAGCATGTGAACGGTATGACGTAACGTTGAAATGCCTGCATGCTGCTTTCACAATAGCAGGCAAGGAATTTAGATGCTTTCTTTTTTAGGGATACAAACGGTCTATATCATGGTGATGAACCTTAAATCAATTCGCACCATTATGAGAATCACTATTGAAAAAGCCATCATCGGGAGCATTACTCTTCTTTTAGTTATTTATGCTTTTACAGAATTTTCAGCGCATCCCGATATTATTCTTTACCGTTTGAGTGAATTGCTTGTATTTGTCTTATCCTTCTTCTTTATGGCCTTTCGCTGGACAGGTGATCCGAATAATAAATGGAATAGGAAAAAGCGTTGGAGCCTGATGGCCTTACTCTGGGTTTCCGGCTGGTTTCTGTTGAGTCTCACCAAGATCGTGAAGGATCTACTGCCGGAAAACGACCCCATTTTGCTGAAATACTTTTTCCTGCCATCGGTTGCCGACAATGTACTGGTGCCCATTGTTCCGGGCCTGATTATCGGTATTATTTATGGAACTATTCGGTATGCTGTGCTCACTAAAAACTATAAGAAAATAAAAATACTGTGCGGGCTTACCGGTGCGGGAGTGATCCTTTACAGTGTGATACTGATTTGGAAACTAAGCTATACCGGTTCAGAGAGCATCCAATTTTTAGATAGAAATCAAGAAATGTTAAGTCTGGAAGAAGTATTATCACAACCGGAGTTGCAGGGCAAGAAAGTCTATGTGGATTTTTGGTATGCGACGTGCAGCCCCTGCATTAAAGCCTTCAAAAATATGAAGCCGGGGAAAGAACTTTTGAAAGAACAGGATTACGTCACATTATTTATGGGTAGAGAGACTTCTCATCCTGATTCAAAAGTACGATGGATATCCACAATTAGTGATTATGAACTTGAAGGCTATCACGTATACATGTCTGAACAGCTTGAAGAAGAGATTTTTAATCTGTTGATGAAATATGAAGACCTCTATTTGGCTTATCCTCATTATTTTATTGTTGACGAAAACGGTAATATAACAGACTGGGATGCGCCGGGAATTACGGAAGTTACGGCTTTGGAGGAATCCTTGAATAAAACAATAGCCTCAAAAAATAACTGAGACTTGAATGAGAAAATTTGTATTCATTACGGCCGCCGTGTATTTGGCAATAAGTTGCAATAGGAGTCCAAAAAACTTGGATTACGAACTGGTTCCCTACAGCGGTGACCTTAAAGTTGAATCATTTGACTCTACCGTAGTTGATGAAAACCGGTTCAACTATAATAATCGGATATTTAAAGTCGGATCTTCCTACACCTACAACTATCAATACCGAACGGCGGATGGACAAGCTAAAAACTTCCGATTTACCGAGGAAGATTGGGAATTCAAGGAGCCTGAAAATTCGGACCAAAACAATCTTACCATTGAGGTATCATCCGGACTGAAACCTTTCAGTGACTGGTACCCCGATTATAACCAGACCGTAATGAAGTACATTTATTCCAACAAAGAGTCCTATGAGTTAACCGGCCTGATAGAAAACGAGGCTAATATCTGGCTGCATCCTCCCAGAGAAGGGCTGTTTCGCATAATGGAGCTAAATCCTTTTCCCTCGGTACAATTTCCGCTGGAAATCGGCAATACCTGGCAGTGGTCGGTTGCCGCCGGCGAGCAGTGGTCAGACGAGCGATGGACTACCTGGGAAGGTAATGTAAAAAATACTATGACCTATGAAATCCTCAGCAAGAGTACCATCAACAGCAAGTGGGGAGAACTGGAAACCTGGGCAATCGAGGGTGAAGCCACAAACCGGTTGGGTACTACCCTGCTGGAGGCCACCTATCACGACAGCCTTGGTTTTGTAAATATGCATTTCACCAACATTGACGGGTCCACCCTGGAATTTGATCTCGCGGATGTGGACTATTAATATAACCCTCCAAGGGTTCCCAGGAACCCTTGGAGGGTTATATTTTTTCATTATCAGAGTATTCAGAATTCCGACCTACCGGTTTTTACCCCCTGGGAAAAGAGATGCCCGTGATTTGCTCGCACCTCTCCATAAATTCATCCTGTAGGTCATTCTTGTCGGCTGCCGGATGTGGACTTTGTTCTTTCTTATGATAGAAATAGCGACCGGTTACTTTTACCTGCTCGTCATCGCTCACCGCCAGCCAAACCTGGGTCTCGTACCCTTTATCCAGGTCATCCGTAGCATAGGTGACATTCAAATCCCCGGCTTGCCTTTCGGAAAAATATATTTATTACTGAAAGGCATATATTTTACTTCTATTCCTTTACTGGAACTATAACCCAATACTATTTATCCCAATAAAGTCCCTGCTCGGTTTCCTTCTGTCGAACTATTCTAAGGATGCCATTTTCAGTCCAGGCAATCGGGGGCCGGGGGCCATTAAAGGTATTATTCATGGATATCACATAGGCACCGGTATCCAACACCGCAATTCGGTCGCCGCGCCTGACTTCCGGCATCTCTACCGCGTTGGAAATACGATCGAGGGCCGAGGGAAGCTTGCCCATTACCGTATAGGTCCTTTGTGGATTGTCTCGCTTGATCAATGGCAGAACCCGGTGCCTCTCTGTTAGCAACATGGGTGAGATACTCATGGCGCCTGCATCGCACAGCAGGTAATGGCTCCCATTTTTCTC
The DNA here is from genome assembly GCF_011059145.1 of Halalkalibaculum roseum. NCBI lineage: Bacteria > Pseudomonadati > Balneolota > Balneolia > Balneolales > Balneolaceae > Halalkalibaculum > Halalkalibaculum roseum. The sequence goes on along the minus strand of NZ_JAALLT010000001.1, from coordinate 68,508 downwards.
AACAATATCTTTGATCGTAAACAGTGAAAGCTGCGTCGGACCTGATAATATTCGTCCGGGTTCGGCAGCCAGCGTAGTAATGAAGATGCCTTCTGATTTGAGCCCATCAATCGTTTTGGCAAGGTGCTTTGCAATGACATCCAGGTAGCCGGAAGTGTCTTTTAAGCTGCCATTTTTCCCGGCCATCCCAAACAGTGAAGGGATCATATTCCTCACTTTCATCATCGGGGCATTGGGAAGTGAAAAACCTCCCCCGATATCCAACATGGTGACAGTAATCCCGTGCTTTTTCAACAGTCGCGCCGTACGTGCCAGTGTATCGATTCCTTTGATGAATGGCTTGTGGCTATGTATTGCTGATCCCAGGTGCATGTGGAGTCCCATAAGTTCCACGCCCCGGGTTCCCGATATCTGCTGCACCACTTCCATAAATTCATCCGAAGAGGGATGAAAACCCAGGGGACTCCTTCGTGTGCCGGTATTCAGGGTAATATCCCACAATCCCCGTCGCAGGTGAGGATTGATAGTAATACCTGCCGAAACGGGTTTCTCCGATTCCGATTTCAATCGTGAGATAAGCCTGTCCACCTGTCCCCTCGTGGCTACCACCGTAAGCCGTAACTCTTCCGGATGATTCAGAGGATCGCCGGTATGGATAATATGCTCATCCTCCACTCCCACTTTTTTCAGTAACCGGTATTCCCATCCCGACACTGTTTCAAAGCCGCTGCCCATGGAATGGATCTTCTTTAGGTAGGCCGGCAGCGGATGGGTTTTTACCGAATAGTAAACCTGAAGCGGCAACCCGTAGCGTTTGAAGGGTTGCATAAAAGCCCGGAAAGAATCGGCAGCAGCTTCCGATGATCCCAGGTGCAGCGGTGTGCCCTGCCGGTCGGCGATATCATTGAGTCTGGCTCCATACCACTCCAGTTGCCCATCCCGGTAGTGCGGATCTGCTACTTCATTATGTATGTGTCTGATCGATTTTGCCATCTCCTGACTCTGTAGATTTTTAAGTATATGATCCCGAATAATACGATCGTCAAAACAAACGTAAGCAACAGGCTCATCCATAGGCCTCTACTGTTCCAGTCGTCGGTAAAGGCAGCGGCAAAAACCACCTGCGTTGGAAAAAATGCCGGCAGCCATTGAATAAGATCCGTCTCCTGCGCGGAGGTATAAAAAACGGGATTCTGCAGCCACCCGGCATCCAGGTTTGCCAGCAACACGACACCCAGGATAGCTACCATAAAGTCGGAGCTTATCACTCCCAATATACCCCCTATGATGCCGTAAATGACACCAATCAAAACAAAACCCAGGAATAAGCCGGCGGCCTGCTGAATATCAACCATCCCCGATACCGCAAGGCTGATCATTCCACCAAGCAGCAGTATCACCGTTAGGAAAAAGAGTCCCCGCGCTGCCAAAAATGAGGCTGGTGAAAGCCCTATACCGATGCAATATTTATAGTATTCGAAGTTTCGGTGGAAAAGGATAATGGCATAATAAGCGGTTAGAAATCCAAGTACTGCCGACCCGATGAAAACAAGGTTTACGCTGTGCTGCGACAGCAGGATCTCACGGGTTTCGTCTCCGAAAAATAACTTAATGGGAATAGTCTGAGTGCCTGAGGTCCCCTCCACCACGGCCAAAAATATCAGGGGAATGGTAACCAGCAATACGAGTCCGAAGCGGTTTCTCCAGAGCTCCATGAAGGAAAGCCTAAACAGGTATCCGGCCGGGTGATAAGTTTGGTCATTGAGCATGTAAGCCTCCCTCTTTGAGTGCTAAAATCCTGTCAAACTTATCCCGGTCATACAACAGGTGTGATATGAGCAGTATGCCGGTACCCGCCTGACGTAATCTTTCAATAACATCCCAAAAGGTGAGATACATCTCCCAGTCAAAACCATCGTAAGGCTCATCCATAATTAGCAGTGACGGCCGGTGAAGGATGGAGGTTATAAACTGCAGCTTTTGTCGCGTACCGCCACTCAGGTTTTTGATGAGTTCTTCCATATAATCGGTCAATCGGAACTCCTCCAGCAGCGTGCTGGCAAAACCGGTATCGGCATGGGCATGCTGTTCATAAACGCTCATTGAAAAGGTGAGGTGCTCCTGCAGCGTAAAGGCCCGGTTCAGGATCATCTCCTGCGGGCAATAACCTACTGTTCCCCACATTCGGACTGTACCCTTGTCGGGTGCTGTATAACCCAGCAGGCATTGCACCAGGGTGCTTTTCCCGGAACCGTTCTCACCGATCAACCCGACCAGCTCGCCGGGTTTCAGCTCAAGATTACAATTGCTTAGTACCTGTTTCCGCCCATAAGATTTACTCAGTCCCCTGCAGCTGCAGCACAATCCTGTATCCATCCCTACCACCTCCCCAGCTCTTTATGGTGATAACCCAGTATGAGAAACATCAGCACGCCCATCAGGCCTACCAGGGGTAAAATAACCAGGCTTTCACGCACACTTTCCATAGTCCAGGCCTGTAATACCGGTACATTGAATTGCTGGATCCCCAGAGCCAACAAGAGACCGATCAGAATAAAAGCCACAGATCCGACATGACCTTCCGTAAAAATTGTATCAGCGACTCTGTCCCGATCCCGGTAAAACTCTTCATAAAAACGACCCATGCCATAATAGAGCAGGGCAAACACAGTAAGGACCCCTGCTCGCGGTTCAGCATACAGGATCGCATTTAACAACAGAATCAACAGAAGACCGTGTGCGGCTGAGAAGAGTTGGGTCGGAAAACGAGTGGATCCATGAGTGTGTTTCAGCCGGTTCACTTTGGCATAATCATTTCGGTAAACGATGCCCGGCTCATTGCACAACTTACCATAGCAGCAGCCATAGGTGAGGCACCCTATTCTACCAAGGGAATATCCAATAAACATGCCGGCAAAAAGCACATCCGAGAGCAACAGCAGTGAATAGCTATTTAATAGTGCGAAGGGAACCGTGAAGGCCAGCAAGCCTATGGGCACTCCCCAGGAAACAAACCCCACCTTTTTCAATCCCCACCAGGGTTCGTGAATCAGACTACGGATATGTTCCAGCCACCAGTATACCCGGGCTCCCGTAACTCCTGCCAAGCCACAGCCCGCGATAAATATGCCGGCCTCATAAGCACTCATGCCCTGTGCCAGCAGGCTAACAGCTACGTGCTGCATGAACAGGGTGATTCCCAAAGCGCAAAGCAAGCCATAGCTGACAAAGATCGCATCTCCATACCGGAATAGTACCGTATGGTTTGCAATTCTGTTGATCCACGCATAAAAACGCTTTTTGGCAACCTTGTACCATGCTGAGCGCGTTACAGATAACACAGAGGGAAATAAAGCAGGTGTTGTTTCCACATACTTTTCATAAGCAGGTCCGTACCTTTTGTTTAGTGCCGGCTCTTCATAAAACCGTACATAACAGATCATGCCCAGTAAAAGCAGCGGAAGGCTGACGGTAAGCATACCAATGGAGGGGATAACCAAGGCAACTCCTGCAGCAAGAGCCAGAAATCCGCTGTAAATGGGATGCCGGATGTATTGGTATAAGCCATGATCGACCAGATTTTCAGGTGGGAGATGCGAAATGGGAAGCCCATTTCCATGCCTAATCAACTGCAGCATGGCGCCACCCATCAGGAAGGCTCCGGAGATCAGCAACACAGCTCCGGACACGGTTGTAAGAGGTTGACCCTGCATCTGAACGCCGATCATACCATCCACTATCCATCCCGATGCCAGCAAGAAAAGGGGTACGACCAGCAGAAACAGGAAAATATATATAGCTATAATTCCGGCTCTCTTGCCTTTGCTATTAATCTTTATTTCTTGTGCTTCATCTGCACTATATATCTGATCCGTCCATTTCATAACTCCTCCAGGATTACCTGTATTCGTTTGTTTGGTCGCAGCGTGAGGCCTGCCTGTGGTGTGACTGATTGCTGGCCGAAATTGTGGATGCGGAATCTTTCCAGCATGATACCGGAAATCATGCGCAGCTCCTGCAGAGCAAAATGCGATCCCACACAATACCTGGGTCCTCCCCCAAAAGGCAGGTAGGTGTATCGGCCAATCTTTTTTCCTGACTCCCCGCTAAATCTCTCCGGTTTGAATGAACCGGCATCTTCCCACCATTTGGGATTGCGATGTATATGGTAGCAGAAAATGGCAACCGTGCTTCCTGCAGGTATTCGGTACCGGCTTATCCGGATTTCCTGTTTGACCTTCCGTTCAAACAGCCACACCGGTGGATAGAGACGCAGTGTTTCCATAATCGCACAATCCAGCAGCCCATGAGTCTGAGAGTTCCGGTCTTCTTCCATACGAACGTAGTCGCGCCGCAAACGCTCCTGCCACTCGGGATTCAATGCCATCAGGTAAAAAAACCAGGTAAGTACTGCCGCGGTTGTCTCATGACCTGCCAGGAAAAGGGTGAGTATCTGATCGCGAATCTCCTTCTCACCGGCTTCTGCAACTTCCAATTCCAGATAGTCCCAAAAGGGGGAACTTGCACCCATTGAACGGCTATACGCTATAATATCATCGGCAAATGCCTGCAGTACCGAAAGGGATTGGCTGAACCGGCTTCCGCTGTTGCTCAGTAATTCCATTTGTACAAACATAGGATTCCTGATGCGGTCATTGGTAATTTTCAATACACGCTGCACCGCAGTACAAACGGTATCAATGGAATCGGTAATAGGATATCCTAACAGTACACGACAGACCACCCGAAGTGCCAGCTTTTGCATTTCAAAGCCTATGTCAATAGGTTTCTCTGAGGTCATACCAGACAAGCTTTCGGCCAGCCAGCATTTGATGGTTTTTTCCATCTCGGTACTCATTGCCTCCACCCTTCCGGGTGACAACATCTTTTGATAAAAAGGACGGTATCGCTGCCAAGGCTCTCCATTGGCTGTAAATAGTCCGTTCCCCGCAAACTTCCCGATCTGGCGGTAGGTAAAGGTATCCTTGCTGGTATGACCAGCATCACCATTCAGCACCCGGTACACATGAACAGGATCGGAAATAATGGTAAAGGCACGTTTGGGGAAGGAATAGTGGACTATACTGCCATAGGTATCGATATCCCGGCTAAAGGTATCGAGTGGACTCTTCTGCATCTCGCGTAAGGCCTTCCATAATGCAATGCCCTTGGGTCCCGGTGGTGTTATAGCAGCTGTTGCAATACTCATATCATCCACCCTTCTGTTTCGGATCGGACCAGTTGCGCCTTCCTGCCGAAGGCAACTTGTTCGTGCAGTACCCATGCGGGTTGCTTCCCAAACTTACAGGTGCCCAGCCATCGCCTTTCGTATGAAGATCCGGTTATCAACGAAAATAGGGAGCGCTCAAAAAATCCCGGGAAATGACGCTTATCAATGGCTGATCCCTCATGCAGGATTGCCCGATTTTCAACGTGAAGTTCCCGGGCCGGCAGCAACGGACTCCTGATGAGCAGACTTGAATAATCTTCAGAATATTCAATTTCAAATCTCTCAGTCACCTTAACCTCTTCTGAATAGCCTGTGCTCATGGCCAGCATTTGAATAGGTTCATACCGCTTGCTGAGTAGCCGGGTAAAGAGTACAGAAGTGTCTTCGCAATGTATCCTCCCCCATTGCAGGTTCTCAAGACCCAGTCGCCGAGTGGGGGTGTCGATGGTTACGTCATCCACATAGCCCTGACCTTTGAATTCGCGAGTTGTTCCGTTTACCTGCAGCATGGCGGTGCAATCGGCCTTGAGTACCAGGCAGGAATAAGTCAGGTTACTTCCGATTTTGAAACGCAATTGATCATCACTGATCGCATGCTCATACCGTACGGTAATACTGCCGCTTTTCAGCGAAATATTCAGTTCTGCCTTGTTAAAACCCAGGCCAAAAACATCTTTCGAGTGATCGTGGCTACCTATCCGGAACTCCCTGCTGCCATCTCTCTCATAAATGGTAGCAGCTGCCTGTCGAAAAGTTAAGCCGGCCAAATCCATCCATGTCAGGTAAAGAATCAGCACGGTGCCGTCTTTCGTAACCAGATCGGCATATATTTTTTCGAACCGGTATGGATTGATTCCTGACATAACTGCATTCTCTCCGGTGACTGTCTAAACATACATGCAAAAAAGGTTTGCCGTCACATGTACTATGCCACCACGCACAGCTGATGATATTAGATAGGGCAATAATTATGCTGATAGTGCTGCCTGTCTTTCAGTATACTAAGATTCCCTATGTAAATCCATCTTGAGCCGGTATCCGGAGCTACAGAAATTTTCTGGTGTCAGGTCTTGATAGAAAGAGAAATTGAAAAGGTGCTCTATGAATAAACCCACCAAGGGTTCGGATGAACCCTTTGTGGGTTATAATTAATGTTTATTGCTGAGTAGTTACACACCTCCAAGGTTCTCCTGAACCTTGGAGGTGTGTGCAAGCTTATACTATCTCTTCACCGTTACTCCGATTCCATTTCATCGATCTCGCGGGATGCTGGAGGGCAAAACCCTGAAAGAGCTACAGGCAGAAATTCGCCTGCCGGAATTCAAAGCGGCCTGCCGCACCTTATTCGGAATTTTCGCTCCTTACCAAAGCCTGAATAAATTTACCGGCCAGGTTGATATTCGCCCGTTCGTGCTTCCAGGCTTCCGCATCGTGGCGGCCCTGCATGGGGTCGGAGGTAATCACAATCACCATATTGTACTCATCCAGCAGGAAGATAAACTGCCCGCCGTGTCCCCAGGCCAGGTTAAATCGATACCCGTCAACTTCGGCCGACCACCACTGGTAGCCGTAGCCGATATGACGAAGGTAGCGGCCCACGCTACCATTATTCAGGCCCCCTGTATTCACATCATGCGAGTACGACTGCAGCGAGGTTTCAACCCATGGTGACGGTACGATCTGCTCTCTTTTGTAGATACCGTCGTCGAGATACAGTTGCCCGAATTTGGCCAGGTCGCGCGCCATCAGCCGCAGTCCGGCTGCCCCACCGTAATACCCTTCCCAGTGCTGGGTCCACTCTCCAGGTTCCGTATTGAGGGGACCTAGCAAATTTTCCATGGCAAAGGATTTCAGATCAGAATCGCAGGCCCTTGACACGATGATACCCAGGATATGACTGGAGAGGTTGCTGTACTGAAAATCCGTATCCGGATCCCGGCTGAGGTCAATATCCACCAGGGTAGAAGGATGGAAGCCCTCGTAGAGCTGTTCAAAAAGTTCTTTGGTTGACTCCTCCCACGGGTACCCGGCTCGCATCTGTAGCAGCTGCCGAATAGTGATCTGCTCTTTACGTGAGTCGTCAATGCTGTCGGCCAGTTCCGGGAAGAAGTTCATCATCTTCTGGTCCACACTCTCCAGGCAGCCCTTCTCCAGTGCTATTCCCACCAGAGCCGAGGTGTAGCTTTTGGTCACCGACTGCAGCTGGGTCTTCTGATCCACCCCACCCTCATGATAATAATGCTCAGCCACCAGTTTTCCGTTTTTGATCACCAGCAGGCTGTAGTTTGTTTCAAGTCCCCCGGCGTCGTAGTAAAGTTCCGAGACGAGGTTCGGATCCAATCCTTCTTTTTCGGGTGTGGAGATGCTCCACTCTTCTGAAGGCAATGGACGGTAATCCACCATTCTAAGCTCTTCCGGGGTGGGGCGGAGCATCCTTGCAATTACCGGACGGGACTTTCTCACCTGTTCATAATCCAGGGAAAAGCCCAGAGGACCGAGGGCCATGCCTAGCTGATCGTAGAGGCCCTTGTCTTCCTCAAAGGGAGCGGCTACAATATCGTAGGCGGTGGATCCCTCGTTATTTCTCTTAAGCCGGTCGGCGCCGCCATCCAGCAGCATTCGTACAATCTCTACCCGCCCAAATAGGGCGGCAATATGCAGGGGCGTAGACCCTTCGTTATTGGTGATCTCCAAATCAGCACCCCCTTCAATAAGGATATCAGCCGCTTCAGGCTTGTCAAAAGTTGTCGCAATGATAAGCGGGGTAGAACCGTAGGCATCTTTTTGATTAAGGTCGGCACCGGCTTCTACATGCTGCCTGACGATCTCATTCTTTCCCTGCAGGACTGCCGCGTGTAAACTTACCTCGGTCTCCTGTCCATAACTCAAACAGGGAACCAGAAAGGCCGTAATCAGTAAAGCAATTATCTTGTTCATCATTGTTCTTTTTATGTATTCATCACTAATTGAAAATAATCCAGTCTATGATACACTATTAAAACACCGTACCGCGGAAGGGAAACCGACAAATTCTTGTGAGGGATATTCTTATAGATAATTTCAGCCATTTATTACAGGTAGCGGGCAGGGATGATTACACACCCATGTGACCCTGTTTTGTAAATTGGTGATATGTTGAGCAAGTACTGGGAAGTACACTTTTAGATCCGTGTACGGCCGCTATTTGATCCAATACGTGAGAGGACCAATCCCTAAAAATCTTTTTACGGAGTATTTACCATGCCCAATGCCGGTAAACATAGAAAGAAAAAGCTCTACCAATATACCATCTACCTGGCTATCTCCCTGGTAGTACTGGTATTATTTTGGGTCATGAATACCCTCGACAGCACTCCTTTCCGGCTTTTTTTCGGCGATACCAATCCCTTAGTGCTCGCTACTTTTTATGTGGTGCTGGGATTGCTGCTGTTTTGGATACACCTTTCAAAAAACTGGCTTCGGGTGTACCGTAAAGAAAATACTGAGGGATTGATACTTGCAGCGGCACTGGCCCTGGTTTTCGGAGTGATCACTATTATGATCGACCTCATATCACCCTTTCCTGAGGGGATCAATTTACCTTTCCCGCTCTCGTTGCTCTTCTACCCGGCCATCGGCTTTGTGGTGGAGATCCTCTTTCATCTGCTTCCCCTGACCCTGCTGCTGTGGCTCACTACTAAGACTGTGAAGAGATGGAGCCTTAAAGATGTAATATGGCCGGTCATCATCCTGGTGGCCTTCCTGGAGCCCCAGTACCAGGTACTCTCCGGATTCGGCACTCAAGATCTGATGTGGACCGACATCTACGTGGGCGTTTATATTTTCCTGATAAACCTCACCCAACTATGGCTCTTCAAGCGCTATGATTTTGTGTCGATGTACCTGTTCCGGCTGGTGTACTAACTGGTCTGGCATGTCGTCTGGGGATACTTCCGGCTAGATCTCTTATTCTAAATTCTGAATCTTATGATGCACACGTTAAACTTCTTGTTCGAGAGGCAACCTACCACTTCCTAATTAAATTAGTTGAAATAAGGTAAATGTTTAATTAAAATGGATTAACCAGCGGTAATTATCTCATTTGTCTAAAATATTTCAGCTCTACAGACCTTCATTGCCCGCCGAAGTCTGCTGATTCTATTGCCTGTTATTTAAAACTATAAACAGGAGCAGCCATGAAATATTCCAATCTAAATACAGCAAGAAAGCTTTCGCTAACGAGCATAGTTGCATCACTTATTCTGATCTTTTCTGCATGCAGTGACACCGTAATTGATTCCGTAAATGGATCAGATGATGTAACAGTAAGTCAATCCAATCATTGGAATGCCAATAATTTAACATGCCAGACAGTATCAGGTTCCATAGACCAGACCGGTACTCCCCTCTCCGGAACCATCTCCGGTGACGTAGAGGGTACTGTGGTAACCCTGGTCACAGGACCACCGAGTGCTCACGGTACCGTACTATTCCTGCCCGGTGAACAAACCTGGGAGGTAACGGGCGGAAATGTCGAATCTATTATCGGTGAAACCATACAACTCGAAGTCGATGTAGTAGCTGTAAAGCCACCGTTGTTACGCATAAACACAACGGCACGAATTGTAGATGGAGCAAGAAAGGGCAACCTGACCTATCATGGCATCACTGACTTGTCTGATCCTGGCTTGGCCACTTCACACCTTGAATACCATGGCGTGATTTGTCCCTAGGTGAAGTGTTTTCAGTGTGTCTTACTTATATGAACGCTGTTGGTAAACGGAGCAGGCTTTAGATATTTGAGAGATGGGGTCTTAGATCAAAACGGCATGATCTCTGATTTTAGATCCTAATGCCGAACCCATGCAGCAATACCAGGCGCAGGCCGACGTATCCAACCAGTATGGCCGTCAGGATGCCGATGATGCGCACATTGAACTTCTCATTGGAAAGGTAGGAGCCGATGCTGCCCCCGAGAACAACGGCAATGACCAGCTGAACAATGAGATCAGTGTTCACCTGGAAAGTACCTGCTATCACCAAACCGGCCAGTCCGGCTGTTGAGTTTACCAGGATAAAGATGGAGGCCAGCGAGGCGATGGTGCGCGGGTTTTTCCAGTCCATTAGATTCAGTAGCGGCGACAGGTAGATGCCTCCACCGATTCCCGAGATGCCGGCTAGGAGGCCCACACTACCGCCAAGCGAGAGCTTTTTGGGAATGCTGAATGTCTTGTTTTTCAGCTTATAGGCCACAAATTTCAGGATCATAAAGAGTCCGGCCATCAGCAGTGCCGAGCCCAGGATCAGAAAGAAGGCCTTCTGCGTCAGTTGCAACTGGGCTCCGAAATAAGCCATGGGAATGCTGGCAGCGAGAAAGGGCCAGAATGCCTTGATATCAAAGACCCGGTTCCGGATAAATATTATAGTACCTATGGTCACCACACAGACGTTCAGCACCAGCGCTGTCGATCGTATCTCGTAAAACTCACTCATAAACAGGCTCAATACCGCCAGGTAACTCGATCCACCGCCAAAGCCCACGGAGCTGTAGAAGAGCGCAATGAGAAAGAAGATGTAGGGCAGGTAATCAATACTCATGTTTTAGCTTTTCATCTCAGATCAATATGGTGGTAACCCTTTCGCCCTTTGGTACCTTTCCCGGCTCCTCAAAAAAGACCAGCGAGTTGCCCATGGCCATGGATTGAATCATTGAGGAGCTCTGCCTATTCAGAATGGTGACGGTTTGATCCTCGACTTTTGCTTTGAGAAAAATGGGGCGGTCCGACCTGTTATCAAAGGTGTGTTTCAGTGGAATCAGAATTCTCTGCAGTCCCGGATCCTCGGCCCCGCTCAGTTTTTGAAGCAGGGGTAGCACGTGGATATAGAAACAGGTCAGCGAGGAGGCCGGGTTACCCGGAAGGGCAAATACAAATTTGTCTCCTTTTCTCCCAAAGAAAAGCGGTTTTCCGGGTTTTTGATAGACCTTGTAGAAGAGCTCTTCCACGCCGTTCTCCTCCAGGGCCTGTTTTACAAAGTCGTAGTCGCCGACCGAGATCCCACCGGAGAGCAGCAGCACGTCCGATCTATCGAGGTAACCGGAAATGCCCTCCTTGATGGCCTTGAAATCATCCCTGATATGCGTGCGCTCAAGACATGAAAAACCATACTGTTCCAGAACCGCATTCAGGGCATAACTGTTGGATTCATAGATCTGACCCTCCTTCTTCTTTCTTCCGGGAGGTATCAGCTCATCCCCCGTGCTGATAATGCGTATATCCGGTTTACGGTAGACCCTAACCGTATCCATGCCCAGCGAACCTATTTGCCCGATAGAAGCGGGGGAGAGATAATGTCCGGGTGAAAACACCCTTTCTCCCAGGCTCAGCTCATTGCCCCGGCGCCGTATATTGCTTCCTTTATCCACCGAATCGTCGACATAGAGCACGGCCCCGTCCACTCTGGTCTTCTCCTGCATCACTACAGATGTCGTATTAGGAGGAACCCTCGCGCCGGTAAAGATACGCACCGCCTCTCCCGGCTGGAGATCGTACTCGTCACCGGAGCCCGCCTGAATTTCACCTACGATTCGGTAGGTACTCGATTCTCCGCAGACCGCATAACCGTCCATGGCGGAGTTATCAAAAGAGGGCAGGTCGAACGGGGAGGTAATCTCTTCGGCCAGGTAATAGCCCCGGGCTTCTTCTAGCGATACTTCGATGGGTACGGGCTCTGTATCCTGACCGAGAATAATTTCCGAAGCCTGTTCAATGGAAATCATTATCCTCCTATTGAGGTCATGGAGCGGTTCTGCTCGTAATGCTCCTTCTTCATCTCCACATCCATACCGTCGCGCGAAAACTTCTTATCCTTGATAGCGTCCAGGATGATCTCATCAATGGCCTCCCCATTTCGGAAGGGCGTCAGCAGATCGGTTTCCGCCGTGGCAAACAGGCAATTCTTCATATTGCCGTCTGCTGTTAACCGGATGCGGTTGCAGCCGGCGCAAAAAGGATTGGTGATGGTACTCACAATACCGAAACTGCCTTTAAATCCCTTAACCTTGTAGTTGGCTGAGGTACTGTGCTCGGGATCTTCCAGTTTTTCAATCTCACTGTATTTAGAACGTACCGTCTTTAAAATTTCTTCTTTGCTGATCCCTTTGTCCCAGTCCCATTCGTTGCCCTTGAATGGCATAAACTCAATGAACTTCACCCCAATATTCTGATCTTCAGTCAGAGCAATAAAGTCGTTAATCTCCATATCATTCACGCCCTTAATCAATACGATATTCAGCTTGATATCGAAGTCATAGGCAATGGCCTGTTTGATGTTATCCATGATCCGGTCAAAGTAATCGCGCTTGGCGATGAACACCGACTTGGCCTTGTCGAGGGTATCCAGGCTGATATTGATTCTCTTCAGGCCGATCTCCTGGAAAAGTTCAAAATGCTTGTTCAGTACAATGCCGTTGGTGGTGAGCTTCAGGGTCACACCCAGTTTCGCCAGCTCCCGTGCCAGGAATTCAAAGTTATTCCGGATCAGCGGTTCGCCTCCCGTCAGTCGAATGGTATCCACTCCCAGCTTCGTGAAGGTTTTGGAGATGGCTACGATCTCCTCCAGCGTCATGACATTTTCCTTGTCGGTCAGCTCAATGCCCTCTTCCGGCATACAATAGAAACAGCGCAGGTTGCAGCGGTCGGTCAGCGAGATACGCAGGTAGGTATGCTCCCGTCCGAAGCTATCGATAATTTGAGGTTCCGGATTAATCATGACGCGCCCCTTTTAGAATTTCAAAAATGTGCAAGAGTGCAGGGAAAATGGCATCCAGGCATTCAACGGCGCCTTTCGATGAACCGGGTAGGGCCAGTACGACCTTCCCACCCTTAATTCCCGCGACAGAACGCGACAGCATGGCGTAGGGTGTACGCTCCTGACCGTAGCGGCGCATCTGCTCTTCCACTCCATGTAGTGTGGTATCTAGCAGTGGACGGAGCGTATCCGGGGTGACATCCCTGGGTCCGACGCCCGTGCCACCGGTATAAATTAATAGATCCGAATCCGACTCTTTGAGTTGCTCCTCGATCTCAGCGGCCTCGTCGGGGATGACCGTGCGGGTGGCAGAGATATCCAGCGACTCCATCTTCTCAACGATCAGTTTGCCGGATCGATCTTCCTTTTCGCCTTTGGATACCGAATCGGAACAGACCACAACTTTGGCGGTCAGTCCCTTGCCGGAAAAGATGATGGAAGATTTCCCACCGCTCTTTTTCAAAAGCTTGATATTGCGAATCTCCACCCCTTTGTCAATGGGCTTCAGCATATCGTAGATGGTCAGGGCCACCACACTGGCTCCATGCATGGCCTCCACCTCAACGCCTGTTTTATAGATCGTTTTTACCGTCATATGGATGACAATCTCCAGTCCCTCGATCTCATATTCAATGCCCGCATACTCAATGGGCAGGGGATGGCAATCGGGAAGCAGTTCCGGTGTTTTCTTTACGCCCAGCAGTCCGGCCGTCTTGGCCATTTCAAAGACATTGCCTTTGGGCACCGCATCGTTTTGGATGGCATCAATGGTCTTCTGACTGCTGGTCCTGACGACCGCCTGGGCCGTGGCCTCGCGAAGGGTGTTATATTTATGAGTGATATCTACCATCTACTGATTCACCTTCCACTGGTGCGTTTCATCTTCAAATAATTCCTTGCCGAATATGGGCACTTTCGCCTTAATCTCCTCAACCAGGTAGCTGCAGGCATCCGTCGCGGCTTTTCGATGGGCCGATGAGGTAAACACAAACAAGCAAATCTCACCCGCTTTCACCGTGCCCAGACTGTGGTAAATATGGGCGCAGGTCAGGTCGAATTTGGAGAAAGCCGCTTCCCTAATTTCATGAAATTTCTTCCCGGCCATCTCCTCATAGGCGGTATATTCGATGGCGGCCACTTTCTTTTCATTGATGACATCCGCCCGCACCTGTCCCAAGAAGATACTGTGTGCACCGATACCGGTTTTCGATTGGTGGTGCGCTATAGAACCGGCGATCTTGTCGGGTGGTATGGCACCTTCCACAAATACCTTTTTAATCTTCTTTTCGCTCATTGTATAATCGATTGAATGCCTTCCGTGACATTGTGCAGGTTTGTAAAACCGTATTTCTCACTCAATAACCGAATCGCTTTGCGGCTCCTGACCCCTGACTGGCAGTACACATGCACTTCCCGGTCTTTGGGAATTTCCGAATGCCTTTCCTCCAGCTGGTTCATGGGAATATGCAGGATATTCTCGGATTCCGGTTTGGGTTGTTCATACGGCTCACGTATATCCAGGTAGATCGTTTCCCGGTTCTTTAAAGTGCAGTTTATCGCCTCCAGTTCCAAATCCCGTTCTTTCACGCGGGCCACCTGCTCCTCGTTTCTGTTGAATCGAATCACATGATCCTGCATGGTCAGGGTGTCCACCACTTTCAGCTTACCCGAAAGAACTTCCCCGAGATCCAGGATGATTTTGATGGCTTCTGCCGCCTGCAAGGTACCCAGCACGCCGGGCAACACTCCCAGCACGCCCGTCTCCGCACAACTGATATCCCGGGAGGCTATTTTGGGAAACAGGCAGCGGTAGGTCGGTCCGTTTTTGTAGTTAAACACCGAGAGCTGACCCTGGTACTTATAGATGGAGGCATAGACCCACGGCTTGCCGCTCTTCACGGCCGCATCATTGATGAGATACTTCGATTGAAAATTATCGGTCCCGTCGATGATCAGGTCATATTCTTCAAAGACCGCCAGTGCATTTCCGGTTGTTAATCCTTCTGAATACGTGACGGTTTCAAGCTCGCCATTCATTTGTTGGAGAGCCTCCGCGGCCGCTTCGGCTTTAGGCTTGCCGACATCCTCTTCCGAGAAAAGAATCTGCCGGTGCAGGTTGGACCGGTCCACCCGGTCGTAATCCATCAGTCCCAGCATACCCACTCCGGCAGCAGACAGGTATTGCGCAACCGGACAGCCCAGCCCACCCATGCCTACAATCAGCACCCGAGCATTGCGCAGTTTTTCCTGACCCTCGATCCCGAGTTCTGGCAGCTGTATCTGGCGGCTGTATTTCTCTTTTTGGTTGGGTGTCAGCATCTCATTAGCCTCCGGCATAGGGTGGCAAAAAGGCCACTTCATCGCCCTCTTCCAGCTTTTCGCCGGCATTCAGCACCTGGTTGACGGCCAGTTGTATGGTCTCCTCCTCTTCAAGATCGTACTTCTGTACGCAATAGGCTTTCAGTTGCGCTACGCTGTTTCCGGTTTCATCCAGATTAAGCTCTTCTTCGGAAGTACCGGTCTGTTCGGCTACCGCTCCAAAATACTTTACGGTGATACTCATGGCAGTGATTGCGTAACGGGTTTATGATTCAAAATTGTGTAGTTCATTCCGGTCCTCCGGGGTATCCACATCAAAGTGACCCATCTCAAAGGGAACCGCAACCACCCTTTCAGGGTGCTGTTTCATAATTTTTTTTGCTCCCTGGTCCCCGCTGAGTTCCAGCAGCAGGGGAAACAAGGACTTTGAGAAAATCGCCGGCACGCCGATGTCTCCCTTATAAGAGCTGGCCGTGATCTCTTTGGTTTCCTTCCTATGTTCAGTCAACAGCTGACGGATCAGCTCCGTACTCACAAAGGGCTGGTCGGAGAGCAGGAACAACAGGTTTTCGGTATCGGGATGATTTTTCAGCGTCTCCTCCACACCTTTTCGGATGCTGGATGCAATGCCCTCCCGCCATTTCTCATTGATCACAAAAGTGAAGGAACCCGGATCAATCTGCTGTTGAATCTCTTCCGCATTGGACCCAAGCACAATGATGCCGGAACCAAAGGTCAAAGGTTCGCACTCTTTAATAACCTTCTGCAGCAGCGGCTGATCCTTGAACTCCACCAGCTGCTTGGGCTCGCCCAGGCGGGAGGAGGACCCGGCTGCGAGTACAATAACCCCGGTATCTTTGTCATCACTCATAGCTCTACTTCCTTGAATGCGCTTTGTTTGTGGTCATGGATGTCGCCCTCGCGTTCCCTGAGATGCGAAACATGTGCCCCCGTCAATACCGACTGTATTTCGGAAAGAATGGAGAGCGCAATCTCTGAAGGCGTATCGGCCTGAATGTCCAGCCCGACAGGAGCATATATTCTGGACAATTGTTTATCACTGAGCTCTATGCCATCCTCTTTCAATTCATCCAGCATTCGTTGGTACTTCTTGTTGGGACCAAGAATACCGATGTAGGGAATTTTAGGAATGTCCAGCAGCAGTTTTAACACCTGCAGGTCGTAGTTGTAGTTGTGCGAAATCAATACAAAAGAGGTCCGCTCATTGATGCTGATGTTCTCCAGTACTTCCTCCGGCTTGCTCACGATGACCTGGCAGGAGTTGGAAAAGCGGTCGGTACTGGCGTGGGACGGCCGCCCGTCCACAATGCTGATATCCCAGCCCAATATTTCCGCCATCTCCGAAAGAACCTGCGCGTCATTGCCGGCTCCCACCAGCACCAGCGAGGGCGGTGGGGTATAGAGATGCAGGAAGGCATGCAGCTGCTCGCCTTTGCTATGGTAGGCAATGAACTGCGAATACTTGCCCCCGATCACGCTTCGAGCGTCGTCCATAATCTGTTGCTCCAGCTCCGCGTCTTCCTCCAGTTCAGTGATTTGCTGTTCGTCATTGAAAATCAGTTTGGTGCCTGGTTGTTTTTTGCTTTTCTGCAGGTTGAACAGCGATACAATCACCGCCTTTTCCCCGCTTTCTACCGCCTTGCGCAGCAGCTCTACCGGGTTATGGGGATCCTCAAAATCCAAGGGTTCAAACAGCACCTGTATGATGCCGTTGCATCCCAGCTGGGCCCCGATCACCGCGTCATCCTCATCGCTGGTATCGTAGGTGATGAGTTTATTTTCTCCTTTCTCCAGGGCATGCAGTGCTTTTCGCAACGCATCGCCTTCCAGGCAACCGCCGCTGATAGCCCCGGTCATCATCCCATATTCATCCACCAGCATGCGCGCCCCGGCCCTGCGGTACGAAGACCCTTCTACGTGCACGACCGTGGCCAGCACGCAACCTTGTCCGGCAGCTTTTGCTTTCTCGTAAGCGGTTATAATGGATTCGGTTTCTTTCATGAAGTTGCCAGTCGTAAACGGTCTATAGATTCTTTGATGGTGTCAATGGCGATGGTTATCTCTTCCTCTTCCGTATAACGGCCGAGTCCGATGCGCAGGGAGGAGAGGGCCAGCTCATCCGAATGTCCCATGCCCTTTAAGACATGCGAAGGCTCTACCGTCCCCGAGGTGCAGGCCGATCCCTGGGAAACCGCCAAATTCCTGAGTGAGCGAAGCAGCTTGCTGCCGTCAATATGCTCGAAGGAGAGGTTGGTCATATGCGGCAGCCGCATCGACTTCTTTCCATTGACCCGCACATCACCCAATGCCAACAACTCCTCTTCCAGCCGGTCCCGCCATTGGCTCAAGCGTTTTGCATCTTCTTCCATCTCGGTGGCACAGAGTTCACAGGCTTTTCCAAAACCCACGATGGCAGGCACATTCAGGGTACCAGGGCGCAATCCTTTTTCCTGTCCCCCGCCAAACTGCACGGGTGAGATCTCTGCCTTCGGTTCCTGGCGAACATAGAGCGCCCCTGCGCCTTTTGGACCATACAATTTATGCGCGGAGAAAGCAGCCAGGTCTACACCCAGCTTCTCAACATCAACAGATATTTTTCCAACGGACTGCGTGGCATCGGTCATCAATAAAGCATCGTGCTCTCGGGTAATTTCAGCAATCTCTTTCAGCGGGTGAATGACACCGGTCTCGTTATTGGCATGCATCAGGCTCACCAGGATGGTACGGCCGGTAATGGCATTCTTAAGTTCCTCTAAATCAATAGCGCCTGAGGCATCCACCTCCAGGTAGCTGACCTCAATACCCCGCTCTTCCAGCTCATGGCAGGTGTCAAGTACGGCTTTATGTTCGGTAACACAGGTGATGATATGATCTCCCTTTTCCGCGTTCGCCCTGCATGCCCCGATCAGAGCCAGGTTAACCGCCTCAGTGGCACCGGAGGTGAAGATAATTTCACTGGGCTTCGACCCTATCAGCCGTGCAAGCTGATCACGGGCTATGCTCACCGCTTCTTCTGCATCCCAACCGTAGGCATGGTTGATGCTGGAGGCATTCCCGAATTTCTCGGTGAAATAGGGCAGCATATGCTCCATGACCCTCGGGTCAACAGGAGTGGTGGCATTATAATCTAAATAGATCTTCTTCACGGATTATAACCGGTTGTTTCGAATTGCTCTGTTCTGCATTTCCATGCACCTTGTATTGGAAGTTTTATCTAACCCGGACGATCCATATCGATTTCGGACCGGCGCATCTTGCAGAACTATCTGATTTTTCTTTGTTAAAACAATTTCCTTACTAGCAAAAATAGAGAATATTTGTTTATTTGAAAGCTGCACCGGGTAAGAAGTTTAAAAATGTTTGAAAGTCGAAAGCATTTGTTTGATTATTGTAATTATCTGTGATCCTCAGCTAATACAATAAGTTGCACGTCCGGGTTTAGTTAATAAACAACAAGTGGCCATGGCGATATTTCAGCTCACCATTAATAGCAAGGAGCAGCAGGTAGATGTTGCCCCGGATACGCCTCTGCTCTGGGTACTGCGGGATCACCTGAACCTGCCCGGCACCAAATTCGGATGCGGTATCGCCCAGTGTGGGGCCTGTACCGTACACCTCGACGGCAATGCCATCCGCTCCTGCTCCCTGCCTGTATCAGCAGTCGGCGATGCAAAAGTCACCACTATTGAAGGACTCTCCGAAGACGGGGATCATCCCGTTCAGCAAGCCTGGCTGGAGCATGACGTGCCCCAGTGCGGCTATTGCCAGGCGGGACAGATTATGAGCGCCGCCGCGCTGCTGAAACAAAACCCGGATCCGAGCGACGAGGATATTCAATCGTCCATGAGCGGGAATCTATGCCGCTGCGGCACCTACCTGAGAATTCGAAAGGCCATTAAATCAGCTGCTAACACTTAAATACCAGTATTATGGGAAGCGCAAAAACATCGATGGGACGAAGATCTTTTTTGAAAACTATGGCAATGGGCGGTGGGGGACTCATGGTCGGCTTCAGCTGGATGTCGGCATTGGCTAGCGACAGCGACATCGAAAATCTCCCGGATGAGATGTTCGATATCAATGCCTATATACAAATTGCGCCCGACGGCACGGTGACTATTCTCTCGCCTAACCCGGAGATAGGTCAGAATGTAAAGACCTCCATGCCGTTGATCGTGGCCGAAGAACTCGACGTTGACTGGGAACAGGTGAAGGTTGAACAGGCTCCCCTGAATACGAGCAAGTATACCCGCCAGCTTGCCGGCGGTAGCCAATCCATTCGACAGGGATGGGACAGTCTGCGGATGGCCGGAGCCACTGCCAGATACTTATTAGTAGCAGCCGCTGCCAAGAAATGGGGCGTCAATGTCAATAACCTTAGCACCGCTGACGGTGTTATCACCAATAAAAACACCGGCGACACCATTGGATACGGGGAAGTCGCTTCCGAAGCCGTGAATATTCCGGTGCCCGAGGAAGTCCCTCTCAAAAATCCCGATGATTTCAAGCTGATCGGTAAGTACATCAAAAATGTCGATGGCAAGGAGATTGTCACGGGTAAGCCTTTATTCGGACTTGATTTTACCCGCGAAGGGATGGCCATCGCCATGATCAAGCATCCCCCCTCCTTCGGCATGAAAATGAAATCTTTTGACGCCACCGAGGCGAAGTCGATGCCGGGCATTTATGATGTGTTCACCATCAACACCTCTATCGGGGAACCGCAGTGGTCGGACGTCAATGCGTTCCATGAGCTGGTTGTCGTTACCGGTGAGACCACCTGGCAGGTCAAAAAAGCCAAAGATGCCCTGAAGGTAGAGTGGGAAACTACCGGTGACCTGGAAAACAGCGCGGATCATACCCGCAAGCTCCGGGAAGCCATTACCGACCGCACCGGAGAGGTGCAACGAAAAGACGGAACGCCGGAGACCGTGGCGGAATCGGCCGCACGAGTCGTGGAGCGCACGTATACCGCACCCTTCCTGGCCCACAATACCCTTGAGCCGATGAATTTCTTTGCAGATGTGAGCAGCGACCGTGCCGAACTGATCGGCCCGATTCAAACTCCCGAACAACTGCGCGGGTCGGCTTCACAGCTGCTGGGTATTCCCGAATCGAATATTATGGTCGACATGACCCGCATGGGCGGTGGTTTCGGACGAAGGCTATATGGCAATTTCGGATTGGAAGCCGCTGCGATCTCCAAAAAGATCGGCGGACCGGTAAAACTGATTTACACCCGCGAAGACGACATGACCCAGGGTACCTACCGTCCCGCTTACGCAATCAACTATAAAGCATCGCTGGATGACAATGGAAACCTGCAGAGTTTCCAGGCCAAAGGAGCCGGAATTCCTTCGAGCCCATTGTTTGCAAACCGCTATCCGGCAGGAGCTGTTGATCACTACTCTTCAGAAAATGTGGGAGTGGAGACCAACATCACCACCGGTGCATGGCGCGCCCCGCGATCGAACTTCACGGCGGCCGCTGAGCAGTCCTTTATCGACGAGCTGGCTGAAGTGGCCGGCAAGGATCCCATTGACTTCCGTCTGGAGCTTTTCGACCGGGCCATGAAGAATCCGGTGGGCGAAGACAACGATTATGATGCCGAGCGTTATGCCGGCGTACTTAAGCTGGTTCGCGAGAAATCGAACTGGGATAAGGAGATGCCCGGTGTGTACCGTGGCGTGGCCGCTTACTACTGCCACAATTCCTATGTGGCCCAGGTGGTTGACTTAGTGAAAGACGGAGATTCCCACCGTATACAGAAAGTGTGGTGCGCCGTGGATTGCGGTATCGTGGTTAACCGCGAAGGCGCCATCAACCAGGTGGAAGGAGGTATTGTGGACGGACTGGGACATGCCCTTTACAGCAGGCTGACTTTTGATAATGGTACTCCCGATCAGGACAATTTCAACGACTACCGGCTCATCAGAAATCCGGAAGCGCCTCAAGAAATTGAAGTCTTCTTTGTGGATAGCGATGTGCATCCCACCGGACTGGGAGAGCCTCCCTTGCCGCCCGTAATGGCCGCCATGGCGAATGCCCTCTACAAGGCTACCGGCCAGCGTTATTACAATCAGCCCTTGATGGTAGCAGAACAGGAGATGGCAACGCGGGAATCCTAACAATCAGAAAGCATTAACCGCTAAATACACACATTATGGCAGCTTTTACACTCACGATCAACAATGAGAAACACGAAGTCGATGTAACGCCCGATACGCCCCTGCTGTGGGTGCTGCGGGATCACCTGAACATGCCCGGTACCAAGTTCGGATGCGGTATCGCTCAATGCGGGGCCTGCACCGTGCACCTCGACGGCAACGCTATCCGCTCCTGTTCCCTGCCGGTATCGGCGGTCGGGGATTCCGAAGTGACGACTATTGAAGGACTTTCTGAAGAAGGGGATCATCCTGTACAGCAGGCCTGGCTGGAGCATGATGTACCCCAATGCGGCTATTGCCAAGCGGGTCAAATTATGAGCGCCGCCGCGCTGCTGAAGCAGAATCCGGATCCGAGTGATGAGGAGATTGAATCGGCTATGAGCGGGAATCTGTGCCGTTGCGGTACCTACCTGAGAATTCGAAAAGCGATCAAAACCGCGGCAAAGAGTTGATGGAACACGGAGGCCACGGAATCGGCGGGTTTCCGCAGATTTTATATCTGTGAAAATTCGTGTTCTATAAGGTCTTCTTTATCCTGCTTCGTTAGCTGTTTAATCTGATACTCGCGCCGGCAGGCTTCTGATCGATCAGGCTGCTCCTCCACAAAGACCACCTTTCTCGGCTCATGGATGCGAAGGTACTTGGCCCCGTTGCCCTCCCGGTGCTCGTGCCATCGCCGAATGAGATTATTCGTACACCCCGTATACAAACTCCCATTCGCGCAACGTATCATATATACAAACCAGCTATTCATTTTTTTTACCACAGATCTACAATTGAACACGGAAACCACAGACAATGCGGTTTCTCGCAGGTTTCATAATGTTATTCTAATTAAGAATTATAAATCGTTTTTGGTGTCATTCCGACCGTAAGTGGGGGAATCTCATCCGCTCAGAAATGATAAAACTTAATATAACGGATGAGATCCCTCGACTAGGCTCGGGATGACAATAAAAGTGTTTGATGAGAAAAATAATAGTTTTAAAACTCGCCAATATCCGCATTATTAGCGGGCATACGTGTTCCATAACCTTGTTTCCCAAAAGAAATTTTAGGGAATGAAAAACTCTCTCCAAATCTCTAATCTGCTTGTGTAGATTTCAACGAAGCACAAACCGATGAAACACGCAATAACCTCCTTATTTCTTCTCCTATTCTTTTTCCTTTCCGTCGCCTCCCATGCCCAGACCATAGAGACAAAAAAAGACAACTACTATCTACAGGGGAAGAAACTGAAAATGTCGGAAGTCATGGATCTGATGAAGCCATATCCCGAAATACATAAGATGATGCGATCGGGAGTTGCAACAGGTTATCTGTCGCTACCGGTTTCACTTGGGGGTATTTCTCTGATTATGGCCGGATGGATTGAGGGCATGGATTTTTTCGACCATGAAGCAGAAGCAAATTATACCCTGATCGGAGTTGGTTCAGGATTGACTATTGTAGGACTCATCATAGGGACCTCCGCCCGTTCGCAGAGAAGAAGTGCGGTAGAACTTTATAATTACGAAAGTAGAGGCACCTTCCAATCGCCCATAAGAACCTTACACCTCGAAGCCACCGGCACCAGCGTTAAGATGAGGTTTTCGTTTTAAAGTAGTTGTTTGACCGTAGATTTACACAGAAGGGTATATTAATATATTCTCAAAATCCTTATGACTCCATTCTATACAATAGCATAAGTATTCTTTATTGTTACTTTGGGCCGCCAACAGTAACAATAAACACNCCTTACACCTCGAAGCCACCGGCACCAGCGTTAAGATGAGGTTTTCGTTTTAAAGTAGTTGTTTGACCGTAGATTTACACAGAAGGGTATATTAATATATTCTCAAAATCCTTATGACTCCATTCTATACAATAGCATAAGTATTCTTTATTGTTACTTTTGGCCGCCAAAAGTAACAATAAACACCCGCCAGGATTTGCTCGGCAGGGCATCGGTGCCGCTTGGCGGGGTAAAAACAAAGATCCATCACGGTCGTCAATTGCTTCAACAAACTCATCGGTGTGTTTTTACACCCATCCGCCTTCACATCCCCTCCGCACCCACCTGCCTCACAACTCCAAGTGTGGAAAACCTATTAACCCACCTCGTTTTGAGGGAGTTCTACTCCCGACGATTAAATTTCCAACAGACCTTTAAGCTGATCACTGACACACTGTCTCTGTACACTTAAAACGGGGGTCCGGGGGTATTGCGGGAAAGCTAAGCGTAAAAGCATTGAATGCGGAAGAGCAAAATCAACAGAGCGATTATAACCAGTACAACATCTCAAGCCCCCCGGTGGGTTTTTGGTTCGATTTTGCCCAGTCAAAAATGAACAGTGATCATTTATTACAAGCTAATGCTTATTTACGGAGCAGAGTATTAAAAACAGAGCATTTTCTTGCCGCAGATTTACACAGATTCGATTTAATAATAATCAATAAACCCGCGGACATCAGTATCGCCCGTGGCCTTCGTGCCTGCCCCGACTTGTGTCGGGGTTCTATTCAACTGGTAGGGCAATATCCTCGCCCCAGATGTACTTACCGAACCACTGCCAGTTGTGCCACATCGCCGCCAGTCGCTCCTTGGGTTTGGAGATACCATGTCCAAAGCCCTCATACACAATCATCTTGGCATCCACACCCACATCCTGCAGCCCCTGCAGCAGCTCGTATGCGTTGGGGATGGGCACCCTCCGGTCGTTCTCCCCATGCTGAATCAGCGTCGGCGTGGTGGCATTGTTGATATAGCTCATCGGCGAAGTCTTTTCATAGATCTCCATATCCTCCCATGGCGTCGCCTTCAGGTACTGCCGGGTAAAAGGGTGGATATCCGTATTCACATAATAAGTCACCCAATTCGAGATCCCCGCCCCCACACTCACCGCTTTAAAGCGGTTGCTGTAGGTGGTCAGAAAAGCAGAAATATACCCACCCTGACTCCATCCCATGCTACCTAGCCTGGCGGTGTCGATCAGCCCCTCTTCCGCCAGGTGATCTACGCCCGACAGCACATCCCAGGCATCACCCACGCCCAGATTGCGCACGTTCAACGAACGGAACTCCTCCCCATAGCCGGCCGAGCCGCGATAGTTGGGACGTAACACCAGCGCACCCTTGTTCACCCACTGTACGATAGGGTAAACATAGGCAGGAGTAGGATCCGGCAGGGAGATGCCCGTCGGTCCCCCATGAATTGCAACCAATAGTGGGTATTTCTTGGATGGATCGTAATCCTGCGGTTTGTGCAGTACCCCTTCGATGACGGCGCCGTCTTTGCTTTCCCAGGAAACGACCTCGCTCTGCACGGTAGCCCAGCCTTCCAACTGACTGTTATAATCGGTGAGCTGCTTCAACTCAAAATTGCCGGTACTGCCCAGGTATACCTCGTTCAGTTCATCACCGTCTCGCCCGCGAATAGCCACGCGCTTGCCGTCTTTTGAAAGCGATATATCAAAGACCAGACGCTTGCCCTGATCAACCTGTGTTACTTCCCCGTTTTCAGGATCCAGAAGAAACATCGGACGTGTGGTCTTACGGTAGGCGGTAGCATAAATTCCTTGATCCGACCATGTGATGTTGCCGAGGTTTTCATCAAAATTGGTCGCCACTTCCCGGGTGTTGCCACTCTCGAGATCGTAAATAAAGTACCGGCTGTTGGTGAAAAAGTTGGTACTGTCGTTGTCCACGCTGCTGGAATAGATAAAGGCATCCCCCTCCGGCGACCAGTCGCTGAAGACGTCGATGGCCGTATTGGTCACGACAGGGGTTCGCTCCCCACTTTCCGGATCATATAGTGAAATATCCGAGCGCAGGAAACTGGTGATGATGGGATCGGGCTGGTGGTTGATAGCCAGCTTGCTGCCATCGGGTGACCAGGAAACGCCCGTAACCGTAAACTCCGCATCCTCCAGATGGGCCTTCAACTCCGGTGCCTCCGGACAAGTGGTATAGGTGGTATCCTGCATGCAGGGCACCGGCTCGCTCATGGCATAATGCGGATCAAAATCCACCGTGTAGAGACGACTCAGTTGGTAATCCTCGTTGTCCACCGCGTAGTCGCCATAGCGCTCCTTGATGGTTTTCTCCTCTTCGGAGGGCTCATCCTGCACTGTAAAAGCCAGGGTACTGCCGTCCGGGGAGAGCTCAAAATCCTGCACGCTCTTGTCGATGTAGCTCAGTGGATGCGCCTCACCGCCCACGGGATTGATAATGAAAATGCGGTTCTTATCCTCCAGACTTCTGCTGAACAGAATCCACTTCCCATCGGGTGACCAGGTTGCAGAAGAACTGCTTCCATCCACATTGTTGGTAAGCGGAATGGGCGTGCCCCCGTTTTTGGAAAGCCACAGCTCCGAGTCGTAGCGGTTGTCGTCCCACTCCACCGCGCCGGACCTGTACAACACGTGCTGGCCGTTCGGGGAAATCTGCACATCCGCAGACCCTTTCAGCGAGAGCACCTCTTCAAATGTAGGATTGTGGAGTTCCCGCTCCGCCTGTTGGGCAATGACTGAGAAGTTTAAAACCAGCAGGAGTACCGGCAATAGGATGGCAGAAAAGAAGGCTAACCGGATATTCTTTACATTCATAATGGTTATCAATTTGGTGAGTGTGGAAGTTTTGGTTTGACCACCGAGCAAGGGTAAGTAACGTAATTTTAAGCGGGAATGGAACCCCAAAACGACTTGGAGGTCGGCTCGTTTTATTTAGTCGCAGATTTGCACAGACTTGAATTAATATATTAACAAATCCGCGGGCATCAGCATTATAAGTGACCCCTAGTAATATAATGGTACTTTTGACACGCAAAAGTACCGCTGCCAAAGGCATCCCTTCGGGAAAAACGTGCCGCCAGGATTTGCTCGGTAGGGCGTCGGTTCCGTTTGGCGGGGTAAAAACAAAGATCCATCACGGTCGTCAATTGCTTCAAAAAACTCATCGGTGTGTTTTTACACCCACCCGCCTTCACGTCCCCTCCGCAAGCACCTGCCTCACAACTCCAAGTGCGGATAAAGGGTAAACTAAAACGGGGGTCCGGGGGTATTGCGGGAAAGTTCAACGTAAAAGCGTTGAATGCAGATGAGCAAATTTAAAATGACCATTATAATTAANCCTGCCTCACAACTCCAAGTGCGGATAAAGGGTAAACTAAAACGGGGGTCCGGGGGTATTGCGGGAAAGTTCAACGTAAAAGCGTTGAATGCAGATGAGCAAATTTCAAATGACCATTATAATTAATACAACACCTCAATACCCCCGGTGGCTTTTGGTTACTTTTGGCCAGACAAAAGTAACACTACATTTTTATGCCACAGATCTACACAGATTCGAATTATTATGTATCATTCGTCACGCGAGAATCCGCCTCATCCGCGGTTTCCGTGTTCCATTCTGATCTGTACCAGTACCTGTCCTTGTGTTCTTGATGAGCCGGGAAGCTCTGGCTTATATTGAACCGTTCAATTAAGGTGAACTATTACTTATGACTTTACTCTTTTTCCTGGTCGGACTGATATTTTTAATTGTCGGTGCTGAACTCCTGGTACGCGGTGCTTCGCAAGTGGCATCTGAATTCGGAATATCCCCATTGATTATTGGTTTGACGGTCGTAGCTTTCGGAACCAGTTCTCCGGAACTTGCCGTCAGCATAAAATCCGCTTTGTCGGGACAGGCAGACATCGCTCTGGGTAATGTTATTGGTAGCAACATTTTCAATGTATTGTTCATACTCGGCATATCGGCACTCATAATACCTCTGCGGGTATCCAGCCAGCTGATAAAGTTTGATGTTCCATTGATGATTGCCCTATCCATAACAGTTCTGCTGTTTGCCATAGATCGAACCATTAGCTCCCTGGACGGTTGGCTGCTTCTTTCAGGTTTGATCTGTTATATAGGGTATCTGATTTATCAGGGAACCAAGTCCGGCCAGTCAGTTGACGAGAGTGCGCTTTCCCCTTCAACCGGTGAAGGGAACCGGTTAGTGCAAATCCTATTTATCGTTGGAGGTCTTTTACTGCTTATTGTTGGTTCGCGCTGGCTTGTTGATGGAGCTGTATCCTTTGCAACCTACCTGGGGGTAAGTGAAATAGTAATAGGTTTGACGGTCGTGGCGGCAGGAACCTCCCTGCCGGAAGTGGTCACATCTATCATAGCAGCAGTAAAAGGGGAGCGGGATATTGCGGTCGGCAATGTAGTGGGAAGCAATATCTTTAATATAGTGGGAGTTTTAGGTCTGGCGGGAATCTTTTCCGGTTCAGGCATCCCCGTCATAGAAGGGGCCTTTTATTTTGATATCCCGATTATGGTTGCCGTAGCCTTTGCCTGCCTTCCCATATTTTTTACCGGAGGTACCATCAATCGCTGGGAGGGACTTCTCTTACTAGGGTACTACCTAGCATACACGTTCTATCTTGTAATGGCGGCAAGCCGGTACGAGAGCCTGGCTATATTCAGCAATGCCATGCTATATTTTGTTATCCCCTTGACAGCTATCACCCTTTTGGTGGTATCTATTCAGGAATATCGCAAGCGAGGAAGTACCGTTTAGGGTCTAAGTAGATATAATGATCATCTATGCCCAGGCTCGTTCAACGTGACCATTCGGTAGTTTCCGGTAGAAGACACAACTTCAATTCCCAATCCTCGACAGTTATCATCCATGCTCCACCAGCCATTGGAATTAGGGATCTTTGGTGAAGTCCATACCGGAGTTATTATTATAATCTCTGCAGTAATCCTACCTGCATAAAAAATGGCCCAATTTAACTGAAAGGCGATTTTGAAAGCTCAAGAAAAACATCAGCATCTTTTGAGGAAAACATAGTGATGTTTGGAATAAAACATCACTATGTTTCGGGGAAAATGTCACTATGTTTTGAGTAATTATAGGGATACCAAAGTTATATTATCTGGCTGTTACCTAAATTTTTATTACTAAACTTTTTCTTTTCATGAGTCTGGATAAAATAGATCAAAAAACAATAACCTTTTTCCAGAACGAGATTTTAGATTGGTTTAAGAAAAATGGACGTTCATTCCCTTGGAGAAAAGAAAATCTAGGAAGTTATGAGTTAATTATTGCAGAAGTTTTACTTCAAAGAACAAGAGCAGAAACTGTCTCGAATAAATTTTATAATTTTTTAGAGCAGTTCTCCTCTTGGAAAGAAATTGATGAGAAGGAAACTAAAGAGTTAGAGGAAGCTTTAAGACCATTTGGGTTATATCGGCAAAAAGCTAAAAGATTAAAGATGCTTGCCGATGAGATGACAGATGCTGAAAATAACCTTCCTATTGTCAGAGAAGAACTCGAAGAAATACCACTTATAGGCCAATATATTGCTAGTGCAATAATATCATATGTTCATGAAAAGCCAGCTCCCCTTTTAGATGTTAATATGGCGCGTGTACTTGAAAGATTCTTTGGTCCAAGAGAACTTGCTGATATTAGATATGACCCCTATTTACAGAAGCTATCGAAAGAGATTGTCGATCATTCTGAACATCAAAAAATTAATTGGGCTATACTTGATTTCGCTTCTTTAATTTGTAGAAAAAGGAATCCAAAATGTCAGGAATGTATGCTGAATGATGAATGCCATTGGTTCAATAACATCAAGAACTAAAACCCCCTTCAACTAACCTGTAAAAAGGCAATGTGTTAATAAATGCCCCATCGTAATTGAAGGTTTTATAAAGACATTCAAATTTACCTTGTTGTTTAATCTTCTTCGGAAAATGATTCCCAATATCAGTAAAACCAATCGATTCGAGTTGAGCTTTTGAAATATCTGGTACTGAGTGTATAAACCAGGTATTCAACGCTTCACGATATTTCTTAGGAAAGTGTTGAAAATATTGAGTCGCTAAGATAACCCCCACACCAAACTCCCTACCTTTTAACATAATATCTTCTAGGATTGGAAGATCTAGGTCCATTACTAAATTAGCCTCATCAATTGCTAAATAACTATCAATAACACGTAAACTGGGGCTTCCATTAGTGAAAGGATGTTTTTCTACATTTAGCATATAATCTCGATATAATGATAAGAATACAATCATTGCTAGTTTCAAATCTTTATCGAGATTCGCTATAGATGCCAAGGAAACTATAACCGATTTGTCAAAGAATTTATCAAATGGCACAATTTTGTCAGGATTCGTTTCAAACATTTCACTCATCACTAATTTCTCCATTATAGATCTTGGAGCATCCTGACGGTCATCTGTAATTTCCTTATACTTTTCTAGTACCGTCTTTATTGTAGGTATCCTTATAGAGCTATAGTCATTCATACTACTACTATAACCAGCATCCTCGAATGATTTAATAACACTATTAAGTATTACAGTTTCTTGTTTTGGACCAATTCCCCCGTAAATCTTACTTAAAAAATCATAAAATAATCTAGCTTTGGTATAAGCTGGATTCTCGTCCTTAGACCCTCTAATATCAAAATAGTTAATAGGCAACCTATATGGTTTATACTGTTTGGCATCTATACTTTTTACAAAATCTTCATTCCCGGGTTCTTCTAGGGAGGCATAATCCCGCTTTGTATCTAAAACCAATACCTTCGGGGTAATACCGCGATTATTTCCTTTACTTATTGATATTTTATGTATCAAGGTTTGCAATAACTGGGTTTTCCCCGTACCTAAATTCCCTAAGACACCAGTATTTAATTGTGTTAAATTGGTATTACTTGGCCAATAGTGAATATCTTCCTTTTTAAATCCCGTGTCATAGGTTCCTACCTTAAATTTTATACCACCAGTTTCGTCATGTTCTTTTACCAATGATGATTGACCATCTTTTTCTTGGGATTTTCCAAAGTTATTTTCCTCGGTAGAGTTTCCATTCTCTTTTTCCATTTCTTCTTTGGCCTTTTCCGTAGCCCCATTTCCCTGTTCTTTGTTAATCAAAGGTTGCTGCTGATTACCTTGCACTGAACTTTTAAAATCCCAATCTCCAACTTGCTCATATAATTCATTAGCTAAAGTAGCTCCCCCAGTTTCCAGAACTTTCATAGTATTTTGCTTAGATACTAAAAACACATCGTCAAAACCTTTGGGAGAGAATATATTATTCAATTCATTATAGTTGCTATCGTCTTCATTTCTACCATATTCAAAAGTAATTAGCCTGCCATATTTATCAATATCTAAAGAATCATACTTAAAAAGATTTCCAAGAGATAAGTATCTAAAAAACTTAGCAACAATCTTTTTCTTCTCATCGCCCGTTACGTAGCCACTTTCAGAATTAATTAATTGAGTGGAAAAGGAGAAGTCCACCATTGAACCAATTAAATTTTTAAAACAATGGTCCCATAAAGCACTTTCTCTAGCTTTTTGAAAAAGCTTGCCTAAATCCTCAGCAAAATTTCTTGCTTGGTCCAACGCATTTTCTTGTTCTTGTGGGTTTAGTCTTCCTGAACGATACTTGACTTCGACAGGAGTAATCTTAACTCCTAGACCTTCCCCATTACCATCATTTATACATAAAACGATCAAGTCGGGGCGGGTATTTTTCCTTGTTCTTTTGTTAAAAATTAAATCTAGGATATTCTGAAATGGGTCTAAAGGTATGGTTAAGAACAAGGAATTTTCTGTTTCACTTTCTTCTTGAGTATCTAGCCTAGCAAGCAATTGATCTAATATCTCCATAGCCATCATTAGACCAATTTCACCCCTAGCACGATTCCCCCCTGAAGCCAAATTTCTAAGCATTGGCAAACCTAATGACTTATAACGACTTAAAATATTCTCGGTGACAGTCGATACATCATAGGATTCAGCAGGTAAAACCTGTGTCAAAAAACGCTCAATACTAACACGTATTTGAGAACCTTGATCAGTGTCACTCGTTAATAAATAATACCCTAAATGGCTCCCCCTTTTATTACCAAATTCGGGCATTTGAAAATCCCAAAGGTAAGAATCGCTGGAAGCCGAAAGGAAGCCTGAATTAAATGAACCAGCCGACACTGCAGCAAAGGTTGAATCAGCAGTTGCCATTCTTAATGGTTTATCATGGGGGCGAACAATTTTTTGTGTCTTTTTAGTGTTTAAAGAAAGAATATTTTGAACAGCCCAAAGATCATTTTCAATTGTATTAGCCTGATCCAGACCTTTAGGATAACTGTAGTATTCAATAATATTTCCAGCCTTGCCCTCTTTATTATTTTGAGAAGTTATCGAGGCAACTGATAATGGATTAAAACAGTATAGAGATCCCCAGCCGTTAAGATTTGAATCTCCTCTGGGTTCCGATTTCCATACCGGTTTGTTTTGATCAATATTTAATAATAAAGTTATATCATAATTTCTTGATTTATCATCATCCACATTTGCTTCAAACTTATCTCTATCATACCAGTATATCTTTTCATCTAGAGATTGGTAATAGTGAAGCAATTCATCTTCTTCCGGCTGTAGCTTTCGATCTCGATCATCAAAAACATGTAATTTAGTTGGAACGATATTTAAAAAAGAGTTGGTAATTAACTCGTTTAAATTAGTAGTATTATCCTGAGTTGATAACTTTCCACCTAACCAATCACTAAGACCTTGAGTTAGGTTCTGATTGTTTTTGGTTCCCCCTTGTACCAACACATTAATTGTCGACCTGGTTTGCAAAAGTTTATTAACATCTTTCAGGCTTGAATTAATATGATTCTGTGTTAGGATTGATACCTTTTCATCTAAATTAGAAAACCCAATTACCTCAAGGGCTTCTAAAGTATTTTCTTTATCGATAGCTAGAGTAGCTTCCTCATTTTTATAAATACCCCAATAGTCATCATCACTAGAAATTGATTTAAATAATACTTGCTCATCTCCTAAGGGATCATTTTTACTCGTAGTGAGCCCAAAAATTGCAGCAACAGAAGAAGGATCAATAACTGCAGCGTAGGGACAATATCTCCATTTATTTTCAAGCTCCAGACAATCTTTCATAATTGATTGTGCCCGGTATTGCCAAGCCAAACGCACGGGATGATATGGAGATACCAAGATATAAGCACAATGACGCCTAAACTCTTCATTAGTATTGTCTTGATCTCCATCAACTAACATTATGACATCATACCAAGAGGCAAGGTCGGTTTTATCTAACCATTTTTTATATGCTGAAAGATATGCCCGGATCTGTTCACCTAAGCCATCAATTTCGGTTAAACTAATAGACCTAATATCTGGTCTTTTGATACCTACCGTATCTTCAAGAGAGGATATAATTCCATTTCTAAGATTATTTAAATCACTCGGAATATCTATATCAGGAACACCGATCGGCAGGGAGTTTAACTCTTTTACTGAATTTTTTTTAAGTACATTTTCAACAGAAATTGCAAAAGGCTTACCATGATGAGTTAAAGCTTCATCTTCCAAATTGCCAAGATTTCTTGGACGATCGGACTCAAACTTGTACCCAGACTTCTCATTATAGTGGGTTTCGATTAATCTCCTGAACTCTGAATTTACTTTCGTACTTCTCTCATTCGATTCACCTATTACATCCCAATTATATACTTCAGAGACAGCATCTAATTTAAAACCTAACTCTTCATCTTCTCCAAAAGAATAAAGAAACTCAAAAATAGTAACAGACTCGTAAAATTTTACAGGCTTAAGCCTTAAATTTTTATAGTTATTTTCACTGCCGTTATTTGAGCTGACTGCTTCTTTACAATAAAGCTCGATATCTTCTTGTAGGGCAGAAATAATAAAACCTTTGATATAACCACCATCATTTATACACTCTATTTCTGCTCCCTTTTCAGTAAGAATAGTTGGCTTTTCATCGTAGACCGCTACAGCTTGAAATGATTCTTCACTCCCACCAATTGGAATTAATTTTAAAGTTAGGGGCTTACAGTTATCCGCATCAAATCTTACAATGCAGTGCCGATTTTTTTGGGGAGTTATATTTAAATCAATAGTATTTTCTTCAGCTTCTTGTTCTTCTCCACCATATACAAGCTTTAGATTTTGAAGTTTATCAAAATTGTTTATTTCTAATCTTACAATATTACCTTCAATCGGAATAGGCTCACCATCTTTAATAAAATCTTGAGCGATTCGATTTAGTACCTTAACCTCAATCTTTTTATTGCTTCCTGAAAGATATTCTAAATATCCCTCCCAAAAAGTTTGGTCTAATTTATACCACCAGTCTGCTGATTCATTATTACTAAGTATGTAGTGTACCAGGGGTTGACTCCCAAACTCAAACGCATTGGCCTGACTACCTAGTAAGTAATCATAAAAAGATCCTATCGGTTCTCTTTTTACCTCAAGTCCAACGCTTTCAATATATTCTAATAAATCATTTTTTAGACCCAAATAAGATTTAGATGAAACTAAATCGCCTATCGACTTTATAATATCTGTGCAATGCTCAAATGTATATTCTATATCATCATTTGTTGTAGGGCAAGGCAATCCTATTTTTAGAAAAATATTGGGCAAATAATTTTCTTGATCTAAATGCTTGATCTCCAATGAATCTAATCGCTTGATAACTTCCCATAAATTTGAATATCCATTAGAACCTTTCAAAAGTTCTTTAGCATATTTCCTAAATCCATTCAGCAGCTTAGTTTGATTAGGAAATTCTTTCAAAATTGCAGTTCCAACATTCTCAAAGAGATCTGACTTATACCATTTACTTAGATCATGATATTTATTTATGACAAGAGATGCTTCATGCATCGACTTCTCTTCAACAATACCCGGTTCATAAACTGTTGTTAGAACCCCCTCTTTAACTTTATTCCTTTGCTTAACCGCACTATCAGTATATATCCTTTTGTTGATATCAGCTTGGATTTTATCCGCACTGAAATAAAAGTGGAAGTTTGTTCCGTCAGCTTCTAACCCCCTTGGAGCTTTTAAGATATAATTTGCTATCCCTTCCTGAATTAAAGCAGGAATATTTTTTATCCTTACTCTAACAAGGCCTCCACTTAAGTCAACATTATCTTTTATTTCATCAATTAACGCTTGTACGTACTTACTCATAATTAATCGGAAAATGGATTTTTAATAATTACACCTCTTTCACCATCAGGGCTATCTAAAGTTATACCCAACTTATTAAAAGCTTCACCTAAATCACTCAATGCTAAAGCATCTGGATTAATCTCCCATCCAAAACGAGATAAAGTTTTAGAAATATCTAATGCACTACCATATTTACCATCTATAGATAAGCTAGACAGTAATAAAGTCGCTACGGGTCCGGTTTTGAAGATCCAGGGGGCAGCGTTATAATCACCTGTTTTTACCGTCCAATAACCCTGATCGTAGTTTTTATCTTTTTCATGTATAACCTGCCTTTGACCCAAAAGATGTTTAACAAAAAAGTGAATATTCCTTCCTACACCGCTTTTAGAATTTATTTTGTTTATTTCTTCATGAGTTATCTCTTCGTATGCGGTATCAAATTTTTTCTTTTTTTCAGAGTTGAATTCTATTTGTTCAATCCACTGTTTGTAATCGCCCGGAGATCGAAATTCTTGAATAGAAGATGGAAAGTGCTCCAGAGCTAGGTTAATACCAATTCTAGCATATATATAATTTGCAACCTCACTCTTTATTTGGCTGGTCAATCTTTCGTTAATATCAAAGCCCTTTAACCCTGTAAAAGTTTTTTCCACAATATTAAGTGATGTGGCATTTCTATCGAGTTTTTCTCTAAATGCATTCCATACGACCATATTTGCATGCATAACCCACCTTGCATGAGACGTCAATAAAATTCTTAGGTAGGATTCAATAATTGAAAGCCATTGTCTAAGAGAGACCTTATCTTTAATATCTCGAAGAACTTTTAAATCTGCTTTCAAGAAAATTGCCGGAAATCTTTCAGAATTAAACTGCTTAGCTGCCTGAGCAATCTCAAAGTTTCTGTCTAGTTCGATTTCCTCTATAGATTTCCTTTGCTGAGATAAATTCGAAAATACTTTATTCAATAGCTGAGCAATAGGATTATCAGTTTCTGGAATGCTAAAAATATCTAAGCATTCTTCTAATAATGAATTTAATTCTTCTTCGCTACCAGCTCCAAAAGAAAGAACCTTTGTGAACATCCTTCCTGGATTCCAAGGATTACTACCACTTGGACGTACCGGTGCTACAATAACTCCCATATTGGGTATTAATGGTTGCCAACCATAATAATTTTCTTTGTCCAAATAACTACTTTTAGGCTTGGGTATATCCAAGAAATCTTTCAGCTGGATATTATGCTCTTCAGAAAGAAATTGAAGTTTTTCATGTATTGGCCTTACTATATCCTCGTCTTTTGAAAATTTGTCTACCACCTGCCCCTCTCCAACATTTAGGAAAAAATTCCGATAGACACTCGCAACTACAGACTCAGGCACAACATACTCCGGAGCAGGTTCCAGACCTAAATAGGATCTATTATAAAAATCAGACTGTTGAGATTTACTTAAAGGGCTCGCCATTAGTCTTGATATCTTTTAAGATTCCAGAGTAGTTGATCCATATTTATCTCTTCATTTTTTTGAGGGTCTTTACTACCTTTAATAGTAATTATATCTAAGAAGTCTCCCATATTTTTTAGGGTTTTCTGACTAACTTCGGTGCCTAGGCGTTCTAGCTGTGCATGGACCTCTCTTGGGACCATTGCATTATCCAATCCTTTCAATTGTTGATACATGGCATTAAACAACTTGTAAGTAATTGGCAGGGGCACGCTCTTTTCTCCTGATTGATTCATTTTTGCAACTAAAAAAGCCATTTTCTTTGTTGGCTGTATCAAATTTTCAGTATGCATTATTTTAATATCAACTGTGAAGTTGCTACTTACTTCTAGAGTTAAAACTTCCCTTTCTGTATTTAGTGGTTGCCCAAAAGTCCTAGCCATGTCAATTGATAATTTTTGATTGGAAAGGAAAAAATCCTTAAAAGAATTTTTAAGGTTTCTCCTATGTAAATCACCTTCTTTACTACATAAAGTTTTGTATTCATTTACAGACTCAGAATGAATACAAATCCCATTTTTAACTGAAAGGGTGCGATAAGCATACAAACTGAAAAGCTTACGAAGTAAATTTTGAAGTGAACTTAAATGAGGGGCCAACGCTTTATTAGTATCCTCCATAGTTTGCAAGATACCTGACGCCTTTGAAAAATGGCTAAATAGTTTACAGTCTTGCTCAGATAAATTTAAATCTTCCTTTCGATTTATTAAATATTCTTCAGCGTATTCAATAGAGGTAGAAACCTTTCTATCAAAAGTCCTATACGAAAAATCACTCCCCAGGATTTTCATATCCATTTCCCAAGCGCGACC
Organism: Halalkalibaculum roseum; assembly: GCF_011059145.1. Taxonomy (NCBI): domain Bacteria; kingdom Pseudomonadati; phylum Balneolota; class Balneolia; order Balneolales; family Balneolaceae; genus Halalkalibaculum; species Halalkalibaculum roseum. The sequence goes on along the minus strand of NZ_JAALLT010000001.1, from coordinate 31,652 downwards.
GGTTTCAAGTTCTTCCTCTAGACTTTCTAAAACACTTCCTATTTCACTATTACCAATATTTGGCAAATTACTTTGATAATCCTTGAAAAAGCCTTCTAAAAAACCACTTGTCTCATTTTTGAAAACTTCTAAAATATGCTGGTGTTCAAGTATAGCACTTAAGTCTGGATAAAATGGGAAAAGCCTAGAAGGGTATTGCTGGAAAGCCTCAAGCCAAACACTATTATTTTGTTCTTTTCTCTTCTCATCCCCTAGAATTGCTTGAACCATTAAGGAAAACCATTCCCGCATTGAAATGTTGCGGCCAGTTTTGACTTCATATATCTTGAAAAGTTCAACTAAATTTTCTATATGACCTTCATGATCTAGCTGAAAATCAACAAATTTTTCATTACCCACTTCAAGCTCATTATAAGCCAACCTTAAAGCTTGTTGCGCTGGTGAACTAGTATGTTCATCAGGTTTATTAAATACTGACTCTCTTTCCATTGGCCATACATAAAGTGATGGACTTGTAGTAACATCTTCTTGAATTTTATTATCGTTAATTGGCCAAGAGTTAATTGGATTTGGGTTAACATGTTGTGTTTCGTTTATGTTCTCTAACAGGTTGACTACTTTTGAAGAATAGCTATTTTTCAATTTTACATATTGCAAAGCATCCTGAAGAATACCCCGATTAATACAAACAAATAAGAACCTCTTCTTGGGAATTTCCTTTGTTAGCCATTCTAAATCATTTAAAAAGCTATGGCCAGCCCCCTCTCCTTCATTTCCAACAGTAGCATCTTGAATAATTTTTAACTCGCCTAATAACCCATCAGATTCTTCAGAAACATCAATATTTATTTCCCTTTTATAATCTTCTCCCTTTTTAAATAGAAGTTCTTTAATATCACCATTGCTTGATACCTGTTCTGATAATACTTCGAAGAAGTAGTTTAAAGCTTCTGTCTTGCCATTACCGGGCCCACCTAAAAGAAATATACCAACCCTATCACTTAGTTTTTTGTGAGAAACATCTTGAGCTAATTTTCCCAACTCTTTTATTAACCTAGTTTTAACTAAGTGTTTGTCAGGTTTAGTCCTTTTAGTAAATGCTACTGTCACACCTGACTCTCTGTGACCAGCCCATTTTCTAACTTCATTTTGAGTTGAACCCTTTTTTGACGCGACCATTCTATCCTCCATATACTCCTGCCAAATATTTCTAGTATGTTTATTCATGTTACTATGACTGTAATCCCCTCTCTCTAAGCTACGGAACATATAAAGTTGGGCTTCCACTGATCTCGTAGTTCTGCCAAGCTTTTTCCCAAGATTAATTATCTTTGGATTGTTTTCATGAATACCTTCTCCCTCAAGTTCACGATATAATTTAAAAACATATTCTATTTCTTCTCTCGACCAAGTAGTTCCTGACTTTTTATTTTCTTCTCCGCCAGGAACTCTAGTATGGTTACTCATTTTTTTCTATTTATCTGTTAAGCTCTTAATAAATTCACCAAACCCATAACCTAATAAAGGTGGTACTGCATTACCTACTTGAGTGTATTGTGGCACCTCATCCCTCCTGTTTAATCCCCCGGTGGTAACTTTTGATCTAAATACAAAAGAATCTGGAAATGACTGAATTCGAGCCATTTCCCTTACTGTTAATACCCTATTTTCTTTGACAGAATAATGACAATAATCATCCGGAATTGTCAACTGAGCTGGGGCAGGTTCAGTAGCTTTTAAGGCTTTCTGACTATGTTTTTTCGTTTTTAGATCCTCAAAATTCTCTCTCAAAATTTCTTCGGGGACTTTACCATTCGATCTTTTTACTAAACCCTTTTCAGAAGCTGCTTTAAATAACTTTTTAACCGACTCCTTCTGAGAAAAGAATTCATCTAATTTGGAGAAATCTAAATCGATTTTATTTTTTGATGCAATCTGAAGAAAAGAAAACCGCTTTTTCACCCTTTGGGTATGGTTTCTCTCTTCTTGGTTATAGGGATAATCATCTAAAGAAAACCCTTCAGGATGATTCAGGTAAGGCCTAAACCTTTTATTTAAGTTCTTGACATAGGCAGAAGGAGGACTTTCCTTAGATAAGTCATCTATTGCTTCTTTTGTAGAAATCTCCTGATCAGGTTTCTGAATTAAAAAACCATAGTTTGCTACTTCCTCACGAGTCATATTAATCAAAGGAAAATTTTGGCTATGCAATTTTGTATATGGCAAGTCAGCAAGGGCCTCTTCATTAACTTCCATTAATTTTTCTGCAAAAGTATGTACAGACTTATAGATAGGATTTATTGTCTTGAGAATTTCGAAGATCCGTGCTTGATCACTTCGAACTCCAAATAAAATAAATCTTGGCCTATTTTGGGGAATTCCAAAATCACGAGCATTTACGATAAAACAGAATGGAACATAACTCTGGGAAATAAATGCTTTTGCTAGCTCGAACCAAGGATACCTAACCCCACCATCCTTTTTAAAAGGTTGGGTTATACCGAGAACATTTTCTAGTATTACAAACCTAGGATTGGAAAGATGAACGAAATCTAAAAAACTATAAGGTAATTGATTCTTGGGATCTCTTTCTTTTCTCCTTCCTGCTAAGCTAAAACCTTGACAAGGAGGACCGCCTGAGACTAAATCGATATTTAATTTTTTTAATTCTGAACTATATATCTCACAAAATTCAACAAGTTTTAAAATATCACCTACATGTAATCTTGGACTACCGTTTTTAAAGTTTCTTATGAATCCTTTAACATCATCTTGTCCTTTGATCAGGAGCGATGAATTTTTATCTGAATGATTAAGATCTTGACCTAATAAATTATAAGAAAAAGTTTCTGCCGCCATTCTTGACTTTTCATTAGCAAGCATTAGGTCAAATCCGGCTGCTTTCAAGCCCAAACTTAATCCCCCGCAGCCCGCAAACAATTCAACGTGTTTTAGTCTAGGTACTGGCATAATTATTATTCGATTGCCTTAGTAATTTCAAATATTTAAATAATAACAGTTGTTATCGAGTAGATATGATCTTCAAATGCTATGAAGTAAGATATTAGCAATAAGGAAAGATCTAAAATGAAAGCCTTTCTTTCTAAGGTCTAATTGATTCTGATGATATTTTATTTGGTAATCAAATAAAGAAATTGGATAATCATTACAAATTATTTACAAAATATTTTCAATAATACCCCTTCCCCTCCACACTATGCCTCACCCCGCCGCTGGGGTCGTCCATGTCACCTTTATATCGGGGAATCAGGTGGCAGTGAAAATGAAAGACGGTCTGTCCGGCCTCCGATCCGCAGTTCATGCCGATGTTCCAGCCATCCGGCCGGTGCTTCTTTTGCAGTTTCTGTTTCACCTTTTGCAGCAACTCAAAACAGGCGGTCTTCTCCTCCTCCGTTAAATCGAAAAAGTCACCGGCATGCCTGCGGCTGATAATCAGTGTATGTCCCGGTGATGCCGGATACCGGTCATACATGGCAAAACAGAGTTCATTTTCAGCGATCATCTCTTCACCGGTATTGCAAAAGGGACAACTCATATCTGGCATCTGTTTTAGTTGATTTCTTGAAATCTTTTGAAACGTTCTATCAAAGCATCCTCATGTGGCATAAATCGCTCCTCCACAGGCAATAAAATCTCTTTCCCATCCCAAGCCAGAGTATGATCGATCTCTTTGCCTTCCTTTTTTAACCAAGCTGATAATTTGATTTGATAGTTCGGCTTTATGGTCAGTAGGTAACTGTCAAACATCCAATGATGAGTTTTACATAAGGCAAGACCATTACGGGGATCGTCGGTTCCTTTATCTTCCCATGGTATGATGTGTGCTCCGTCAATCAGCGATTCGTCAGTTCGGGTCACAACACTGGACCTACAAAGCACACAAGTGTCCTTGTAAATTCTGCGAAGTGCTTGACGGAATCCTTTGTCACGAACCTGGCGCTTATAAGATTGCTCTATATATCGCTTTTCATCGTTTGAAACATATTTTTCAAATGGCTCCGCAACCCGTTCTAGAAGACCTTCACTATAATCATAAGAAAGGCGATTCAATGAGATCAGATCTTCCAGTAATTCAGCAGTTTCTTTATTAAAATAGGTTGCCAGCAATAACTTTCTGTACCGGTTTCTTTCTTGTGAATCAGAAAAATGCCGGAAAAGGTCCGGATTTATTTCTACATGCTCCACCCGTTTTCGAAGCGATCCCAATGAGGGTGAACTTGAAAATGGCCTCGCGCCTTCTTTATAAACCAGCTCCCAAAACGGCTCGCTTTGCATATGGTAATAGGGAAGGGCGATCGTTGTAATTCGATCTTTACCCATTATAGCATTCCAATAGGTAAAAAAGGTATCGGTCAGATCACGGCTCAACTCGATTTGGTGATTTGTAATCCATCCGCTTTCAATACCGTCCAAAATACTTAGCAATAAAAACGGTTTATGCGGCGCCCGTCCCTTTGTTACTTCACCCCAGTCATGGGTGGTATCAGATCGAAGACTCGTTAATTCATTTCTATATGGAAGAGTATCCATTGACAATAGTTTTTTTACCTGATTTTATTTCTTGTCTCAATTTTAAAGGGATTTGGATTGTACAGCTGAAAGGATTGCGGTATTCAAAGCGGTCAGTTGTTCATTCTGATGAAGTCTCTTAACATCAATGATTATACTCTTTAATAATCAGAAAGTCAGATTAGTTAACATACCCGTTGGAACACGGATGACGCGAAAGGTACGAATGGCCTCAGATTTTCAATGTCCTTTAAAAATGAATTTGTAGCGGTCCAAGACATCAAGTTTTAGAAGGACGATCGAAATTTAGATGGTTACTGTTGATCCCTACAGAAAACCATGAATCAGTACCCTATGATGCCCTCAATACTATCAATCCTGCTTTTAGTAGCCATGAATACCGAAACCATTTTTAATTTTGAAAAAAATAATGATTTGTCAGACTGGAAAATCGTTAACGATAACGTGATGGGAGGCAGATCCGACGGCACCTTTTACCGTGGTTCGCAGGGCAACGGCATCTTTGAAGGAAGCATTTCACTCAAGAACAACGGGGGGTTTGCATCTGTACGCTATTGGCCAGGCAAACTTTCTGTGGAAGACTATGACAAGATCGTTTTCCGTCTCAAAGGGGACGGAAAAAGATACCAGTTTAGGATAAAGAATGATCTGAATGACTACCGGTCTTATATCACCTACTTCGAGACCTCGGGAGAGTGGCAGGAGATAGAGATATCTTTGCAAAGTCTATATCCCAGCTATCGAGGAAGAACCCTCGATCAGCCCAACTTCAGCGGTGACAACCTGGAAGAGCTCGGCTTTCTGTTTGGGAATGGCAGGGAAGAAGATTTCCGACTTGAAATTAAAAGCCTTGAGTTACAGTAGGTCAGTCTGTTTGATCCATTTTATATAATGGTACTTTTGACACGCAAAAGTACCGCAAAACGTGCCGCCAGGATTTGCTCGGCAGGGCATCGGTGTCACTTGGCAGGGTAAAAACAAAGATCCACCACAAACGGCAACAGCTTCCACAATCTCATCGGTGTGTTTTTACAACCGCCTGCCTTCGCGTCCCCTCTGCACCCACCTGCCTCACAACTCCAAGTGCGGTTAAAATAATAAACTGAAAATGGGGTCCGGGGGTATTGCGGGAAAGTTAATCGAAAGAGCATAGAGTGTGGAAGAGCAACATCAAAAGAACGATTATAGCTAAAACAACATCTCAATACCCCCGGTGGCTTTTTGGTTCGTTTTTGGCCAGTCAAAAATGAACAATGATAATTGTCTACAAGCCAAAACTTGTTTCCGTGCTAGGGACTGTATGGAACACTGATGACACGAATACTACAGATTTACACCGATTAATTATAGGAATTCAAAAATAAAATCTGCGATAATCAGTCTTGCCCGCGGATTCCGTGTTCCATATAGCTGCTCACTGATAAAGGAATGAATAGCAGCAAGACATAGTTGTAAATCCTTCAATCCCAACTCAAATTATTTCTTACATGAGCGAAGTACATGCCTACGCTGCACAATCTGCCGATGCCGATTTGAAACCTTTTGATATTCAGCGCCGTGAGGTGCTGCCCGATGACGTTAAAATAGATATTCTGTACTGCGGTGTCTGCCACAGCGATATCCACGTGGCACGCAATGAGTGGGGCAATTCCATGTACCCTGTAGTGCCGGGCCATGAGATTGTTGGACGAGTGACAGAAGTGGGAGATAACGTATCTGATTTTAAAGAAGGCGACCTGGTCGGAGTAGGCTGTATGGTAGACTCCTGCCAGACCTGCGATTCCTGCAAGGACGGTCTGGAACAATACTGCGAAGAAGGGGCTGTGATGACCTATAACGGTCCGGACGAACATCTCGGCGGACACACCTTCGGTGGATATTCCGGGCAGGTAGTGGTAGACCGGGAATTTGTACTGAATATACCTGAGAATATTGACACCAAAGCCACTGCGCCCCTGCTGTGCGCCGGTATCACTACCTGGTCGCCGCTGCGCCACTGGGAGGTGGGGGAAGGAGATAAGGTTGGCATCATCGGTCTGGGCGGTCTGGGACATATGGGCGTCAAGTTTGCCCATGCACTCGGTGCCGAAACCGTGATGATTACGCGTTCGCCTGAAAAAGCCAAAGACGCCAAGCGGCTGGGCGCCGACGATGTACTGATCTCCACCGATCCCGAACAGATGGAAGAACATGCCGGCAGTTTTGACTTCCTGCTGAATACTATTCCGGTGGGGCATGATATGAATCCCTACATCAACCTGCTGGGCCGCGACGCCACCATGGTGCTGGTAGGCGCTATTGAACCCCTGGAGCCTATGCACGGGGGCGGACTGATTATGGGACGCAAACGCGTTGCCGGTTCGGTCATCGGAGGTATCCCCGAAACCCAGGAGATGCTGGATTTCTGCGGGGAGCACGGTATCACCTGCGATGTAGAGATGATTGACATCGAGGAGATCAACGAAGCCTACGAGCGCGTGGTCAACTCCGATGTGAAGTACCGCTTTGTCATCGACATGGATTCGCTGAAAGAGAGCTAAGGGTCTTATGGAACACGGCATCCGCGGGTAATGCGGATGTTCACAGATTTTTTATGTTTACCCTCACTTCCGCCGCTCTGCTGCGGAAGTGAGGGACCTATTTAACTCAACCAAGCCCCCTCCCATAAATATATCTTTGATTTGATCCGGCAAATCCCCACTTTCATTTACACAGTTGTACAAATAACAACTACTTACCTATAAAATAAAGGGACCGAGGGTGAATATGATAACTATGAAAAAAACACGGGTATGGACAGGAGGTATTCTGATGGGCATGATGCTGCTTGCGGGATGTACGCAGGTTGTAGAGGATGGCAATGAAAGATGGGATATCGGATCGCCGGAATATGCCGAGATGGCCGAACAGGCAATGATGCATATGCAGAGCATGGACTTTGATGCCTGGGGAGAGATGCTGGCCGATGATATTGAGTATTACTTCCCTGATGGGGATGCGGGAACGCGCACTGTACTGACCGGCAAAACGGCTGTACTTGACTGGTGGAAAAACTGGGAAAATACGTCAGGCGTATCTTCCATGACCTTCAGCAACCCGGTGTTCCTGCCGGTAGTTGCCCGGGAGGCTCCCAACTATGCCGGCTTGACCGGACCCTACGTGATATCCTATATGTCCAATGAAATGGTTTTCAATGGGAGTACCGTGAATATTCGCATGAATTTCACGCTGCATTTCAACGATGAGAAAAAGATCGACCGGTATTACTCCTATTACGACCGATCGCCGATTATCAATGCCATGGGCACCAATATACTTTCCACTTCAGAAGAAAACTGATGCAGTTTATGGAGCGTGTTCATTCTTTCCACCAATCTCAGGTGAATCGAATGGATATGCTCCATTTTTATTGAGAGGGTAAGGAACACGGATTCCGTGTCATCCGTGTTCTATCCCGTATTACTCCGTGCATCTCTGTGTACCTTTGTGCTTCTTTGCGCACCTCTGTGTGACAGCTCGAAAGGCTTACTCTAACTCCTACAGATTTCCTTTATTCAATTCCTCTACAGCATAATTCGCCGACCGGGCCGTCAGTGCCATGTAGGTCAGTGAAGGATTTTGTGTGCCGGTTGAGGTCATGCAGGCCCCATCGGTTACAAACACATTCTTGCAGGCATGCAGCTGATTCCACCTGTTGAGCAGTGAGGTCTCCGGATCTTTCCCCATACGAACGCCTCCCATCTCATGGATGTCCAGGCCGGGAGCCTGTTCGGAATCACGGGTTCGGATATTGGTAAAGCCAGCCTTGTCGTACATTTCCGACATCTGCTCAAAGAAATCTTCGAGCATCTTTTCATCGTTATCGTCATACTCCACCGAGACGTTCAGCAATGGCATGCCCCATTCATCTCTCTTTTCCGGATCCAGGGCCACATAGTTGGATTCTTTGGGAATGGTCTCTCCCATCATATGTGAGCCCACTCGCCAGGGACCCGGGCTAGGATTGAGCAGGTTCTCCTTCAGGATTTGTCCGGCACCTGAGGTATCCCGAACCTGTGACCTGTGGGCGCTGAGGCCTGCCGCATAGCCGCGCAGGAAATCGGTTTCCTGGCTGAACACATTACGGAAACGTGGAATGTAACCCCCGTTGGGCCGCCGGCCGGAGGTAGTGCGATCCATAAATCCTTCATACTCGGCCGAAATGGTGCCGCGGTAGTTATGAAAAGCCACATATTTGCCCAACAGGCCGCTGTCGTTGCCCAAACCGTCGAGAAAACGATCTGAAGTGGAGTTCATCAGAATCATGTTGCTGTTCAGTGCGCTGGCGTTGAGAAAAATGATGTCGGCGTAATATTCTACCGTCTCTTTAGTGTTGGCATCCACAACCCGTACCCCGACGGCCCGTTCCTGCTGCTCGTCGTAAATGATGGAATCAACCACCGAATGCGGACGCAAAGTCATATTACCGGTTTTGGCCGCCCAGGGGATGGTCGAGGAGTTGCTGCTGAAATAAGCCCCATAGGGACAACCCCGCTGGCAAATGTTGCGATACATGCACTGACCGCGTCCCTGCTCCAGATGAATGGGCTGGGGCTCCGTCAGGTGAGCACAGCGGCCGATGATGACCGGGCGCTCGGGATAGTGCTCCGACATCTGTTCCTTAAAATAGCTTTCCACGCAGGTGAGATCCATAGGCGGCAGAAACTCACCGTCAGGCAGCTGCGGGATGCCATCTTTGTTGCCCGAAATACCCACAAATTTTTCAACATGGCTGTACCAGGGGGCAATATCTTCGTAGCTGATCGGCCATTCCACCGCGAAACCGTCCCGGGCGGGACCCTCAAAATCGTAGGGACTCCACCGCTGGGTCTGACGGGCCCACAACAGCGACTTGCCCCCAACCTGGTAGCCCCGGATCCAGTCGAAGGGCTCCTGTTGCACGTAGGGATGTTCAGTATCCAGTACGAAGAAATGCTTGGCGTCTTCCTTAAAAGCATAGCACCGGCTCACCACCGGATTTTCCTCGGCGATATCCCTGGGTATCTCCCCGCGATGCTTAAATTCCCAGGGCATCATATTAGTAGTCGGGTAATCCTCCATGTGCTTGACATCCCGGCCCCGTTCCAGCACAAGTGTTTTGAGTCCCTTTTCAGTGAGTTCCTTGGCAGCCCAACCGCCGCTCATACCTGATCCAATCACGATGGCATCATAGGTTCGTTCTTGCTTGCTGTCGATGTTCAGATTGGCCATGTCCTTACAGGATCTAAAATTTCATTTCATTTAACTTGTTAACTCGTTACGCAGCCGTCAAAATGGCCGGGAACCAGCTGGTAGGGATTGACTTCGGTCATCACATATTCCGATTGCAGAAAGCCCTGAATGGTATAGCCTTTGGTCATCCCAAGGAATGCACGGGCATCCTCATACGCAGGTTCCGCGGAAGTCCCATCCATCAAACCGGTCAGAAACACTTCTTTCTGTTTGGCATCGCAATCGGAGAAGGCGGTACCCACTTCTTCTTCAGCCAGCGCGTCGATCTGCCCCAGCCCGCGCTGAAAAGCTTCGCGGTCGGACGGACCCCGGCAGCCATCGACCATGACCAGCACAAAATGGTGAAGCTTCAGTTCCTTTGCCCCGGGGATATCAGTAGCGGGTATAAGGGTTTCCACGATATCGCCTAGTAGTGACTCCTGGGAGGGTGTGATCTTCAGGTTATCCAGTGCTACAGATACCCGTTCAGAACTGAACGTGCAGGAGGGCGCCAAAAGCATGGCTCCGCCAAGCAGGGAAAGTTGTTTGATGGCTGTACGTCGGTCCATAGCTGAATCTGTTCTATAATGTCGGATATCTATATTTACCTAGGTAAGCATAAATCTTTTTCCATACAAAAGGAACTTTAATATCTGTGAAGAGCTACCATTTTTATGGAACACGGTATCCGTGGATAAGGCTGATTTTTACAGATATTTATTTTGAACTTTTATCTTTAACCGACGTAAATCTGCAATATTTGTGTCATCTGTGTTTTTTACTGGTACTTTTGACGCGCAAAAGTACCGCAAAACGCGCCGCCAGGATGTGCTCAGCAGGGCATCGGTGCCGCTTGGCAGGGTAAAAACAAAGATCCATCACACCCGCTAATAGTTTCCACAATCTCATCGGTGTGTTATTACAACCGCCTGCCTTCTCGACCCCTCTGCACCCACCTGCCTCACAACTCCAAGTGCGGAAAACCTTCAATAGTTTATCGTTATAATAGAGCTCTTCCAGCGTCTATCAGGATAGTTGGCCTAATCTGTTACTTGACCACTGACACACTGTTCACTGCAAAACGGGGGTCCGGGGGTATTGCGGGAAAGATAAACTAAAAAGCATTGAGAGTAGAAGAGCAAGATCAACAATACAATTATAGCTAAAACAACATCTCAATACCCCCGGTGGCTTTTTGGTTCGTTTTTGGCCAGTCAAAAATGAACAAAGATGCTCTTCGAAATAGTAAACTAAAGTGAACTCAATTGAGAATGAACAAGGCATTTGTTTCCGGAGCAGAGCGCCGGAAACAGAGAGTATATAAATTAAGATCCGTAAAAATCAGCCTTATCCACGGATACCGTGTTCCATTTGCCGTTTCACATATAGTCCCTTTTCCCCTACCACTAAGTCGCATTTCTCCACCCGGTACGCCTCTACTTTAGGTTCAGCACCCTCAAAGAACCTAATTGGTAATTCGGAGGCCTCTTATGAAAACATCTAAAACCTATCTACTTAGCACCAGTTACAGATTTCAAATTGTATTGTTTGTACTGTCAGTACTTGGACTTATCCTGCAGGGCTGCGATAATGTCCTTGGCGATGTCGGTTTAGGCTTTAATTCAAAAACAAACAACCGACCTGCCTACACCAGCAGTAGCTTCTCCGTATCCGGAACCGTAACCTTAAAAGAGAGCGGCCAACCTGTAGACAGCGCGATCGTGAGCCTGGTGAACCGTCCATTGTACGAAGACTGGGAGTGGGGCGGCTACGACTACACACATCTCGGCCAGTTTTACACTGATTCATTAGGCAAGTATAGCTTCTCACGGTCCACCACGAAATGTGGCTCGCGCCATTTCTTTGTCAGTGCCCAGGCCACAATTGATTCTGTACTATACTCGGCATCTCAGCAGTTTGTCTCCTGCAGCGGAAGTAATCGCATTAACTTTGAACTGACTAAGTGGAACCCGTTTCAATAGAACACGGATAACACGAATACTGCAGATTTACACCGATTAAAGATAGGAGTAAAAATAAAAATCTGTGAGAATCAGCCTTGACCGTGGTAATCAGTGTTCTATACCGGGTAATCAGAATCGGTAACTATAAGTCACCTTAATCGTCCCCGTCCTCTGCCGGGTCTGGAATCGATCAAACTCCCTCAGCCAGTTATGGTTGTACACCAGGTACACATCCGATCCCGGGCGGATAATCCACCGGAAGCGCGTATTCAGTCCCATCAACTCACTGAGGGTATCATACTGCAACTTGGTCGATAGAAAAGTGGCATTCGTAAAATCGAAATTGCCCTCAAACAGGAAAAGATCCGTGGTGAAACGCCCTTCATTCAGGTCCACCAAAGTATGTACATACTCAGGATTCAGGCGAATGCCGGGAAAGGGCCTCAGGTTGAGTCCAATCGAATATTCCCGCTGCAGACCGGACCAGAATTCCCCGAACTCAAATTCGGTGTTGGCAGACACCATGCGATAGGATGCGGTCTCCGCACGTATCGATCCCCTCCATGTGATGTATTCATCCGGTGGGATAATTACCGTTCCGTCTCGGCGGATATCAAAAGGACTCCGAAGTCGCTCATAGCTTCTGGAGACTGAAAGGTCCACCTGATCCCCGCTTTCCAGGGTAAGCCCCAGCAGGGTGAAACCCAGCTCCTGCGACAGCAGCTTGAAATCGAGATCCGTTAAATGTTCAAAGCGAATTCCCCAATTGATTTCCCGAATCCAGTCGATCTTTTCAATGCGTGGATTGTAGCCTATGGAAGGTTGCAATCTCCGGAATCCCACACGCCTGACGAATCCTACCGCCGGATCAAAAGCAGTTCCGAATTCCCGGTACGACACATGTCCCGACCATGGCTCATTCGGGTAGTTGAGGCGAATGCCCCTGGTGGATCGGTCCCAGACATCCGTGGAATCGTCCAGCGGGGAAGAAGGATTGTGCAATACAAAAAAGGCCTGAAACTGAAGATTCTTATCACCCAGAAAATTGGAAGTGCTCAACTCAAGATCACTGCCGAAGGTGTGACGGGTCTGCAGGGGATCAGCCAGTTCATCCCCGTTCTCGGTGTCCCGGCGTGTGTAGATAATACCCAGGGTACTCTCTGACCCGATGTTGCGCTTCACGCGGGCAACCGTGAAGTTTTCCGGGCGGATATCGCTATGCTCACCGGTGCGGACATGCAGCATGGCCAGGTTATAGTTTCCGGCATTGCCCAGCAAGCGCGCTCCGTAAGTGATGGGAACAGGCTCGCCTTGGCGCAGGCCGATACGACGGCTGAAAAAGGGTGTCTCGAAACTGCGCGGGGCAAAACGGTAAATGTTGGATCCCTCCAGGAAAAAATCACGCTGCTCCGGAAATTGCAGCGGAAAGCGGGTCAGGTTGATGCGGCGCTGGTCCACCTCGGCTTCCGCAAAATCGGTATTCAGTGTAAGGGAAGCTTTCAGGCTTGGGGTGATGCTGTAGTTTATATCCAGTCCGGCATCGGCGGTTGTAGAGGTTTCAAAATCCCCGCCGGTGAACTCCTTGTTGTTATTAGCGATTCCGTAGGGTACCACTTCCAAACCGATGCCCTGACTTATCCCGGTCAGTCCGGTGACCCTCCCGGCGTCCTGTGGCCGCTCGATACCCTGGCTGCGCCGGTAGCCTGACCACAGCACCGTCTCGTTTTTACGACGAATCACCCGCATGAAATTGGCTCCCCATACCGAGCTCTCGGGATCAAAATTCAGCGTGCTGAAGGGAATCTTGATTTCCGCCGACCAGCCGAAATCACCGATCACGGTTTTGGCATCCCAGATACCATCCCAATTCAGGTTGATATCATTGCCCTGGCCGGTACTCAGCAGCCCGTCGGTCCGCAGGGCATTGGGGTTGATCTCCATGAAATAAGCATTGCGCTGGTCGTTGAAGGTGTCGAAAATCCAGGTGAAACGTTCGTCGGAGGTGATGCGTACATCCCGCCGCTTAAGAAAGGCTTTTATCTGAGAGGGTTCACTGTCGTAAAGCATGACCCCCATGTAGAGGTAGTCACTGGTATAGGCAATATAGACCTCAGTCTTTTCGGAGGCCGGATCGCCTTCCCTCGGCTCCTGCATGCGAAAACCGGTAGCGGGAGTTATTTCCTTCCAGAAGGCCTCATCCAAGCGCCCGTCGAAGTCGATCTCCTGTCCCGCTTCCAGCTTATGAGCGCCGATGGTTTGGGTGGATTGCGCCAGGGCAGTGGTTGTTGCCCCTATTATCAAAAATAGCAGGAGTATGGTTGTGGCAAGAGATTCACGCCATGCAATTCTGTCCCGTATAATATCCCTGTTAAATATTCCCATAACGCAAAAAGGTACACAAAGTTCAGCAGTAAATATTTAAAATCTCTTAAATCCAATGGAACACGGATGACACAGATGCTGCAGATTTACACTGATTTTCATACTTACTCCCCCAAAGAAACTTTATGTACCCAAAAACCCGCATAAACCCTTGTTTTTACCTACATTTAAAATCAAACGTGGTCTTGCCACACCACCCGAACTCAATCAATCGATTGGAGGATATGCTATGAATCTATTCAAACTCACTTCCAAACCAGCTTTCGTCGGAACTTTGTTAACCTTCACATGTACGGCTATAATGATGCTCGCTAGCTTGACAACTGATGGCATTGCCCAGGATCTCCCTTCTGCAACCGTTGATGGCAGTGTCGTTTATAATGACTTTCCTGTTACCGAAAATAATAACAACGATGAAATTGCCCGGCTTCAGCGGGGACTGCACGGCATGACGCTGACCTTCATCCGGTTTGCACAAGAACAAGAGATTGATGCCTTCAAAACAGGAAAATGGACCGGAACTTTTCTTACCCGTCATACCGATGAGGTTTATAATCCATCGGAGTTTTTGGAATGGATGAAAGATGAACTGGCTATGCATGATGTCAGCTTTGAAGTAGTGGAAGAGACTACCGACCGGATCGAAGCAAGCCGCGGTCACCTGCTCACGCGTGATAAGTTGCCCTGGTTCTACCGCTACGACATCACTCCGGGAGAGTATGAAGATTTTTACCACGGTGCCCTGGTTGAAATTGCCAACGCCTACGGTGTAAGCTACACACAGAAACAGGAGGGTGATCAGATCATACTTACCATTGAGAAATAGCTGACTTCAATAGAACACGGAAAACGCAGGTGCAACAGATTTTCGCGTTTTTTTAATTACTCTCCTTCCGCCGCTCTGCTGCGGAAGAGAGGTGACTGCCTCTTTCCTGTCCCCGTTTCACGTTTGACATTTCACGTTTCATAACTAACCTAAAATCCTCATTTAATTTTCCTACTTTCCCCTTACCTTAGGTGCACCAAACAGATATTCAATCAAAGTGAGGGAAAAAATTATGGAAGTATTTGTAGCCGACAAACTCCCGCAGGAAGCCATTGAAGAGTTAAAGGAAATCGGGGTGAATGTGACCTTTAAACCCACCTCCGGCAAGGTAGACCTGGACAAAGGTCTGGGCAATGCCGGGGTACTGATCGTCCGCTCTACCGTAGTCAGTGAAACGTGCATTAAGAACAGTCCCCAGCTGATGCTGATCATCCGCGCCGGGGCCGGTGTGAACACCATCGACATCGAAGCGGCCAGTAACTTCGGAATCTATGTAGCCAACTGCCCGGGACAAAACTCCATCGCCGTGGCGGAGCTGACAATGGGACTCATCCTATCACTGGATCGCTCTCTACCCGATAACGTGATCGATTTCCGTCAGGGACATTGGAACAAGGCCACCTATGCGAAAGCCGATGGTTTGTATGGCAAAACCCTGGGTGTAATCGGTGTTGGACAAATCGGTAAGGAAGTGATCAAGAGAGCCAAAGCCTTTGGACTCGATATCATCGCCTGGTCACGTTCCTTAACGCCCGAGAAAGCCAAGGAGATGAAAATCAACTATGCCTCTGAGGTGAAGGAGGTAGCCAAACATGCTGACATCCTAACGGTACACCTGGCCATGACGCCCGATACCAAGGGAATCATCTCCAAAGAGGTGCTTTCCTCGCTAAAAGACGGGTCCTTTTTTATCAACACCTCCAGGGCTGGAGTCGTAGATGAAGATGCCCTCTATGAAGAAGTGAAATCGGGACGTCTCAAGGCCGGACTCGACGTGTTGAGTGATGAGCCCGAGGTTAAGCAGGGAGACATGGAAAGTCGTTTTGAAGAGTTGGAAAACGTCTATGTCAGTCACCATATAGGCGCCAGCACCAAACAGGCGCAGCTTGCTGTGGCCTCAGATGCGGTGGATATCGTAAGGGGCTACCTGAAAGAAGGCAAAGTGCGGAACTGGCTGAACCGCTGCGACCACACCGAAGCTCCCTGGAAACTGGTTGTACGCCACTACGACCGTCCCGGCGTCATTGCCAATGTAATGAACGAGCTGAAAACAGCAGACATCAATGCCCAGGAGCTGGAAAATGTCATTTTCGATGGCATGAAAACGGCCTGCTGTACCATTCAGCTTGATTCCAAGCCCTCCGACGAGGTCTACGAGCGCATCAGCACTCGTCAGGATGAGGTTATCAGCGTCATGCTGATCGAGAATTGATTATAAATATTAAACAAACCACCCTGTCAGGGTTCGCGAACCCTGACAGGGTGGTTTCTATTTATTCCTCTTCATTTTCTTCTGTCGCCGTGGAGTCAGGCTGAGGATTTCTGCCCATCAGCTCCTCAAACCGGCTTCGGGCTTTTGAGAGCTTCTCTTTCTGGTTTTCCAGCATCACTTCCAGCTCGGAAAGCTGCTCCTTGGCCTTCTCGACGCGTTCCACCCGCCGGTTGATGACGGTTGAGTCACCTTCGGCATTCTCCAGGTTCTCTTCGGCCGTTCGGATATCCTCGCGTGCCTTTTCAGCAACTTCTTCACCTTCGGTCACCTTTTGATCTAAGGCGCTGATCTCTTCCTGCAGCTTTTTGGCTGCTGCGGCCCGGGCCTGTCCGAATTCACGTCCGCTCATATCGCCTTTATTCCGGCCATAGGCATTACCCTGGCCCTGATTCTCTTTACCGGCTTTAGCTTTAGCATTCCCCTTTTTGCGCGTGGAATCGGGGACAGCCGTCTGTTGAACGCTATCAGCAACAGCTTTTCCTTTATTTTGTACTTTCTCAGCTTTTTCCTTGTTGCCCTTATTGCCGCTCTTTTGGCTCTGAGCATGGCTGTTGGTAACGGCACCGGCAACAAATAACAACAATGCGATTATCAGACTAACACGTGATAGTAACTTCATAAATAATAGAATTTGGTTTAGTTATTCAGGCTGTCCAGGCTCGACTGCAGCTCATTAATTTTTTGCTCAACGGAATCACCGGCGGCAGATAGGTCCGTTGCCATGGAATCGGTCTCGGCAACAATTTGTGTCTCTGAATCTTCCGGTGAGCTGTTATTAGTTTCTGCATTTCCGCATGCTGATGCAAGCAGCAAAGCCGCAACAGCAAAGGCTGTTTTTATCTTTCCCATAGTATCCCAAAATATGTATTCCCATTATGTTTAAGGCACTTATATGGATATTAGCACACTTTGTTCCCTTATTAAAGAAATGACCTTACCTAAACCCTCCAAGGGTCGTATTTATAACAGCCTGCTTGATATCATTTAGCAATCAAAAATTTAAGCCACCAATACCAAAAACAGCCTATCTTCCCTCTTTTCACTGTTGACATTTCATGCCCCTTTATACCCTATACCTTATTCCTAATCCCTTTCAAATCCAGCACCCAACCGAACCCTCCAAGGGTCGCATGACCCTTGGAGGGTTGACTTAGAGGCCCTAACCCATTAATAAAATTTAAATAATCTGTTACAAATGACTCTTTTTTAGCTCTTGTATAATGAATGCAGCTATTAGTCATTAAAATTTAGATCACTTACCCCATGATCGAAGTGATAAATGATATACAAACACATACCAACAGCTACCTGAAAATTCTGGAGCAGGATCCAAACCACCGCTTTCGGTCGTGGGAACATTGCTACAACTTTTTTAAGGATAAAGAACAGTTTCGTCAAGGATCAGAACTGGAGCGAATGGCCTGCCTGAACCTCGGTTTTTACCTGGCCAGCAGGGGCATGTACAGCGGATTAAACGGGCTCTTATGGAAGGATTACCGCATATATTCCGGGATGATCGAGATACTGATGGATCCGGACTACTCCACGCTCTGGGGTATCGGCATCAACCAGCTGGCCCACAATAATGCGCTTATCGATAAGATCTTTAAGCTGAAAAGCAGGCTGAACGATACCATCAAATCTATTCCCTACCGAAAAAGTACTTTGGATCAGCCGGATTATATCAGCGCGACCGATGCCCTTGTCACCAAAATCATATTCGGCACCATGGGTTGCGTGCCCTCTTACGATACCCACTTTAAAAAAGGATGCACCGAAGCCGGTCTGAATGTAAATCACACCTTTGACAAGGAGTCTTACCTTGCTGTGATGGGTTTCTATGTGGAAAACAACAAAACCTTTCAGCACGCTTCTTTTGAGATCTCCAACAGCCGCGGCATGGAGTACCCGGATATGAAAGTAGTAGACATCTACCTCCGCCAGCTCGGCGAATAGAACACGGAAGCCACGGACAGTGCAGATGTACACGGTTTATATAATGGTGTAAGAGATTTATATAATAAGTCTGTGAAAATCTGTTTATTCCGTGCCCATCCGTGTTCTATACCGTTTAGTAGCTACCTGTGAGCTTTCGGGTTTCCAGCAGCCAATCCTTTGCCGAATCTTCAGAATCCACATAGCTGATATTATTTAGTCCCCAGTAGCCGATAACTCGTCCTATGTACCTGATGTTCTCGCGATTCTGCGGATTCTCTTCCGCCCATGCAATTTTAAATGTCCATGGTGTACACAGCTCATCAAATAGATCTTTGTATTGGAAGGCATGACTCCTATCTATGGATTCCAGATCTGACTTAATAAAAATCCGCTTACAGCTAAAATATGTGCTCTTTTCACTGATCTTTTGCCAGATGATGTAGCTGTCATCCAGGTTAATGCTTCCTTCAATCTTTACATTCAGTATCCCATTGGCATAAACAATGGAGAGCAGATACCTGTCATTTTCCAGTAGATAGGTCATAATGGTAAAACTTTGTTAGTGAGAGTCCCGGGCTCCACTGCATGTTCAGATGTCCCGGTTGGAATATGACGAGGCAAATCACCGATGGTTACAAGAATACATCACCCGATCCGCGTGAATCAGTATTACCCGCGGTTTCCGTGTTCTATACTAGAAGGGCACCATTATTGTAAACTGGTGCGTCAGCACCGTGGCATCATCCAGCATCAGATCGCCGTCAGGAGCAAAGATAAAATCTCCGGCAGCGTTCGCCGCAAAGAATTGCGGGCCCCAAACAACATTGTTAGTGCCCGGCTGACCGGTTCCGTAAGTCAACAAACCGGTATACTTGATGGCAATATCCTTTAGGAAAGCCCCAACCGACATGCTGAAGGTCCACTCGGTCCAGTGCTCACGCTGGCGACGGAAACTCTGCTGAATATAATTCCACTGTTTGAGCCTGTAGCGAAAAGTTTTGGCCCGAATCCCGCCTTCCCAAAGCATATGCTCGCCTCTCCAGCCCAGCCCGGTTTTAATGGCTGAATTGAAAAAGGCGAAATCATTTTCAATGGTTTTCTCCCCCTCAGCTACAAGTACGGTCGTGCCTTCGGGATCTAAAATATTTTGCTGCGCCTCTACCCAGGTATTGCTCCATATCGGTTCAATGATCAGGTCGGCCCCAAAGCGAATGTCATCTTCCGAGGTGTGCGATGCCCCGATACCGACATCAAAGGCCCAGGTATTGCCCGGGTCTCGGGGAATATTCATTAGCTCATAATTGGGGATCTTTGGGTGGGTCTTATAGTTCATGGTAAAGATACCGCCCAACTTCCAGTCATCATCACCCACCGCCTGATTGTAGCCCAGATGCATACCCAGAGTGTTGGTTTTATCGAGATTCTCCTCCACGCGAAGCTGACCTGCAAAATCGGTGGTCGTGAGTGAGTTCACATTCCAAAAAGTTATGAAGTCATCGTAAAACACCTCATGGGTCATGTCGGTCCGGCTATAGAGCAGCAAGGCTTCAAACTCACCGCGATTGCCCGTTTCCATGAGCAGACCGAGCCGGGCATCCAGCATGTACCCGTCCTGTTCTATGCGTCGACTGCGCGGATAGAGCAGATCTACTCCATCCATCGCGCCCAGACTTGCCCAGTAAAACCGGGCTCCTAGTGAAGTCTTTTCACTTAATTGCGTCCCGCCCTGCACCCAGAAATAATTGTTGTTGGTCGATTCATCCTTGAGCAGGTTCGACCTTCCTGAGGCCTGACTCATATCCTGGATGGCAATTCCGACCCCTCCAAACCAGTTTCCCGAAGAGGTCAGCCCGCCCAGTGTCAAGGTTTTGGCGCTACCGTTGCCATTGGAAATGCGGTAGAAGGCCGGCAGCATAAATACCTTTGTTCCCTTGACCCTCACCGCTGTGGCCGGGTTGATGAAGGTGTCTCCCAAGGTATCATCCTGGGCTATGGATACATTGCCCATGCCGATGTTGACAGCCGGGTGCACCAGGAACTGGTCACCCGTAGCCACGGGAGCGGTTTTCAGATTTATGAGCTGTGCACCGGCCCGGATTGGAATCAACATCCCAACCAGTAAAGCAAAAATTATCGTACCCTTTTTCATGAAACGTCTCTTTTTGTTGTTTTAAATGCTGTTTGAAGGACAAGCCCCGTTACTGTTATGACACAAGAGTTGAAAGCAGTAACTATTCCTTTATGGATTTGTAGAGCGGGAAGGAATTATCATGGTTGAAAGAGTAGAAAACCAAAAAACACGAATTTATTTAAAGAATCGTAGAGCGGATTGCCAATCCGCTCAGCAAATTGCTTGAAACGATTACTGATAATAGAGCAGGGCTACGGGAAAGTTAGCTATGATTTAGATATAGCTCATGATTCAAGTTCTGAAATGTTAAATTGATGCGGATGGCCGGCCTGGAAAATGGTTGACAGATTATCCCATACGGATAACCGATAGTGGGCCCGGGCTTTCCCCAAAGGAATAACCATATCAATCCCTAAGTTCTAACAATAGTTACCCCGGGCTTGAGCCCGGGGTACGGAAATGCAATTAGATTGAAAACCTGAGGCACTTGGCCTAACAAAAGCAAAATACAACTCGAAGGTTGGCTATGATTTAGATATTGTCAATGATTCATTGACCGAAATGTTGAATAGACACGGATGGCCGGCCTAGAAGACCGGCCGACAAATTATCCCATTGGGATTACTGATAGTAGTCCCAATCTTGCCATAGGCACTCTTCCGAAGGTTGGGCAAAGCACCTTTTACGATTGCCCGCAGCTCTTGGACATTGCCTGATATTTTTAGCGGATTGTCACGGATGGTCGGATTAACAATCCGACCTACAAATGAATGCACCTATTCCGGCAGCGGATCTCCCTCTTCTCCTGCGAATGCTACACTGCCGTCTTTGAATACCTCAAAATTCCAGCGGTGATTGCCTATACAGCCTGCCGGACAATCCCCAAAACTGTACTCAAAGGTAAAACGTAATCTGTCTTCCAGTAAGATCGCTCGTATGTCACTGCCATCGGTGATGGGATCATATCCGGCACTTTCAATATCCTCCAGCTCTTCAAAGAGGCGTCCAACGGCATGTCCGTTGATCACCCTGTCGGCCCTCAGCGTAGCCAGTGCAACAGGCAGAGCCTGTTCCAACTCTCTGTACTCGGTAAGTGTCATGCCGAACTGCTCCACCAGATCATCTAGTTCGGTATAGCCCGTTTCAGTAGTTTCGTTCCGCCAGGCATCGATCCAGGAGGCCGTAGTGTCGACTTGCACCAGTATTTCATGCGGTTGTGCCGGTTCATGGGCGTGTACTTCATAGGTTTCGGTTACTTCATCTGACTCCGGGAGGTCGGAAAGCACGATATGCACCAGCCCGTTGTAAAACAGGTCCGTTAGCTCCTGGGGTATTTCTGTCTGTGTGGAATTCCTATCATTGATGTACCGTACAGCCAGCTTTTCAGCGTCCAGTTGATAGCGCTCTTTCTGCTCACTGCTTAGAGATTCGTCATCTGCAGGTACGATACCCTCACCGTTCTCCCAGTCAATAGGACTGCCGCCTCCGGAGTCTCCAATTACCGTGCAAGAGCTCGCAGTGAGCATGAGTACCATGAATAGTGCCGAAAGAATTACATGATTTCGCATCATATGTTTAAAAAAGATCTTTATGAACATTTGTGGTGTGAAACGAATGACCGGAGAATAACCGGGGCCTTATTTGACCCCGGTAAACCTCCCCGGTATTGGGTTAGAGGGGACTTGGCTCTCTTTTCAGGGAGCTCCCCGTTTATATGACACACGAGTCCGGGGCAGTAACTACTGTTTTCTCGGAATTGTAGGGCGGAATGCCAATCCGCTCGGTACAGCCTTTGAAACGGTTAAAGATATTTAGGCAAGACTATGGACAAAGCTTGGCTGTGATTTAAAATTAGCCGCGATTCACTTTCTGGAATTTAAATTAGTTGCCCTGGGCTTCAGACCAGGGTATAAAGGTTCATTTGAATATAAACCTGAGGTAAGCAGCCATGCAAAGGCATAAAACAGCTCGAAGGTTGGGCTAAGCACCTGTCACTATTGCCCGCAGCTTAAAGACACAGCCTCTCACTTAGAATGGATGGCCGGATAAACAATCCAGCCTACAAATTGACCATAAAATATTACCCAAACCTATTTTTATTCAAACCACGGATGGCCGGCCTGGAAGACCGGCCGACAAATTATCCCATCGGGATATGCGAATGTAGCCCCAGGCTTAAGCCTGGGGATTAGAAATGAGTTCAAAGAGAACCTGAGGCTGAAAACAACACAAAAGCAACAAATCTGCCGAAGGTTGGGCAGGAAACCCGTCACGATTGCCCGCAGCTCCTGGACACTGCCTCATAATTTGAATGGATAGTCGCGGATGGTCGGTTTGGCAAACCGACCTACAAATTATTAAAACCCCATTCGAATACTAAGCGAGGGATTCAACCCCGGCATCGTTCTCTTCTTAATATCATAACCGCCCGACTCATTCGGCTGCAGACTCCAGTCAATCGTGTTGCGCCGGTCAAGCACATTGATTAAATCCGCGCGAAGCTCCAGATCCATAAACGAAACCTCCGGCCGGTAGATAAACGACAAATCAAGCTGGTGGAAGGGACTCAAACGATCATTCTCCGGCGACTGAAAATCATACTCTCCAAACTGACCTGCACCTTCATAGAGCAGGTAATTATAATACGACTGTCGGAAAGCCCAAGTGCGGGAAAACACACTCTCCCACTTCAACACTGTAGAGAATACCGGTGTAACCCGCCAAAGGGTACGAAACTGAATTCGGTGCGGCTGATTCCAAGGAACCGGTACCTCCCTGCCAAACTGCGAATCCATCGTAACACGCGCCACACTGTAATCATAACCCGCCATCACTTTCAGTCTGGATGCTGCCATAGACCGGTTGATGCGCAAACCGACGCCGTATGTTTTCTTCTCGGTCGATTCCGCAAATGCCGAGAACCCGCTCCGGGCGATGTCCGATCCCTGCAGCAGGTTATCATAAGAGACGATATAGGCCGTCGGCTGCCATTTATAAAACCACTCAAAATTAATTCCCGTCTGCTCGTCCGGCTCAAGCATCAGCGACCCGCTCAAGTGCCAGGCCTCCGGTACTTTTGCCGTTCCGGCATGAGACCATACCGTAAACGAAGGAACCAGCGATGTAGGACCTGGATTAGTAATCTGGTATTGATTGATAAACTGCCGGTACAACCCGCCGGAAATGCGCAGTGACCAGTAACCCAGTTTCGCATCCGGACGATCAACTTGCACGCTGGCTCGCGGCTCCGGGTACACCCGCCCGATGGAACTCGAATAGGTCAAGCGATTGCCGGCCGTAATTTCCCAGTACTCGCCCGGCCTCCAGCTTCCGTTTAGAAAAGAAGAATAAAGTGTCGACTGCTGATCGGTGAAAGTAGCAAGATAAAAAAGGTCAGATAGATCCACCCGTGATTCCACATAGTCCATGCGAGCCCCGGCTGTCATAGAGAACCTGGGACTGAAGCTGTACGTCCCATCCGTACGAAAAATCAGATGTTGTATGTTATTAGCATTTCGCTGGTTAGGCACCAGGTTCAGGGCGCCCGCATCAAGGAAAGAGGCAAAAACGCTTTCCGAGTTTAAACCAAGGTTGGGTAAACCGGGACTATCACTGGTTCCTATAAGGTAGCGGTGACGAAGTCGGTTGCTGCTATAGCTCACTTGTGTGTTCAAGTCCAGCCGGGAAGAAACCAGTTGGGTATAACTGACCTGTCCCATCACATTATTCCAGCGGTATTCATCTCTTGCATAGAGGTACCGCGGGGAAGGTTCGTCAACCGGGGCCTGTCTCAACAAATCCGTACTTACAAGGTTGCTGCCCACGTATAGTGAAGAGGAGAGCGTTTTGTAGTTGTCGATATCGTATCGGGTAGCCAGATGCAGGTCATGAAACCGGACGCGGGAAGTGTGCTCGCGAGGTTCATACAGCGCGGCGTCTGTTTCCGAATCAATGATCAGATTCGTAATCAGCGGATCAAGGTCGTCCCACTCGGTGAGTGTCTGCTGCAGACCCGGTTCCTGAAATAGATCCCAGTAGTTGAAGCGCGCCGCACCCATGATATTAAAGGAGGAACCCTCTTCCGAATCGTTTTTGCCGATGCGGTAGTCGCCCCGCAGGTTAACACTCAATGGATCGGCCTGTGCCATAAAACTCTTATCACCCATTCCGCCAATATCATGAGTTAGATCGATCAGACCGGCCGTCTGACTTCCCTCTTTTGCACCAAATCCCGCCTTATGCAATTCAACAGAGCCCAGGGCATAAGGGCTAAAGGCGCTGAACATCTGTCCGAAGCTATGCGGATTATAGACCGGAACGCCATCCAGCCTGATACGGTGTTCCCCGGGCTGTCCTCCTTGAAGGTGCAGATCCGTCAAGGGCAATCCGTACTGCACCCCCTGGAAAAGAGTGAGGCTGCGTATAGCATCCTGCATCCTACCGGCGGGAGCCCATCGGCCCGTGGGATCGGCGGACTGCCTGTCAGCGGCATAAACGACCTGGGGCTTGTGTTCGGTCACCACGATAGGTGCAAAATCCACCGGTTTCGGTTTCAGCACTACCTCCTCGCGAAGCTGCTCTCCCGGCCTAATGGTTATGGTCTTTGATACCGGCTCGTAACCGATGTAACTGAAAATGATGTCATAAGAACCTGTCAGTAGTTTATTCAGGGCAAAGCTGCCGCTGCTGTTGGTGCTGGTTCCCCCGGAGGCATCAGCCAGCATGACGGTAGCACCGGGCAGTGGTCGACCGGTTTGGCTACCCACTACTTTCCCAAAATAGGATCCATAAACTGCCTTTTCTTGGACTTTTTTGACAATGACAATGGTACCGGTAGACAGGATTAGAAAATCGAGGGATGTATCCGATAAAATGGTTCCAAGCAAAGTGGGAACCGACTCTTGATTGATTCGCTGGTATACAGTGATGCCTTCCACCAGGTCAGGATCGTAGACCATGTCAATTTCGGCTTCCCTGGCTATGGTTTCCAGCACCTCATGCAGTTCTTCCCCACGGAAGTCAAAGGAATAGGTTGCCTCCCGGTTACCTTGGGCACGCAGATGGTTCGATGGGATGAGCATCAACAATATGACGCTGATGGTCGTAATGAGCCCAATACTTGAGAAAAATGAGCGCCTGTTTATCAACCCTGTCAATCTAAGCTTCACCGTTTCTATTTGCGTCCTGCATTTCTATTTATAAATCCGGTACCCGTCGGCACTGGCTGAATATCGGAGACCCTTGACCCGGCATATATCCTTCAACATCACTTCCACGTCTTCCGGATTCACATAGTGGATGGTAACCTTCTCACTGTTGTAGCTTTCGGCTTCCAGGGTGATGGTTATATCAAAACGGCGCTCCATCTCTCGCAGTATAATTTGGAGTGGCTTTTTGCTGAATACAAAACTCTGACTTCTCCAGGCCAGTGCTCGTTCAAGGGCAGCCGAATCGGGGGAGGTAGGTGCCGGAAGTCCGTCTGTCCAGCGGCTCATCTCACCCGGCTGAATAGCCACCGAGCGATCCTCCTGACTCTCTGAATAAAATAGCACGCTACCTTCCGTAACAGTTACCTCGGTCTCTGATCCCGGATCTTCCTGCCACGATCGCACATTAAAGCGGGTGCCCGTTACGCGTACTACACTGTTGTTGGCGCGAACCTCAAAGGGAAGGGAGCCCTTCTGTACCTCAAAGAAGGCTTCTCCATTCAATTCAACCTCACGGCCGAGCAGGGAAAATAACCTGCTGTAGCTCAGTTCGCTCCCGCTGTTTAATTCAACCATGGACCCGTCAGGCAGCTCAATAGAAGCCGTTTCACCATATGGTACTTCAATGGATTTTGGGATAAACAGGTATCCGGCTCCTAGAATTATTAACAGCGATGCTGCTGCCATCAGCCATTTCCAGTCCATGGAGCCGGTGCCGTTATTTCGCATGTCTTCTGCTGATTCTTCCTCAAATTGCAGGCGCCGATGAACCTTAGATAAGGCCTCATCGATTTCATCCGAATCCACTTCTTCCTGGGATGATACAGCTTCTTGGCTCTTCTGCCAGATGCTTTTCACCAGTTCCCGGTCGTGCTCAGGGAAGTGTTCCAGTATTTCTTTTTCAGGGGACCTATTGTCACCGTTATATTTTTTAGTGTCAGTCATAACCTTTGGCTTTAGAGTTTTCTTCCTCACGGTACGAAAGGTGGCGCTCTTTCAGGTATTCCAGGGCCGCCACGATGTGGTTGTTAACCGTATTGGATGAAATGCCCATTACATCGGCAATTTCATCATGATCCAGACCTTCAAAGCGGCTGAGCTCAAATGCTTCCCGCCGCCGGTCCGGTAGGTCACTAATCCATCCTTTCAACAGGTTCATCTGCCGCTCCTCCTGCTCCTCATCATCGTTCATCTCAACGCGGGGTTCTTCCATCGCCTCCAGCCCCGTAGTCTTTGAGGAATGATCGCGAATGTAATTCAGCGAACGGTTCCGCACCATCCGGTAGATGTAGGCCTTGGGCGAATCAATCTGTTTCAATTCATGTCTTTTTTTCCAAAGCACCACAAAAGCATCCTGTGCAAGATCCGCGGCCGCGGCTTTATTTCCGGTATACCTCACCGAAAACCGTACCAGCTGCGGGTAGAGTGCACGGAACAGGCGGTCAAAGGATTCCCTGTGCGATTCAGAGATCTGCTCTACCCACCTGTTTATTTGTTTGTCAGTCGGATTATTCATGAATTCCTACTTGAAAGACACATCAGGAGAAAGGTATAACTATTCGGTATGGTTTTAAACGTTATATAGAACACGGATACTACGGAATATGCGGAGGCACGCAGGTTTTATGATATTTTATTCCCTGTTTCCGACACTTTGTTTCGGAAATATATGGTAAGGAAATTACCCTTACGCAGTAGAATAGCCCTATTTTTCTCAACCTTCCCATTCCTTTAAGGTGTCATCCCGACCGTTAGTGGAGGGATCTCATCCACTCAGAAAAACTGAGTCCTTTCATAGCGGATGAGATCCCTCGACGGGGCTCGGGATGACAAAAATAAAAGATCCATATAAGAAATCAGTTAAAATAGAACACAGATACCCGCCGACAAAATCCGTGCAGATCAGTCTTCCATAAAGCTCTTAGGCATAAACACACCTCCAAGGTTCCCAAACCTTGGAGGTGTGAACATCATGCTTCGGAAACAACCGGCGAGCAGCAATCCAGTTATCCCATAAACCAAAAAATCAGTGCGAATCTGCGGCTTAAGAACATACGCAACAGTAACATTAAATCTTTACCTTTACAGTAAAGAACACCGATCCAACAAACCTATGTTTGAACAATACCATATAGAAATAAGCAGCGAATCCAGACACAGCCAGGTACTGAACGCTATTCTGGCATTTATTACCGGAGTGCTGACTCTTGTATACCCGAACTTCCTCTACCTGATTGCGGGCAGTTACCTCCTGTTCCTGGGTATCATATTCATCGCCTTTAAAGTCTCCCCAACGCTTTCTGCGCTTCCCATAGTGGCCGGGGTGCTTATCTTCATCTTCCCCGAACTTATCCCCATCACTTTTGCCGGATTCCTGGGACTCTTTGGATTGCTGCTGCTCTTCGCCTTCCAGTTTGCGGTGGTTGGTGTCATAACCCTGGTGCTTGCCCTGCTGGTGATCATGAATCCCGGTTCCATTGCCTACCTGGTGGCTACCTTCCTGCTGATCTACGCTATTTCAGATTTCATCAGGTACTTCCAGCAAGGCGAGGCGTAGCTGTATAGGACACGGATATCCGCGGGTCAAAAATCAGTGCCGATCAGTGTACCATTAAGATCAGTGGCTAAGTACACTCAAAATTGCTGTACTATTTACAGTATGTCATTAACTGCAATTAATTATATATTAAATATAAGATGTTGCATTTTTGGCTGGCATGAAGACCAATAAAAAGTCTTTTTGCAGTAGTAAAAAATTCCGACTGGACATCATACGGCAGACACTATTACACCTTTAACATGAATCAAAGAGGTGTACCTGCATATGATCGGGCAAATGATTTCCCATTATAAAATCACTGAAAAGCTCGGTGAAGGCGGAATGGGAGTCGTTTACAAAGCCCTCGATACCAACCTCGATCGCCATGTAGCCCTCAAATTCTTTCCGGAATCAGCTACGCCCTCCCCTAAAGACAAGCAGCGGTTTATTCGCGAAGCCAAATCAGCTGCAGCCCTTAACCATCCCAATGTCTGTACTATCCACAACGCGGATGAGTTTGAAAACCGGCAATACATTGTCATGGAATACGTGGAGGGAGAAACCCTGCGAAAGAAAATGGAGTCAGGCCCCCTTTCTATTTCTACCCGCCTCGATTATGCCATTCAGATTGCCGATGCCCTGAAATCCGCCCATGGACGGCAAATCGTCCATCGTGATATCAAACCCGAAAATATTATGATAGATGCCGAGGGGCGGGTTAAAGTGATGGACTTCGGCCTGGCTAAATTCAAAAATACCGGGGACATCACCAAGACCGGTGATACCCTGGGTACTACGGCCTACATGTCACCCGAACAGGCCCGGGGAAAGAATATAGATCACCGGACGGATATTTGGTCATTGGGAATCATATTATATGAGATGTTTAGTGGACGTAAACCTTTCTTCAGTGAGTACCCGCAGGCCGTAATCTATTCCATACTCAATGAAGAGCCTGACCGCATAGAAGAAATAAATCCTGATTTGCCTGCCGGGCTGAGTACGATCATTCATAAAGCGCTGGAAAAAGATCCGGACAAGCGATACCGGGAGGTCGAGAAACTACAGGAAGATTTTACAGAAATAAAACAAATGATTGGGACAACAGCCTCTCAATCGGCTTCTTCGGGCATAGGAATAGCAAGCAGCACCACAGGCTTCAAAGAACGAGTCCTGTCTCCGGTACCCATCACCGTTGTAGGGATTATTGCTGTAATATTGCTGGGCTTTTATTTCTTTTTTCCTAATCAAAAAATAGACTTTGAGGAACGGGACTGGGTCATGATCACCGATTTTGAAAACCGGACTGACGAAGCTGATTTCAGCCAGTTTCTCAACACGATACTCGAGGTTGGACTGAACCAGTCTGCTTACGTAAACCTGTATAACCGTCAGCAGGTGCTCAACATACTGAATAATGATCTTGAGATCAGCGGGGTCAAAACCTTGACGATGGATGTGGTTACCAAAGCAGCCGTTGAAGAAAATGTCGGCGTCATCATAACACCGACCATTGAACAGGAAGACAATTCATACATTCTGGCAGCGAACATACGGGATATCACTACCGGTACCACACGCGAGGTAGATCCGGTGAGAGCAGAAAACAAGGATGCCATCCTCAAGGCGATGGACCAGTTTTCCAAGCAAATTCGGTTGGAACTGGGAGAACCGCAGTCCGGCATATCAGAAAACTATACCCCCATCATACAGGCAACTACCTCCTCTCTGGAAGCCCTGAAATTATATGCTGAGGGAATGAAACTAAGAATTTATGATGAGCAGACCGGTTATGATCTCGTGGAGCAGGCAGTTGAGCTGGATCCAAAGTTTGCACTGGCTCACGCCGAACTGGGCATGCATTATTATATACGAGGAAAAAGGCAAGAAGGTGAAGAACACTTCCAAAAAGCACTGGAACAGATGGGGCGGCTTACCGTGAGGGAGCGTTTATGGATCCGGGCCGTAGTTGAAGATTGGAGGGGAGACCGCGAGAAAGCCATCGAGAACTATAAATCTTACCTCAGCCAGTATCCCGATGACTATACGGCATGGTGGCGCCTGGGATATACCTATCTGATAACAGGGAAATACCAAAACTGTATTGATGCTTACAGCGGAGTGGTAGAGTTTAATCCGGATGATCCAAGTGCTTTTGTCAATTTAGCTACCTGCAATAAAGCACTCGAACAAAACGAGCAGGCCCTCGAATACTATAACCGCGCATTTGAGATAAACCCTGATATGAAAAAGGGTATGTACGTCAATAACGAGTACGGTTTTATGCTTGTAGAAATGGGGAAACTGGAAGAGGCCCGAGAAACCTTTGAACTCATGCTTTCAGAAAAAGACAAGAAAGCACGTGGACTTCGATCATTGGCATTGCTGAATACTTATACAGGGCATTTTTCAAAAGCTATAGACCAGTTCAAAGAGGCTGCGCTTATAAACAAATCCAATGGTATAGAATTAAGTGAATACCGGGACCGCATGTACCTGGCAAGGGCCTATAAGGTTAAAGGCATGGAAGAGGAATTTAACCGGGAGCTGGAAGAGATAAATCAACTCATGGAGAACATGGACTTGAGTCCATCCTGGTTGGCCAGCGCCGGACAGTTGTATGCCAGGAATAATATGCTTGATAAAGCAGAAGAGATCCTCAGTCGGATTAAACAAAATATCGGAAATATTGTAGCCACTTCGGCTGTCAGCAGAAATACCAATCAGGATCAAGCCTTTTATTACCTGTTAAAAGGTGAAGTCGAACTGGCGAGGAAAAACTTTGAGGAAGCCAGGGAATCTTTGGTCATCGCCCATAATATCCTGGAAATGCCTGAAGTTTTGGCCTACTGTTATTACCAAACCGGTGAATGGGGAAAAGCTAAAGAGAACTACCTGGCAGTGCTAGAAGAGAAAAGTCTGAATAATGAAACGCAGCTGGATTGGATATTGGCTCACTACCGGCTTGCTAAAATATACGAGCAGCAAGAAAACACGGAGCAGGCTCAATCCTATTACCAAAAGTTTATGAATATATGGAAAAACGGTGATGAGGATATAGAGAAATTACAGGAAGCCCGAAAGCGGATGCAGATTCTTTAATATTTCCCAGCGTAAAGTTACTGCCCGCCAAGACTAGATATGTGATCTTTAAATTATTATTTTTCAATTACTTAAAGGAGAAAGACATTAGGGTTTAGGCATAAGAGAGACAATAATATTCATCTGCCTGATAGTTCAATCATAAGAGAGAATTCCATAATGATTGGTAAAAAGATTTCCCAGTACAAAATTGCTGAAAAAATTGGGGAAGGTGGGATGGGTGTAGTCTACTTGGCCCGAGATACCAAGCTCGACCGGGATGTGGCCCTC